>NZ_JAUSTO010000006.1:0-154371 GCF_030812885.1 Moryella indoligenes
TAGGGCAGAGGTGTAAGCGTAGCGATACGTTCAGCTGACTGTCACTAATCGGTCGAGGGTTTAACCAAAAGGTCGAGTAGGTAGAGGTAGGAAACGGAAGATGTAAGGTAGACTGCGGAAGCAGGGATTAGATTTCGGATGAATTGGGATAAATGTTCTGTGTGTGGTTTTCAGGGTGTGATATTTTTTATAAGTGAGAAAGTGGAAGTGATTGCTTGATAGCAGTCACTTTTTTTAGGCTTTCTTTTTGGGTCGCAAAAGGGAAAGGGCTGTATTATACTGATAAATAAGAGCTTCAGGAATGCAGACGGAGGAAGAAAAATGAAATTTGAGAGATTTTTTCAGGCAGTAAAGAATGGAAATGATGTGCGTGGAGTAGTCCTCGAGACGGAGAAGGAGGCACGTACTTTCTCTCCTGAGCTGGCAGCGTATATTGCAAGAGCGTTTACAGATTTTCTTGCGTGCAAATTGGGCAAGGAGAGCTCTGAGCTTAGAATTGCGGTGGGGCACGACAGTCGAATTACCGCAGGAGATATGAAAAAGGAGTGTTTTCATGGCCTGTCTGTATCAGAGGTCTTTGACTGTGGGATGATTACGACCCCTGCGATGTTTCAGTCTACACTTCTTCCTGAAAGCCATTTTGATGGAGCGATCATGCTGACTGCGAGCCATCTTCCATTCAATCGGAATGGTATGAAGTTTTTTACAGAGAACGGAGCGCTCTCTTCGACAGAGCTTAAGGAAATTCTTCAGATTGCGGCGGAACTTTCGGAGCGGTGGGGAGAGGCAGATGCAGATTGTCTGGTGACAGCGGCCCGACTTCCGATCGGAGCATTTACCGCGCAGACTTTTGATATGAAAGCAATTTATGCCGCGCATATGAAGCAGATTATCTGTGCGGAGGTGCAGGCGGAGGACTTCCTGCACCCGTTGTCGGGGCTCCATATCGTCGTGGATGCTGGAAATGGTGCCTCCGGTTTCTTTGCAACGGAGATTCTCAAGCCGCTGGGGGCGGACATCAGTGGCAGTGTTTATCTGGAACCAGACGGACATTTCCCGAATCATGTGCCAAATCCGGAGGATGGAGAGGCTATGCGTGCCGCCAGAGAGATGGTGCTCTCTGCGGGAGCGGATCTCGGGGTTATTTTTGACTGTGATGGTGACCGCGCAGCAGTGGTGTTTGAGGATGGGACAGAGGTGAATCGCAATACTCTGATTGCATTGCTTGCCGTTATTGTTGCAGAGAACCATCCGGGTTCCTGGATTGTTACAGATTCTGTCACCTCTGATGAGCTCGCTGATTTTCTGACGAATGGGCTGGGGCTTAAACATCTGCGCTTCAAGCGTGGCTATAAAAATGTGATTGATCGGGGAATAGAGCTGAATCGCAGTGGAGAGTGCTGTGAGCTTGCGATTGAGACTTCGGGGCATGGTGCATTTCGTGAAAATCATTTTTCGGATGATGGGGCCTATATTGCGGTGAAGATCATCTGTCACATGGCACGGCTCCTGCGCGAGAACAAAAAGATCAGCAGTCTGATTGCAGGACTTGGGCAGCCTGCGGAGTCTGCTGAACTTCGCTTTAAAATTAAGGCGGAAGATTTCAAAGTCTATGGAGAAAACGTGCTGAATGCCTTCAGGAACTTTGCGGAACGGGATGTCCGCTTCCATATTGTCAAGCCTAATTATGAAGGGATTCGCATTGCTTTTCAAGATGAGGAGGTGCAGGGGTGGCTGCTGCTCAGAATGTCTCTGCATGATCCGGTGATGCCGATGAATATAGAGGCAGAGAGCGCTGGAGGAGTCGCGGTGATCAGAGAGAGAATACGTCCCTTTTTCAGCAAATACACAGAACTGGAATTGAAGTAAATAGTGAAACAGATTATAATTCCGCTTCAAGGCTGTAGAATGTAAAGGCTCAGGACAAGGCAAAGGCTTTGTATGCTTTGTCCTGCAACTTTTCTTATGAGTGAGAGGCGAAGGAATTGAGGCACCTTATGGACTTTATTTTAGATATAGATTATTATAAATATCTTCTCTGAGGACTTGACAGAACACAGAAATGTGGTATCTTTATATTGTTAGTTTGAACTAATTATGTTTATGCCTGACAAAACTCCTTCAGGCATTTTTTACCTTGAAATAGTTAGAAAATGCTAACCATCACAGATCGACACCGGGAGGTAAACACGATGAGCGTAGTGATAATCGGAGGAAACGAATGTATGGAGCGCCAGTATTGCGAGCTCTGCTCAAAGCATGGCTGCAAGGCGAAGGTTTTCTGTAAGTTTAAGGGAGGAATGCGGGACAGAATTGGCAAGCCGGATCTCATGATTCTCTTTACGCACACGGTATCGCATAAGATGGTTCAGTATGCGTTGAACAATGCTGGGGATTCCACAAGAGTTGTGCGCTCACACACGAGTTCTATGGCCTCACTCAAGGAAATTCTGGCGGAGCATGTCGCCTGATATGTCAGATCAGTTTATAGTGGAGCGCTGTTCGCCGACGCTTGCCGGGCTGAAAACAGGGAGTCTGTTTCCAGTGGAATACAGTGACAGGGCTGAGATAAACCGGGAGATACGTGATCTGAACAGAACGCTTGCCCTTAAAGGGCTTCGGGCAATTCCGGTTCGCTACACAGAGCGCTTTGTTCTGATTTATCTGTATCGTCCGGATTATCTTAAGCGTGATTTGGAACAGAAGGAAGCGGAGGAGATACTTCGCGAGCTGGGATATTCCTGCGGGAGTACCAACCGCTGCGTGGCAGAGCTGGAGCGGCAGATGAAGAAGCGGGAGACATTTCCGCATGAGATCGGTCTCTTTCTGGGCTATCCGCCGGAAGATGTGCGGGGGTTCATGCGCGACTCACGCCGCGGCTGCAAATGCATTGGTTACTGGAAGGTATATGGCGATGTAGAGCGAGCGGAGAAGACCTTTCAGAAATACAGGAAGTGCACAAGGGTATACGCGGATTGCGTACGAAGAGGAAGTCCGCTCTCTCAGCTGATCGTACAGACGGACAGAAGCGGCAGAGAGAACGGAAGAGAAGTTCAGAAATAAAGCTGTAAAAGAGCTATGTGCGGAGCGCTGGAAGCCTCCGAATCATATAGAAGAAAAGAGTAGAAAGGGATTAGAACATTATGAGTAAGGTAGCAGTGGTATTTTGGAGCGGAACCGGGAACACACAGGCTATGGCAGAGGCTGTCGAGGAAGGTGCAAGAAAGCAGGGGGCGGATGTCTCTGTCTATGGGCCGAACGATTTTACGGCGGATATGGTCGCAGAGTTTGACGCAATCGCATTTGGCTGCCCATCTATGGGAGCGGAGGTTCTGGAGGAGACGGAGTTCGAGCCTATGTTCACAGCAGTTGAGGGCTCTCTCAGTGGGAAGAAGATTGCGCTCTTTGGCTCTTGGGGCTGGGGCGGCGGTGCATGGATGACCGACTGGGAAGCGCGCTGCCAGGAGGATGGAGCGGTTCTCGCCTGCCCGAGCGCGATGTGCCAGGAGGCGCCGGATGATGCTGCGCTGGAGGAGTGCAGAAGCCTTGGTGCAGCACTTGCCTGAGTGCTTCCATTCTTTTATAGAAAAACCTCGATTTTTGTTCTGAATTAAAAAATAGTTTTTCTGATCACTCAGGCCTGAGAGCTGTTCTCAGGTCTGGGTTTGTTGTATTAAATATAGATTGGCCATTGACAAATTGGTTTGCGAAGGCTAGACTCTTATGCGTAATTAGAAAGTTCTAATAATACTTTGCGCAAAGTAACGGAAGTTAATGTTGCTTGCAGAGCAGGAGGAATTCATGCTGCCGCTTTCATTATCCGCTAATGGAGATATTGTGACTGTGATCAGAGTCGGAGGAAACGCAGAGGGAAAGAAGCATCTGGAGGATCTCGGTTTTGTTGCGGGCAGTCGCGTCACGGTGATTTCGTCCCATCAGGGGAATATTATTGTAAATATCAAGGATTCCAGGCTGGCGATTACAAGTCAGATGGCAGAGAAAATTATGGTGCAGCCTGCGTGAGCGGCGGCGCTGTATATTTGAACAGACAGAGTCAGGAGGGGAGAGAGGATGAAGACACTCAGAGATATTCCGGTTGGAAGCACTGCTACGGTGGTTAAAATTCACGGAAGCGGTGCGCTGAAGCGCCGCATCATGGATATGGGGATTACAAAGGGAATTCAGATTTATGTCCGTAAAGTAGCTCCGCTGGGAGATCCGGTGGAGATCACAGTGCGTGGCTATGAGCTGTCTCTTAGAAAAGAGGACGCGGATATACTGGAGATGGAGTGATACGGAGGTAGAAATGAGAATCAAGATAGCACTTGCAGGCAATCCAAACTGTGGAAAGACAACACTTTTCAATGATTTGACCGGTAGTTCTCAGTATGTGGGAAACTGGCCTGGTGTCACAGTGGAGAAGAAAGAGGGAAGACTGAAGAAACATAAGGATGTCATTATTCAGGATCTCCCCGGTATATACTCCCTGAGCCCCTACACCATGGAAGAACTGGTATCCCGGAATTATCTGGTAGAGGATAAGCCGGATGTGATTTTGAATATCGTGGACGGAACCAATATCGAGCGAAATCTTTACCTCACCACACAGCTGCTTGAGATCGGACTGCCCATGGTGCTCGCAGTCAACATGATGGATCTTGTTAAAAAGAATGGTGACAAAATTGATCTTCAGAAGCTCGGTGAGGAACTGGGATGTCCGGTTGTAGAGATGAGTGCGCTGAAGGGCGAGGCTACCGCCGCGGCTGCAGAGCTCTGCCTTACCGTTGCGCAGCAGAAGAACCATGCGAAACTCCCACATACCTACACCGGCAGTGTTGAACATGCGCTGGCACACATTGAGGAATCAATCCAAGCCCTAGTGGATCCGGTGAATCTGCGCTGGTATGCAATCAAGATCTTTGAGCGCGATGAGAAGGCGATAGAGAAGATAGCGCTCGGTGCAGAGCTGAAGGAACATCTGGAGCAGCATATTCAGGACTGCGAGAAGGAGATGGATGATGATGCGGAGAGCATTATCACCAATCAGCGTTATCTCTATATTCAGAAGGTTGTCGGTGATTCTGTGGTAAAGAAGAGCCGGGGCGGTGAGCTGACTATTTCAGATAAGATAGATCGCATTGTGACGAACCGTGTACTGGCACTTCCGATCTTTGCTTTTATCATGTGGCTTGTCTATTACATATCTGTCACGACAATAGGGACCGCGATGACAGACTGGACCAATGATACTCTTTTTGGGGATTGGATTCCCAATGCTGTCACGGGGGCACTGGAGAGTGCCGGTGTGGCAGGATGGCTGCAGAGCCTGATTGTGGACGGCGTTATTGGCGGAGTTGGTACGGTGCTTGGCTTCGTGCCGCAGATGGTGGTGCTGTTTCTCTGCCTCTCCATTCTTGAAGACTCGGGCTATATGGCGCGTGTCGCCTTTATTATGGATCGCGTGTTCCGCAGATTTGGTCTCTCCGGAAAGTCCTTTATCCCGATGCTGATCGGTACGGGCTGTGGTGTTCCGGCGATTATGGCGTCCCGCACAATCGAGAATGAGAAGGATCGCCGCATGACGATTATCCTCTCGACCTTCCTGCCCTGCGGTGCGAAGATGGAGATCGTTGCGATGATGACCCTGGTCTTCTTCCCGGGAAGTCAGTTTGTAGCTCCGGGGATGTATTTTCTTGGGCTCGCAATTGTGATTCTTGGTGGTATCGCACTGAAGAAGATGCACTACTTTGCAGGAGATCCGGCGCCCTTTGTCATGGAGCTTCCGGCCTATCACATTCCCTCTGCGAAGGGCGTGCTGATTCATGTCTGGGAGAGATCAAAGGCTTTCATTATCAAGGCCGGTACAATTATTTTCGCAGTGTGTGTGATTCTCTGGTTCCTCATGAACTTTGATTTTTCTTTGCATTATCTGGACGGGGATCTGGATGCCAGTATCCTGCGTTATCTGGGCGAGGGCATGGCAGTGTTCTTTGCGCCTCTGGGACTTGGAAGCTGGCAGGCAGCAGTTGCTTCTGTCACTGCGGAGCTCGCAAAGGAGCAGGCCACAGCGACTCTCGGTATGCTGGCACATGCGGCCAGTGAGGAGGAGGTTGATGTTGCAGCGGCAATCTTCCGTATGTTTGGTGGAAGCAAGCTGGCTGGTATGAGTTTCCTGCTCTTCAATATTTTTGATGCGCCCTGTCTTGTGGCCATTGCGACGGCCTTCCGAGAGATGGGAGAGAGCAAGTGGGGATGGATTACGTTCGCCTTTCAGATGGGGGTGGGATACGGACTGGCACTCTGCACCTATCAAATTGGAATGTTTGTAAGCGGAAATGGATTTAACCTGTGGACAGCTGTGGCCATTGCACTGGTGCTCATGGTGATGTTCTTTGTCCTCAGACCCGCACCAAAGTATGAGAAGCTCTCAAATATCAGTGCCGTCGATGCGAGGGCATGAGTCAGAGCTGCGGTGCGTGCAGAGCTGAAAAGGAGAGTTCATGATGAATACAGCTACAATCCTTGTTTTTATGCTTCTGCTGCTTCTCTTTGTGCTGGCGCTGCGCTACAGCATGTCCCATGGCTCCTGTGAGGCCTGTGGGGGATCTTGCGGGAGCAGTGCAGGCGCTGAGGCGGGGCACAGCTGCGCGGCGGGCGGCTGCAAAAATTGTGCGCATCTGGCGGAGGAAATGCAGGAAGTGCCGGAGCGTTTCCGCATAAAGCAGTGAGAGCTGCCTGAGCCTCACATTCAGGCTTTGGATGGGAGCGGATAGATATGATTAAAAATATTATCAAAATAGAGGGCATGGCCTGCGGGATGTGTGAGGCACATGTGTGCGATGCGATTAGAAAGGCATTTCCTGACGCAAAGAAGGTCAGCGCCTCGCATGGAAGAAGGGAAGCAAGCTTTCTTTCAGAGGGGGCCGTAGATGCGGAGCTGCTGAAGCAGCTGATCAACGAAACAGGCTATCACTATATTTCTGCTTCTGCGGAGCCGTATAAAAAGAAGGGATTTTTTGGATTTCTGTAAAGCTTTGTGAATTGGGGAGATGGAGGAAATAAGCTTCGCAAGGGCTGTGATTTACAGAGTGGTTCATGTTATACTGGATGCGATTCATGCGGCGGAAGGGCTGTATGAATCGCATCTGTTTGCTTTACAGAAAAGAGTGCTCTATTGAATGAGGAGAAAGCGTTTATTATGATGAAGGAAGAAAAGAAGAAGCTCCGGAAGGAGGTGCTGGAGCGGATTCATGCGCTGCCTGAAACCTATTGTACAGAGGCAGATGCCGGAATACTCCGTCAGGTGACGGACATGCCGGAGTACCGCGCAGCCGGAACCGTGTTCTGTTATGTTGGAATGGATCAGGAAATAGATACAAAGCCGATTATCACCCGTATGTTAGCGGACGGAAAACGCGTGGCAGTGCCCCGCTGTGTGGGACGGGGTGTCATGAACGCCTATGAGATCCATACGCTCTCCGTGCTGGAGCCGGGCATGATGGGGATACTTGAACCGCCGACCAGCTGTACACTTGTAGAGCCGGAGGAACTCCAACTGGTACTGGTTCCCTGTGTGACCTGTACAGCGCGCGGCGAGCGGCTGGGTTACGGCGGAGGTTTTTATGATCGCTATCTTGAAAAGACCTCAGCCTTCCGGGCTATACTGGTTCGCAGCAGGGTGATGGAAGAGGCAGTCCCTATGGAGGAGCATGATCTTTGTATGGATGCAGTAATTACGGAGCTTGGCAGGATAAACTGCCGAAGATAAAGGAGGAATGATGGAGAGCAGATTTGATCTTTCACAGGCAAGTGCCGAGCTAGCAGAGGAAGTGAGAGGAGAGAAAAGCATTGATCTGGATGCCATGGTATCCAAGCTCATTCCCTATGGTCTGTACAGAAAGGCACAGGTAGACGTGGCCAATATCTTCTTCGAAGATGCGAGAAGAGATTTTATGATTGCAGAGGCGGAGGAAGGACTCGGAAGGGCGCTCGCAGATCGAGAGGTGCGGGAGCTCATAATTGCAGCTATCGGAATGTCCCTGGGGCAGGAGGCGGAAATAGATGTCTGCTACGCCTCAGAGCTCTCTGCGGCGGCCTGTGTCAGACTGATGAGCGATGACTGGGAGGAGAGCTGTGAGGATCTTGTGAGCGGCGCGTGCCGCGATGTGGAACAGCTGCCGCTGGTAGATATTTATGCTTGCTATGAGGGAGATGACGGGGCTTTTTATGATGAAATTCCGGAGGAGGCAGAGCCGGAGGACTTCCGGGAGCTGACCGCTGCAGATATTTTCTTCTGCGAGGGAGCGGAGCCGGACTACATTGAGGAAATTCTGGAGGTCATGTCTGTGCCGGAGCATCACTCCTACGACTATCTTGTACCGGAGCTCATGCTTTCTGATGATGAGGACGGAGAGATGGAGATGGCAGAGGAAGAGGAGCTCCTGTAAGATTGGTTTTTTGTCTGTCCGCGCCCGCAGCAGCATTGCTCACTGATTGGGCGCGGATAGAAACAGATATGGCAGATGTGTGTGGTTGATCTGCAGAGAAAGAAACAGTGCGCGAGTGCTCAGAGCTCCAGCGCAGGAAGCTGTTTCAGCTGCTCAGAGTAAGCGGAGAGGGTGTCAATATCCGCGTCCTCACCCTCACAATAGTAGAGACAGCCGCCCTCGTAGCCGCAGAGACCGCCCGCAGCCATGATCTCTGCATCAACATCAAAGAGTTCGGGAAAGGCATCCAGTTCCGTATAGGGGGTTCCGGTACTGGGATAGATGCGCAGGCCTGTAGCCTGAGGGGCATTTACAAAGTCGGCGATTTCACCGATCGGAAGAGGCACGCGCTTCTCAACACTGACGGGATGTATGAGCGTCGCGCGCTTACCGATGACAGCAGCTTCAATCGGGATGATAGTGCCTCCCTGTGGGTGTCCTATGAGAATGCCGGCGGTATCTGTCTCAAGATGGACTGCATTTGCACCCTTAAAGATTAGGTCGTCCGGCCCCAGCTCGTCGGAGATATCAAAGATGGTTTTTTCAGGAAGCAGTTCTCCCTTTCGAATGATGAGATCATATTTCTGGGCGGCTCTGATGGCCGGACTTGCCGGCCGAAGAATGCCGCGGTGGAAGCTTCCCTTATCGATGCCCTCCAGTCCCAGCTTTTCGCAGAGGGCTTCAGCGAGATAGCTGTTCGTTGTTCCCATGATAACGACGACTGTGTGTTCTCTCGCAGCAGCGAGGATATCCTCACGTGAAGCGAGAGCATCTGCGATCAGTTTTTTACCCTGATTCGGACTCAGATACAGCTGGATAGATTTCATGCCGGATTCCTTTCTCATCAGAATAATGAATAGACTACGACAACCTGCCTTGTTGCTCATTGCAGCATAAGTATACCGCAAAAGTGAGGGAGGGTACAGATAGACACTATGGTCATTGATCGCAGTTTTTTTTACAGTCTGGAGCATTATGAGTACGGAGAAGCTTTTTACGGAAGTTATCGCTCTGTCTGCTACAGATTGGGTATAGAACCGCTGGAAAATGTACACTGGACGCCGGTTGATAAGCGGGAAGTGCACAGTCTTCGCGCCTACGTCTGGCCCGGCCCCTTTGCCTTCAGCGAAACGCAGGAGGAGAAGGAATTTCAGGACTTCCCATATACTGCCGAGGGACTGGATGCTGCAGTGGCCTGGATTGATGCACACTGTGAGGGAGCGGGAGAGCTGAAGCTTCTGTGAGGGGAGACAGTACTGCGCCATCATATCAAATGTAGAAGAGACAAATACAGCGAGTCAGATTTCTGATCTGTGAACTGTCCCCGATTTTCATACTGAAAATGAAATCAAATATCCGGGGGCTGTGCATGATACAGAGTTCTGACTCGCTGTTTGTATGCTGTAAAGGGAAGCTCTATCAGTACTGATTGTTGCCGTAGCTGTTTATATCGTCAGAGGTAATGTGGAAGTACTTCTTTACGAAGCCGGGCAGCTCTCTGCTGCGGAAGCTCAGCTCATAGCCGAGCGCCTCTCCGTAGGGGCGCAGCGCCTTGCTCTCCTGCTTCAGCTCAATGCGTATACTGATCGCGCCGAATTTAGAGTTCAGATTGTTTGTGCAGTTCAGAGACCAGAGGGCAGCACTGTCCAGTATCTCCTGAATCTGTTCCGGATCCGTAACAATCAGATTTTTAGGTCTTACATTCCTCTCGGAGTCTGCCAAACCTTCATCCTCAGAGGTGGCAGCCGCGCGTGGTGCCTCGGCGTCCGCCGCCTCCTGCGGAGTGTCGGAGGGTCCGTACTCAACCACTGTTTCATCGCTGCGGTTGTCCTCCAGTGTGATGGAGGCGATAGCATCCACGCTGAGCTGCGGATTAAGATTTACACCGCAGCGCTCGAGGAGGACCAGAGTCTCCTGGAAGGAGGGATAGACAGGATAGTACTGCACACGGTTGAAGGAATCTATGTCAGCGTCCTTTGCACGAATGGCATCTGCCATTGCCTGAAATTCGTGCGACTTGAACTGGATGCAGGCGATTGGATCCTCGTGTCGCTGTGTGTCTGCGCTGAGCGCCATCAGTTCTCTCTGGTAGCTTGTGAGGAGCTGCTCCTTCATGCTTTCGTCCGACAGCGGCACGTGCGCACATCCGTCAATATCCTCATAATTGATGCCGGAGATATCGGCCGCCGCAGCTGAGAGCACGGGGTATATGGCTTTTTTGTAATTTTCGTCCTCCAGCACCTGATCCATGGAATTTCGGACAGCGCTCAGATTCATGTAGTAGTAGCGAAATACCCTGCGCCCATTCTTCAGATGCCAGCAGATCAGAACCTCACCGTGGAGATCCTGCGGTCCGCCGCTCTCAGGCAGCAGACTGTCTTCCTTGTAATAGACAGGATCCGCATACCTTTTGTCCCGAAGGCTTAAGTTGTACTGGATGCCCTGTTTGGCAAGCTCCAGTACGGGAGCGGCATTCGTAAGAGCCATAGAAGTTACAATAGCCTCCTCGTTGTGATTCCGCACAACGACGGGGTAGAGATCGTTTCCGCTTCCGTTCAGCTGGATTTCATTCTGATACTGATACAGGTTTGGTTCCAGTGTCTGGCTCAGCACGCCGACAGATTCGACCTGATCCTCCTTGGGAAGATAGCTGTCGTATCCCATGAGATCGAAGCGAAATACGGCTATGATCGCGAGCGACGCCAGCGTACAGAAGAGCAGCTGCAGCTTATGAGAGAAGAGTCTCTTAAAGTCAAAGTGATAGATAATCTCAATCAGGCAGTGGGTGATGATCGCGCCGCAGAGCAATCCAAAGAGCGCAAAAAGATCAGAGCGCAGCGCAGTTACAGCTACCATTGCGCCGAATATACCGGCGGGGATGACAATCAGGCAGCGTATCGGCGCTTCTGTCATATGGAAGGCCATCGCGTGACCGGCGGACTCAGATTTTCTCTTCTTATACAGCAGCAGTGCAAGCAGCAGCAGAATGACCGCAGCAGCGAGAGCAACGGCGGCGCGGCTTTCGGCCGGAGTATCCGTCATATCAAGCGTCCACAGGAAGGGAGAGCTGCGCTGGATTGCCGGGAGCAGGAGAGAGGAGTTATCGTAGTAGCTGTTCAGCCAGGTGGCGTGAAGCCACTGCGAGAGGGTAATGACGGCGGGACCCCAAAAAGTTAGTACCGAGAAACCGAGCAGGCAGACCAGAAGATGTCCGGTCAGCATGACAGAGACTGTCATGGTTGCATAGAGCAGAAGAAAATATGCCATATGCATGATATATCCTGCCATGGCGGCGGAGAAACAGCCGCTGTATCCGGAATAAATCTGCGTGATTGCAGCTGAGAGCAGGGCCATCAGCAGATAGGAGATGCCTGTGATCAGGATGCTGTTTACATTTACTACAGAGAACAGCAGAGTTCTGCTGATGGGAAGACTGTGATAAAAATCTGTTTGTTTGATGCTCTGCAGGTAGGAAAAGCCGGAGCTTGCCATGACCACAGAAAAGCAGAGCATAAAAAAGCTCATCGCACTGTTTTCTGCGGAGTGCCAGTCGAGAAAGCTGTTGTAGAGCTTCTCCCTGGCCATCAGCAGTGCAGTTTGCGGGTCCATGCCGTAGGCAAAATTTGCGGGATTCAGTTCCACTGCAGCAGTCAGGGCAGAGGCTACCGGAAAAAGGAAGAAGAATACCAGAAGCGAGAGGGCGATCGACCAGACGCGCCGCTTCAGATTTTCTCTGGTGAGATTAAAGTATAAGCTTTTTAATGTCATAGCCGTTCACCTCCGTTTCACTGATAAAGATCTCTTCAAGTGTCAGCGGAACCAGCTCGAAGAAGATGGTCTCATAGCCGCGCATCTTTAGAAGAATCTCCTCCTCTGTGCCGCGCACTGTGAGGGTCAGAACACTGCCGCGCTGCTCGGAGAGGACAATATCCAGATCCTTTAAGTCCTCTTTTGTGAGTCCCTCCTTCAGGACACACTGCAGGCGGTGAATATTCAGTTTCATCTCCTCAAGATCACGGGAGAAGAGTATGCCGCCCCGGTGCAGGAGCCCGACGTGGTCGCAGATGTCCTCCAGCTCGCGCAGATTGTGGGAGGCAATAATCGGGGTTAGTCCCCGCTCTGCCATGTCGTTTGCGAACAGTCCCTTTACGGTCTGCCGCATGACCGGATCCAGTCCGTCGAAGGTCTCATCGCAGAACAGGTACTTTGTTCGTGCCGAGAGGCCGAGTATTACAGACAGCTGCTTCTTCATGCCCTTTGAGAAGCTGTTGATTCTTCGTTTTCCGGAGAGGGCAAAGCCGTCCATGAGCTGCAGGTAGCGCTGCGTATCAAAGCTCGGATAGAAGCTTCGGTAAAAATACATCATATCCTCCGGCGTTGCATTGGAGAAGAAGTGCTGATCATCTGATATATAGAAGAAACGTTCCCGCAGAGAGGGATTTAAGTAAACATTTTCGCCGTCGAGCAGCAACTCGCCTTCGTCCGGCTTCAGTATACCGGCAGCGGTCTTTAAAAAGGTACTCTTTCCTGATCCGTTTGTACCGATGAGTCCAAAGACACTGCCTTCATGGATTTCCGCATTGATATGATCCAGGGCTGTGATATCGTCGAAGCGCTTGGTGAGTTCTCTGGCTGTTATCATTGCTTACCTCCTGCCATGTCAGCTGCTGCCGCAGAGTCTGTGCGGGTACCATGATGTGCAGCGTCCTCGTAAAGTTTTTGCGAATATGAGACGAATTCGTTCTCCCGTATTCCCGCAGTTTTTGCCCTCCTTACCAGCTCGAAGAGCTCCAGAAAGATGGCTTCCCGTTTGCCTGCCTGGATTTTCTGCATATCTGAGACAAAGCTTCCGCGCCCTTTGACAGAGTAGATATAGCCCTGACGTTCCAGCTCGATATAGGCGCGCTGTACGGTGTTCGGATTAATTGAGAGCTCCGTCGCGAGGGTGCGGACGGAGGGCAGAGGATCGTCCTGTTTCAGGATGGCCCGTGCCATGAGATCTGAGAGCTTGTCCACGATCTGCTCGTAGATGGGTCTTCGATCCCGTTGGTCTATGAATATCATTGCGTCCTCCTTTGTCAGTCGTTTCTGAGGGCAGCCAGCGGACTGAGCCGCATGGCGCGCTTTGAGGGAAGATATCCTGCTGCGGTACCGATCAGAATGGCAAAGATCAGTCCGAAGAGATACAGCCAGAGTGGAATATAAGAGAGACCGGAGCTGCCCGGCATCATCATCCCCATATTCTCACCGCCTGAGTGACTGCTTGTGAAGTTGATGAGCAGGGAGAGCAGAAGGCTGACGATCAGACCCACAAATCCACCCAGAAGTCCGATTGAGCCGGACTCCATAAGAAAGAGATTGCGTATATCGGTCATATCGCAGCCGAGTACCTTCATGACACCGATTTCACGGGTGCGCTCATAGATGGACATCATCATGGTGTTGATGATGCCGATCGCTGCGACGAGCAGGGAGACCGCGCCGATGCCGCCCAGCACTGCCTGTACCAGTACCATAGATTTCTGAGACTGCTCCAGCCACTGCATCATGGAGTTGGCCTGGAACCCCATATCACTGATGCGCTGCTGAACCTCTTTTACATTTTTCATATCGTCAACAAAGACATAGGCTTGGTCATAGACATAGTAGTTGAGCGGACGCCCCTTGCGGTTTGTCTTCGGGTTCGGAACCAGGTTTTTGCGGTAGATTTTTCGGAGAAAGCTCTTAAAGCTGTCTATATCGCAGTAGGCTTCGTAGGAGTAGTCTGTGTAACCGCTCTCGCCTCCGTCTACGATGCCTGCGGTTTCCAGCAGATATTTCTTCTGGGGCTTTGTCTGACCATCCTCGGCTTGGGAGGAGTCAGAGGGGCGCTTATAGCCCTCCGGGAAGGTGAAGAAGATCGTATCCTTCTCCGGATCCACGAGACTCTCACCTGAGCCCATGTAAAAGGACTGATTCTTTGAGGGTATATAGAAGTTTTCACCGACCATGTTTCCATAGATCACGCCGAGTGTCGGTGCATCCGGCGGAGGGACAGAGCCATTTTTCAGGGGGATCTGTTTCAAAAATTCCTGTGATACACCGCAGAGCGAGACAGAGCCAATCGCAGCACCGCACTTTGCTTCGAGGCTTACGCTGAGCTTCGGAGATCCGCCCGTGACATGCGGGATTTTTTTGAATTTTTCCAGCTGCTCGTCCGTGATATCTGCCGTGCTTCCGTCCGAACGGAAGGGGTAGACAGTGATAGTCGTGAGGGAGGCCGCATTGGAGTACATCTCTACCATGCGCCGGTTCATGCCGAGTCCGAGACTCATCATGACTATGATGGAAGAAGTTCCTATGACGACACCCAGCACAGTGAGCAGAGTGCGGGTCTTCCGGCGCAGGAGATTGCGAAACGCAAGCTGTATGAGATCTAGAGGTCTCACTGCAGATCACCTCCCTTTCTTCTCGCTTGCAGTGCCTCAGTCGTTGCCTTCATCTGCATCCTCATCTGTATTGTTTTCCTCGTCCTTTTTCTTCCGGCGGCGTCTGATCGCAAATACTGCGCCGGCAGCTGCGGCTATGACGGCAAGTGCCAGAGGCAGGAGCTTCTTCGGGCCGGAGCTGGACGGTACGTTCATATCCATGCCGTCCATATCCACAGGTTCCTCCGGGACAGGCTCCGTCACAGTCAGGGTACAGCTCTGCTCCATGGAAGAGATGTTTCCGTTTACATCCTCGTATTGAATGACAATCGGGATGGTTCCATCCCCTGTGCTCGGGGCGACACCAGTCAGCATGACGTCGACATTACCCGTCTCACCGGGCTTGATGTTTCCGACATAGGCGCTGGTCTTTTTGATTGAGGGATCCTCAAAGATCGCCTGTACGTTGTACAGCAGGACCTTGCCTGTATTGTTGATGCCGAACATGATGTTGGACTCTCTGCCGACTTCAATGCTCTCGGGCGTCAGCTCAAAATTTGAGACGGAGAGACGCGAGTGCTGGTTTACAGGAATATCAACCGTCAGTTTCTCCTCGGCATTCTTGAAGTCCGGGGAGTCGTACTTCTCATTGATCGTGATGACGTAGGAGCGCGGGTTTACCCCGGGAGCAGCTTCCATGGTGAGACTCAGCTCTGTGCTCTCATTGGCCTTAAGCGAGTTCACAACAAAGGAGCCGGAACCGGACTCCATGGAAAAGACGGAAGAATTGTCCACCTTTTCTGATTCCAGGGAGAAGAGAATATTGCTCGCACCGATATCTGTGGAGGCGTTCTTCATGGTGAGGTAGAGCGTGAAGGGCTGGCCCGCGAAGACCTGCTCAGGCTCTGTGCGGAAGCTGTCCAGAATGAGACGTGCTTTTTTTCTGTCGTTTGCGTTGAACTCACCGAGTTTATCGGAATCATCGTTCATTGAGGGGTTGCTGATGCGCACATAGCTTGTGTATTTTTCTTCGTAGGAGGCGGCAGCGTCCGGGGTGAGCTTATAGCTCACGGTATAGCTCAGGGGATAGAAACCGCTCGCCGCGTTCTGCATGATACCCATGGAATAGGCGGCGGAGATGGTCTCATCGGGCTGCACTGCGTCAAAGCTGCGGTCATAGTTGGATTCGTTGATATCAAAGGGGAAGCCGGTCGCTGCGGAGGATTTTGCGCGTGCGGTCTGCTGGACGGCAGTGCCTTCGGCGAGCGCAGTGTTCAGGTGGATGCGCACCTGATAGAGCGGAACGCTCATGAGATTGCGGAAGTTCACGCCGTACTCCATGACTGCGGGAGCATTGCCCGCGGGGGTCTGCTGCCCCTCGCCGATTGCGAAGGCCTTGTCATTCGTGAGAGAAGCCGGGTTTGCCACCTCCTTGCTTCCCTTGATGTAGACATTGATATACTCAATTTTCATCGGTCCCCGATAGTCCGGATAGGAATTCGGCGGGACGTTGTAGTAGAAGGAGACCGGAATGCCATAATAGTCTTCCTTGGTATCTGCGCGGACCTTGATGTTGAAGACGACTTCCTGGTACTCACCGACCTGCAGGCGCTCAAAGCGTGCCTCCTGCGTAAAGGTAGAGGCATTGACCTCAAAGGGATAGCGTCCGCTGTCGATGGGGTAGGTCAGGTTGCCGCCGTAGGCGCGGTCTATGCCCTTCTTCTGTCCTTCCTTCCACGCCTCGTAGAGATCCGGCTCGTCCTCTTTATTGTAGGGATTCTTTCCGGAGGTCTTCTGTTCGGGATCCTCCTCCTGGCGGAGATAGTTCTGGTCGTTCGAGAGACGGACAATGACATTTGTGATATGGTCGGTCTGCGGATTGTTGAGCCCGTTTACGTTGTTGTAGCCGACGCGGACCTTGAAGCTCATATCCTGTCCAGGGTAGCCGACCTGCAGCTCTGTGGCATCATGAACGTAGGTGTTCAGATTTGTGTTCACATAGGAGGCATAGGCCGCATGCGGGGGCAGAAGCAGCACAAAGAGGAGAGAGAGCAGAAGCTCCACTGCTAGAATGCGCCCGAATACTGCATTTAATTTGAGGTTCATTGGTATTATCCTTTCCTGTCTGTTATTTTTCCGTCTACAATGCGGATCTGTATGTCCGCCCGTTCCGCGATGCTCTGATCATGTGTAACCATGACAAGCGTTTTCTGCTGTTCGGTGACAATGCGTTTTAGTAGATCCAGCACCTCGGCTGTCGTGTGGGAGTCCAGATTTCCGGTTGGCTCGTCTGCAAAGATGATGTCCGGGTCGATGGCGAGCGCCCGGGCGATACCGACACGCTGCTGCTGCCCTCCCGACATCTGACCGGGCATATGCTCCGCTTGATCCAGTATGCCGATGCGCTCCATATAGTGCCTTGCGGTGGCGATGCGTTTCTCTGCCGGAATACCGCGAAAGAGCAGCGGCATGGCGACATTCTCCGCGGCATTCATAGAGGCAATGAGATTGTAGCTCTGAAAGATGAAGCCGACGTGATCCCGGCGAAAGCGCACCAGCTGGTTTTCGTTCATTTTGTCAATGCGTTTTCCAAGTATGCGTATGCTTCCGCTGGTCGGCGGTTCCAGACCTGCGAGCATATTGAGGCAGGTCGATTTTCCGCTTCCCGAGGTTCCTACGATGGCCAGAAAGGTACCCCGCGGAATATCGAAGGAGATACCGTCCAGTGCATGAACCTGATTGGTTCCGATATAGTAGATCTTTTTCAGATCGCGGACGGAAATGATAGGAGCTGACTGCGACATGAACCCTCCTGTTGATTCAACTGTATTAATATGATTAATACAGATAGTATACAGTTGCTGTTCATTCATCACAAGATGAAAAATGAAAGTATTTCTTACAAAAAGCAAAAGAATTTGTGGAGATAAATTTTAGTAATATTGAATTACGTCACCATGATAGCAAGTTAATGAATTAGCAACATTCTTCAAAAGGAGCGAGAAGGAGCTCATCACCGTGATCAATCGCTGCATTGAGGAGCTGCGCACGAGCGGTCAGATTGATCAATGGATTGCGGAGTACTCGGACTATGCAAAGACGCTGGGAATCAACTAAGGAATAAGCCAGAGAGGAGGAGAGCCAATGCTTGCAAACATGTCGAAAATCTGGGCGAAGTATTCATTCGTATACCTTCAGGGACTCGGCGGGACTGTGATGCTGTCTGTGATTGTGGTGCTGCTCGGCACACTGATCGCCTTCCTGAAGCTCAGTCATTTTCGGCCCAGGCAGGCGTCTTTGACACACTGGATTTTGCCTATACCTGGCATCCGTCGAGCTTCAATGAGGTGTCGGCGGACAGCTCATTCACTATGCTTATGCAAATTCCGGAGGCAGTGCGCCAAATGTGGTGCCCGCCTACGCAAAGATCAAATACGAAGTGCGGGCCGGTAATGTCACAGAGCTGAAGGAGCTTTTTGCCCGTGTCAGGAGATGTGCGGAGGGGGCAGCTCTGATGACAGAAATTGAAATGAGCTGTGAGCTCACCATGGCTTTTTCAGATTTCCGGCAGAATTCCGTACTGGCCTCTATTGTATCGGGTTGTCTTGCAGAGCTGGGAGCGCCGGAGTGGACAGAAGCGGATTATGCGCTGGCAAAGAAATTTCTGTCGAGCTATGATGCGCACACGCGCGAGGAGATGCGGAGAGATCTGGAGCAGCCGGTGGCTGCAGAAGCAGCAAAGCGGGAGTGCAGAGCGCGGAGCGGAGGGCATTACAGCTGTCCCCTGCCGGATTTCGTAAAGCCCCCGATTGGGAGATACTGAAGTTTCCTCCCTTGAAGACAGGTTCGCTTTCGTGTAAGATAAAAGGCAGGCGTAGAGTGCCTTAGAAAGAGGAGATGTGCGATGAAAATCAGAAAAATGATGTTGTCGGCGGCGGCCGCTGTGCTGCTTTCTTTAAGCCTTGCTGCCTGTGGAGGAAAGACTGAGACGACTGCGGATACGAAAGCGGCAGAGAGCAGTGCAGAGACAAGCGCCGAGGTACAGGCAGAGAGTCAGGCGGAAGCTGCAGCAGGGGACGTGCTCCGAGTATCCTCTCTGAAGGGCCCCACTACGATGGGGCTGGTGAATCTCATGAAGGAGAGTGAAAGCGGGGCCTCTGAGGGCGCTTACAGCTTTTCCATGGCGACGCAGCCGGACGAGCTGCTCGCAAAGATTGTGGGGGGAGAGACAGATATCGCGCTGGTTCCGGCAAATATGGCAGCAGTGCTCTACAATAAGACGCAGGGAGCGGTCTCTGTGATCGATATCAATACCCTGGGAGTACTCTACTGCATCACGGGAGATGAGAATATCCACTCGGTAAAAGATTTTTCTGAAAATATGGTAATTACCACAGGGCAGGGCGCCACACCGGAATATGTGCTGAACACACTGCTGAAGGAGAACAGTGTGCTGGACTGCACAGTTGAGTTCAAGTCGGAGGCGACTGAGATCGCTGCGACGCTGAATGCAGATCCCATGCGGATCGCGGTGCTTCCGCAGCCTTTTGCGACAGTCGCGGTGAGCCAGAATGAGGCACTGCACACGGCATTTTCGCTCACGGATGAGTGGGACAGTCTGCCGGGGGATTCCCGTATGGTTACCGGGGTCACGGTGGTGAGAAATGAGTATTTAAAGGAACACCCGGAGGAGATCGAGCTCTTTTTAAAGGAACATGAGAAGAGTGCTGCGAAGGCTGCAGAGGATGTTCAGGGGACGGCTGCACTGGTCGCAGAGTATGGGATCATAGAGAAGGCGCCTCTCGCGGAGAAGGCATTGCCGCTCTGCAATATTGTCTGCATTCGCGGCGAGGAGATGAAGACTGCGCTCTCCGGTTATCTGGAAGCACTTTATCAGCAGAATCCGAAGGCTGTGGGCGGCGCGCTTCCGGAGGACAGCTTTTACTATATGAAGTGATGGGAGAGAGGATGAATCTGAGGCAGAGCGTTTTGGCACTGCTGCTCTGGCTGCTGCTCTGGCAGCTGATCTCAATCTCAGTGAACAACACAATCCTGCTGGCAGGGCCGCGGGAGACAGCGGAGGCGTTGTTACGGCTTTTTGGAAGTAGTGCTTACTGGAGCTCTGTGCTTCATTCACTGCTTCGCATACTCGGCGGCTTTCTGGCGGGAGGGCTTTTAGGCGTATTGCTCGCCGCCGCTGCCTACAGCAATCAGGGACTCAGGATCATCTTGAGTCCCTTTGTGGCATCCATCCGGGCGATTCCGGTTGTGAGCTTTGTAATTCTGCTTCTGATCTGGTCCGGAAGCGGCGGCGTGGCGTTCTGGATCAGTGCGGTTGTGAGTTTTCCGGTGCTCTACCTCAATTCACTCGCGGGACTGATGAGCACAGAGCACACGCTGATAGAGGTCACAGAGCTCTTCCAGCTGCGGCTGAGGGACCGCATTTCTGCCCTGTATCTCCCGCAGCTGAAACCTTTTTTGCGGGGGGCGCTCTCCATCGCAGCCGGCATGAGCTTCAAGGCGGGAGTGGCAGCGGAAGTGATCGGACAGCCTCTGCTCTCGATCGGGAACGGCATGTACCGCGCGAAGATCTATCTGGAGACCGCGGAGCTCTTCGCATGGACCCTCACAGTGGTGCTGCTCTCCTGGCTTCTGGAGAGAATGCTGCTTCTGCTGCTAAGAAAATGCTGATTCACAGCTCTTGTACATTTCAGGGTACAGAGCGCCGGGCTGTGGACGGAGCTGAGAGATTGTGATAAAATTAACTTGAAAGCGAGGGTCGCTTTCCGGGGGAGCGCGCTGCTCCTACAGAGCGGAGGAAACCATGATTAACAGTGATGAAGCCCTCATTCAGACCAGACATAAGATCATTGAGGAGACCTGTCGTCTGGAGTGGAAGGGTCAGCTTGATGCGGAACATAAGGAGGAGCTTGTCTATAAAATAATTCCGGGTCCGAAGCCGGAGATCGGGCGCTGCTGTGTCTATAAGGAGCGGGAGATTGTGAGGCACAGAGTGCGCCTTGCCTGTGCGGAGAATCTGCTTGATAACCCGGCTTCGGACAATGAGGTGCAGGTGATCAAGCCGGCCTGCGACGAGTGTCCGCTCTCGACCTATACCGTCACGGACAACTGTCGTCTCTGTCTCGGAAAGGCCTGCTTAAGCTCCTGCCACTTCGGAGCGATTTCAATCGGGGAATTTCGCTCTCATATTGACTCAAAGAAGTGTAAGGAGTGCGGAATGTGTGCGCAGAACTGTCCCTACGGGGCGATTGTACATCTGGTGCGGCCCTGCAAGCGAGCCTGTCCTGTGGATGCAATTACCTATGATGAGTATGGCTTCTGCGTAATTGATGAGGAGAAGTGCATCGACTGCGGGCGCTGCATTCACAGCTGTCCCTTCGGCGCGATCAGTGCGAAGAGCTATCTGGTCGATATTATCCATGCCATACGCGAGGGCAAGGAGGTTATCGCGATGTGTGCGCCGGCGACAGAGGGACAGTTCGGAGAGAAGATCGGCATGCCCTCGATCCGTCATGCACTGAAGAAGCTTGGCTTTGCAGATATGGTGGAGGTGGGACTCGGCGGCGATATGACGGCGGCCTACGAGGCACTGGAGTGGTCCGAGGCCCGCAAGGAGGGGAAGAAGATGACGACCTCCTGCTGCCCGGCCTTCATTAACCTCTTAAAAAAGCACTTTCCGCAGCAGTATGCGGAGAATATGTCCACGACAGTGTCGCCGATGTGTGCGGTGTCGCGCTATCTGAAGACGACCCATCCAGGCTGCGTCACTGTTTTTATCGGGCCCTGTGTCGCGAAGAAATCGGAGGCGGCAGATAAATCTGTTCCGGATAACGCGGACTACGTTATGACCTACGGCGAGCTGAGCACGCTGCTGCGCTCCAGGGATGTGGAGCTGGAGCCGGTTGAGGAGGAATATCAGGAGGCCTCGATCTGGGGAAAGCGCTTTGCCACCAGCGGAGGTGTTGCAAACGCAGTGCTGGAATGTATGCAGGAGCGGGGAGAGGATATTGAGGATATCAAGCTGCTGCGCTGCGCAGGAGGAGAGGAGTGCAAGAAGGCGCTCATGCTTCTGAAACGCGGACGCCTCCCGGAGGATTTCATCGAGGGTATGGCCTGTCCGGGCGGCTGTGTGGGCGGCCCGTCACGGCATAAGACGGAGCTCGAGCTGAAGCGCTCCAGAGAGACGCTCTTAAAGAAGGCGGATGGCAGAAAGGTTCTGGAGAATCTGAAAAACTATCCGATGGACAGCTTTTCCATGCACAGGGACGGACATATGGAGAGCACAGAAGTTTGAGATTACAGCAGCAGGGACGAGGCGTGCGCCGGCGGCGGAAGTGAGCTGCACGGAGCCGGAGGGCAGGGGCAGACGTTGGCTGTCTGCGGAGAAGAGGAGGAAGACATGGATGTTAAGAATCTGATACCCACACCGCATATTGAGGCAGGGCCGGGAGAGATCGCAGAGACCATACTGCTCCCGGGTGATCCGCTCCGTGCGAAATTCATTGCAGAACACTTCCTTGAGACGCCGAAGCTCTTTAATTCCGTGCGGAATATGCTGGGGTACACCGGGAGCTATCACGGGAAAGCGGTATCTGTGATGGGAACCGGGATGGGCTGTCCGTCGATGGGGATCTACTCCTATGAGCTGATTCATTTTTACGGAGTGAAGAATCTGATTCGCGTCGGTACAGCGGGCTCCATCAATCCGAGGGTAAAGCTTCGCGATATGGTTTTCGGAATGGGAGCCTGCACGACATCCAACTTTCCTGCGCTCATGGAGCTTCCGGGAAGCTACGCACCGGTATGCTCCTTTGCGCTGCTGAAAAAGGCTGTGGAGGAGGCGGAGCGGAGAGGACAGTCCTACCAGGTGGGGAATATTCTCTCCTCTGATATGTTCTATGGCCCCGCGGAGGGAGCGGAGGCGACGAAGAAGTGGGCCGCCATGGGTGTGCTGGCCATTGAGATGGAGGCGGCTGCGCTCTACACGAACGCAGCCTATGGCGGTGCAAATGCACTCACCATACTGACAATCAGCGATCATCTCCTGACCGGGGAGACGACCAATGCAGCGGAGCGTCAGTCGAGCTTCACCGATATGATGGAGCTGGCCCTGAGTCTCGCAATCGAGTAGGAAAAAGCTTTTTGATTGGGCAGCCCTTTATGAGCTGTGACTCTCTGCGGTGTGACACAGCGTTACAGCTCGACTGTCTCACCGAAGGACAGATAAGACATGTTTGGCATCTGCTGCGCAAGAAAGTCAAATGCCTCTGTTCCTGTGCAGTGGCAGGTATAAAACTGAGTCAGGGGGGTATTGCTTCACTTCCTTTGCAATTTCACCCAGCAATTCTGCTGAAACTGTTTTTTTGGTCGAGGGATTGAATAAATGATAGGGTGGTTTAGAAATTGCTCGGTGTGTACCTGACTGTTATAATATGAACTTCCTTCTTTTCTTTCAAAACACGGCAAATGATGGTGTGATTTTTATGAAACAACTGCCTGTATCCAGTGTCAGCAGCGGAGAGTATGATGGTATTTTTCATCAGGCGTTTCGGGATTTTTATATTGATGAGAGCCAGTTGTTTCGCTATGCAAAGAGAAGAAATGCAAAGAATAAGGTGTTACTCCATATAAGCAAATCCGATTTAAGGATGGGATTATAATATGCTGACAAAAGATAATTTTACGGAAGCTCATATCAGGAGCTTGCAGTCAAAGAGCAGACGTGATCCACTTTTGCTGGAACGCTGCGTGTATGCGTTTGGCCTCAGGTGAGAAGAAACGGACTTTGAAGTGATGAAGGCGGATAATCCGGAAGAAGTTGCCGAAATCAGCAAATGGTATCTTCCCTACGCGCTGCTGATGGAAGTGACCGGTTATACGCCCTGGTTACTCAGCGAACGGCTGAAGATCCGCAATGAGGTAGAGGCGCAGATCCCGCAATGCAAAATTGTCCTGATTGTTGACGAAAATGCGGAAAAGAAAATTGCGCAAAAGGTGCGGCAGGCAAAGAAAGACGGCGTGATTGATAATTTCATCTACGGTTCAATTTCAGCAAACTATTTGTCCGCCGTGATCGATGCGCTTTAAAGGCTGAGAAGTCTGCTAATAAAATTTCTCTGGATCATACTACATTGTCTGTGTGAAGAGAAGCAGCAGAAGCAACGGCGGAGGCGGCGGAGGCGGTGGTAGCGCGAGACGCCGTGAAGCGTCCGCTCAGCAGGCTCCTCAGCCCGTAAAGCAGGGCTGGTTACTGGAAAACGATATCTGGTACTACTACGCCGGGACCACCAGAAGCACGCTGAAGAAGGGCTGGCACCTGGATCCGCAGGACGGTTTCTGGTACTATCTTGACCTTACCACGGGCGCGATGTTCACAGACTGGCATTACATCAGCGGGGAGTGGTATTACTTCAATCCGCACACGCCGATGTGGACTTGGGAAAGACACAGCGACGGAGAGTGGTACGATAAGAAGCTGGAAAATTCCAGACCGCTCGGCTCTATGTATGCCGGTGAGAAGACACCGGACGGCTATCAGGTGGATGCAGAGGGACATTATCGTCCCTGACACAGCGCTACCGCAGAGAAAAGATATTGAAAAAGGAGGGCAATTATGAAAAAAATAAGTTCACTTTTTGTAGCACTGGCATTTTGTCTGTCTGTGACAGCATGCGGTGGTTCTTCGGGCAGAGCCGATGAGGCGCTGACAGGAAAGTATATCGCCGTGACCGGAACAGCCATGGGAATGACACTTTCCGGTGATGACGTTGCCGGCTTCACGATCGAACTGAAGAGCGGAGGAAAAGCGACGCTCGCCATAGAGGGCGACAGCGCAGACGGGAAATGGGTGAATGATGACAGCACCCTCACGCTGACGGTCGAGAAGGTCGATATGGTCGGACAGCTCGGCGAGGATACGATCACATTTGAAAATTTCATGGAGGAAATGATCGGAACTTCCATGGAGCTGAAATTCGCAAAAGAGGGAACAGACGCTGCGAAGCCTGAAAACTTCCTTCCGGAGGAGGAGAAGGCGCTCCTCGGAAAGTGGACAGGAATTTCTGTCACGGATGCGCTGGATGCGGACGCCTCCGCGGAAATTTCACCTGATGCGCTGAAGGCAACGCTGAATGCAGATCACACGGCTTCCGTCAGTCTGAACGGCGAGGAGATCGCAGCCCCGAAGTGGAGCTTCTATTCCGACATGGTGTCCTTTGACGGTGATGTTGCCGACGGAGCGAGCCTCTACGGCGAAGTGAAGGACGGTGTATTCACGATCACCTACAGCGGAGATGACTACTATAGCTTCACCATGGGCAATGGCACAGAAGCTGCAGACGCGGGAACCGAGGCATCCGCAGGAGCAGAGAGCGGGGCGGAGCAGGCCCTGGCAGCTGGCGAGCCCTCCAGCACCGGCGATGGATATGCGCCGAGAGAGGATGTGCTGAGGCTCATCAAGTGGATCGACGACGACTATGCAGATGGTCTCACCTATGAAGAGGTGCGCGACTTTATCGGAGTGGACGGCTACGACTGCGGAAATAGCGGGCCGAACAATATGACGGCGCTGGGAGATCATTATTTTAACTGGTATGCCGATGAGACACATTACATTCATGTGTGCTTCCGCGGCAGAGAGGACAGCGGAAGGTTCGAGTGCTGCCAGTGGAACACGAGCGGCTTCGATAGCTCCGAGTGGAAGGATATCAGCCTTGCGGACTGGCTTGTGGCAAACGCCAGCACAGATACCGAAAATATAACCATGGAAATGAAAGAGTTCTTCGACGGCGGAATCGTAAAGGTGAGCGCAGATGTGCCCAAGGGCAAATGGTACTGTGAGGAGAACGGCAGCAAAGCCTATTTCTACAATGTGCCTGACAAGGACAGCCAGAACTCCGGCTCCCCGCGCATCGAGACAGAGGTGGATAAGACGGTAGAGGGGTTCGACTTCTATAAGGATAATTTCGAGAACCTTGAGGAGATCGAAAGCAGGACCATAGGCGGGATAGAGATGTCCGGGCGCAGGTATAAGTATGTGGGCATGGACTGGACAGAGTATGTGGGCAAGCTGGATGATAACTTTGCGATCTCAGTCAAAATATCAGATGTGGATATCTCTGACGGAACGGAGAGCGACGGAATCCTGAACAGCATGCAGTTCAGCTGGTGAGGAAGACCTGACAGTGACGGCACATGGATCCGGTAAGAATGAGCCCGGCGATGATATGTCACACCCTGAGTGAGCAAAAACGCATATTTTTCAGCTCCTTCCGGGAAATAAATGCGTTCTGATCAGGAGAACAATGAAATAGAATAGCAACAGAGATGCTCCCCCATGAGAGGACAGTGAAAAATATACTGTCGGCTCAAGGGGGAGCATCTCTTAAGGGGAGGGCTGTTTTGTTGCATCGGAATACCTTCTGGCTCACGGCAGTATCAGCATGAGCAGAGGAATGGTGATGAATATGCCCAGTGTCGAGAGTATAGATCCGGTGGCGGCATAATCCTCGTCCGCGCCGTAGGCCCCGGCCATGACTGTGATCTGTGAGACTACGGGCAGAGCGGCCTCCGTGATGAAGACGGCCCGGGTCAGTCCTTCGACGTGGAAGAAGAGACAGAGCAGGGTGCAGATTAAGGGAGAGAGGAGGAGACGAATCACAAGCATGGTCGGGATGCCGCGCTCCATGCGTATATTCCGGATGCCGAGCTCATAGACGATGAAGCCGCAGTACATGAGGGCGAGCGGCGTCACGGTGCTGCTTAAGTAGCCTGCAAAGGACATAAAAAGTGCCGGCGGGCGGAGGTCGAGGAGCAGCATTGCAAAGGCAGCGCTGACGCCGAGTATCGGCGGCTTTGTGAGTATGCCGCGGAGCACGGACGCTGCGGAGTGCCGTGTTTTGGAGGCGGCTGTCCCCGCGCGCTCTATAAGTATGACGGCGAGGGTCTGTGTGAAGAGTGTGCTGCCCATGAAGTAAAGCATGACGTAGGGGATGGAGATCTCGCCGAAGAGCTGGGTGGAGAGCGGAAGACCGATAAAGAGCGTGTTTGAGAGGAAAGCCATAGAGACAAAGACACCCCAGCGCGCACGCGGGAGCCGGAGCAGATTTGCCGCAATGACAGAGAGCAGAAGGGAGAGCAGTATGCAGAGAACCGGAACCAGGAGGAGGCTGCCCATGGAGGCGAGATCCTCCCGCTTCAGGTGATTTAACACGCCGACGAGGCAGTTCATGGGAACCGCAATATTCACGACATAGCGGCTCAGAAACTTTTTCTCTGAGGAGGTCAGCCATTTGAGTCTGCCGAGCACGTATCCCATGCCCATGAGACTGAATATTAAGAAGACCGCGGAGAGCGCGCGCAGAAATTCACCCATATTAAGTAGCCTCTTTTCCGATATTACAGGAAGCTCTGATGCCCTGCGGTGCAACCCTCTCGGGGAATGGACGCATTTAAGTAAAATGCAGCGGTGAGCAAGGCATTATGTATACATAGGAGCATACCACGAAACGACAGACAGGAACAGCCGGAATTCCATGAAAGGAGGATGATTCATTCGGAAGTGACGGCCTCCGGCGTAGATTTCAACAAAAAAGCTCCGGGAAAGCTGCTGAGATTCAGAGAATATTTTACACTTTAAAGGATTGACGCGCCAACGCGACGGTGATACCATGATGGAAACCTGAATACAGGAACAGACCGACAGAACATACAGGAGGAACTATTATGAAAAAAATGTCGTTGGCACTTGCCCTCGTGGCGGCGGCTGTGCTTGGCGTTACAGCATGCGGTTCTGCCTCCACCGGCGGCGGAAGCAGCGCGGCCGAGGCAGGGGGAGTAGCGCAGACCCCGGCAGCGGAGAGCAGCACGGGGGAGCCGGACAGCTCTGCGGCTCAGGGAGCAGACGGAGAGAAGGTCTATCAGATCGGTGTACTTCAGTATGTGCAGCACCCGGCGCTGGACAAGGCAAATGAGGGCTTTGTTGCAGCGCTGGATGAGGCGGGCATCCGCTGTGAGCTGGAGCAGCAGAACGCGGCTGGAGATCAGTCGGCCTGTCAGACCATCGCGACCAAGCTGGTGAATGACAGGAAGGATCTGATTCTGGCAATTGCGACTCCGGCTGCGCAGGCAGTTGCAGGGCAGACTACGGAGATTCCCGTTCTTGTGACGGCGGTCACGGATCCTGCGGATGCGAAGCTTGTGGTGAGCAATGATGCGCCGGGCGGCAATGTAACCGGTTCTTCAGATCTCACGCCGGTGAAGGAGCAGATCGGTCTGCTGAAGCAGATTCTTCCGGAGACACAGACTGTCGGCGTTCTGTACTGCTCTGCGGAGTCCAACTCCATCCTTCAGGCGGAGATGGCAAAGGCGGCCTGCGAGGCAGAGGGCATGACGACAGTCAAGCTGCCGATTACGGCCTCCAACGAGATACAGACGGTCGTGCAGTCTGCTGTGAGTAAGGTGGACGCCATCTATACGCCGACCGATAACATGGTGGCGGCAGGCATGACGACAGTCGCCATGGTGGCGAATGACAATAAGATTCCGGTGATCTGCGGTGAGGATGGCATGGTGGAGAGCGGTGGCCTCTGCACCTACGGCATCGACTACTATCAGCTCGGTTATATCTGCGGGGAGCAGGCTGTGAAGATTCTCACAGAGGGCGCAAAGCCTGCTGAGATGCCGATCGAGTATCTTCCGGCGGAAAAGTGCAGCTTCAGCTACAACGAGGACACGGCGGCACTGCTCGGTCTGGATCTCACGGGCTTCGCAAAATAATTATGATCGTTCTGCATCCGGTCGGATTGCTGAATGCTTACATCATCGGGGGAAATTATGTCGGGAATATTACTGTCGTTTCACGGGGCCATCTCTCAGGGCATACTCTGGGGGCTCATGGTGCTCGGTGTCTACATCACCTTCCGTCTTCTGGATATCGCAGATCTCACAGTAGACGGAAGCTTTGCGCTCGGCGGCTGTGTCTGTGCGGTGATGATCGTCAATCATAACATGCATCCTGTGCCGGCGCTTTTTCTCGGCATGCTCGCGGGGATGCTCTCAGGCGCAGTGACGGGCATACTCCATGTGGTCTTTGAGATTCCCGCGATACTCGCCGGGATTCTGACCCAGATCTCGCTCTGGTCTGTGAATCTCCGCGTCATGGGAAAGAGCAATGTGCCGCTTCTTCAGACGCGGACGGTGTTTCTGGACTTCTCGGAGCAGACAGGCAGCTCACAGGCCAATTCGGCTATGGTGATAGGCATACTGTTTGCGGCGCTCGGCATCGCCATTCTCTACTGGTTCTTTGGAACAGAGATCGGAAGCGCCATCCGCGCGACCGGAAACAACGAGCACATGGTGCGGGCGCTGGGGATTGACACGCGCTTTACGAAGCTTCTGGGGCTCACAATTTCCAACGGGCTTGTGGGGCTCTCGGGCGCCCTGGTCTGTGAGAGTCAGAAATATGCGGATATCAATATGGGAACCGGCGCCATCGTGGTGGGATTGGCGTCTATCGTGATCGGCGAGGTGCTTCTGGGACGCATCATCAACTTTGCCGGAAAGCTCAGTGCGGCGGTGATCGGCTCCGCGGTGTATTTCCTGATCCGCGCGCTGGTGCTGCAGCTCGGAATGAACCCGAACGATATGAAGCTGTTCTCGGCGGTGATCGTCGGAATCGCGCTGGCAGTACCGGTGATGTCGGCGAAGCTTAGGCTTAAGCGCTCCTACAACCCGGACGGAGAGGAGAACTGAGCCCATGTTGAGATTAAAAAACGTATCAAAGACCTTCAATAAGGGAACCGTAAATGAGAAGAGAGCCCTCTCCGGGCTGAATTTGCATCTGAACCCCGGAGATTTTGTGACGGTGATCGGAGGAAACGGCGCGGGAAAGTCCACTATGCTCAATATGGTGGCGGGCGTCTATCCGATTGACGCCGGCACGATAGAGCTGGACGGGGTGAATGTCTCACGGGAGCCGGAGCACCGGCGGGCCAGATACATCGGCCGCGTCTTTCAGGACCCTATGCTCGGGACAGCTGCCAATATGGAGATTCAGGAGAATCTCGCGATGGCCTACAGGCGGGGGCGCGCGCGGGGTCTTCTCTGGGGAATTACGCGGGAGGAGAGAGAACTCTACAGGGAGGAGCTCTTAAGGCTGGAGCTGGGGCTTGAGACCCGCATGAGCGCCAAGGTGGGACTGCTCTCCGGGGGACAGAGGCAGGCGCTGACCCTGCTCATGGCGACGCTTCAGAGGCCGAAGCTCCTGCTTCTGGATGAGCACACGGCGGCGCTCGATCCGAAGACTGCGGAGAAGGTGCTGACCCTCACGAGGAAGATCGTCTCAGAGCAGCAGCTCACCACCCTGATGATCACCCACAACATGAAGGATGCACTGACGATCGGAAACCGCATCATCATGATGAATGCGGGACAGATTATCTTTGACGCGGCCGGGGAGGAGAAGCAGAGACTCACGGTGCGCGATCTTCTTCAGAAGTTCGAGGAGGCGAGCGGAGGAGCCTTTGCAAACGACAGGATGATACTGGCAAGGTGAGCGGGAAGCCTGCCGGGATAGAGCAGCATGAAGGTGAAATATCAGGGAAGGAAGCAAAAGAGAGACTGCCCGGGACAGCAGGTCAGAACGGGCGGTCTCTCTTTCAATGGGATTCAGGCAATGAGCTCTACGAGGCGCGCTATCCGATTGAGCAGATGCGCCTTGTGGATGACTTTGCGGCGGATGATGTCTGGTCTGCGACAGAGAATAATACCTCCTGCTTCAACTATCGTCTGACGACAGGCAGACATCGTCTGTCCTACCACGCCCTGGGGCTTGCGATTGATATTAACCCGCGTTATAATCCCTATGTTATTTACGGAGACGAGGGGATACGCTACTGCGTGCCGGAGGAAGCGCTGCCCTATGCGGATCGCGATGCAGCCTATCCCTATAAAATAGCCGCGGGAGATCTCTGCTGCCGCCTGTTCCGGGAGAGAGGATTTCGCTGGGGCGGAGACTGGACAGGACACCCGGATTACATGCACTTTTCAAAGACAGAGTTTGCAGAGGAATCGTGAAGGAGGTTCGCTATGGACAAGAAGCTGGTTATTACCATTGAGAGAGAGTACGGAAGCGGAGGCAGGGTGCTCGGGCGGACGCTGTCGGAGCAGCTGGGCATTCCCTACTACGATGATGATATCATCAAGATGTCCTCGGAGCACTCCGCAGTCGGAGAGCAGTATTTTCGTATGAACGATGAGAAGCCGGGCAGGCGCCCGTTGCTCTTTGGCGGTGCAAAAAATGTGATGGATAAGCCTTCTCTTGACAGCAATATTACGCGGCCGGAAAATCTGTTTCGTTTTGAGGCGGAGACCATCCGGAAGCTTGCAGATCAGGGGCCGTGTATTCTGATCGGGCGCTGCTCGGATTTTGTCCTGAGCTCCACTGAGTTCGAAGAGTTCATAAGTCTTTTTGTCTACTGTGATCTCTCCGACAAGATACGCAGGGTGATCAAGGTGGACGGGGTCGATACGGAGGAGGCGCTCCGCCGGATTCAGAGCATTAACAAGCAGAGAAGGAGCTATTATCGCTACTACACGGGCAACAGCTGGGGAGATCCTTCGCTCTATGACCTCATGCTGAACACCTCTCACATCACGATTTCGCAGACTGCGGAGCTTGTGAAGCAGTATCTGAGATTCCGGGGATATGCGCTCTGAGCCGGATTTTCTAAGCCCCTTCATAAATATTTTATGGTTTATAGTCCCTTTCGGCGTTATAATGTTCATCATTGGACATTTTGCCCGAGAGGGACTTTTTTGAGGTGAGAGATGAATTTACTGGACGAGATCAATGACGACAGCCGCGTAAGGCGTCGGAGAAGAAGCAAGGTGATGAAGAAGACAGCGGCCGGACTTGCTGCGGCTGCTCTGCTCTGCGGAGCGGCCGTGCTCATTCAGGGGCGAGGACGAGGCGCAGCGACACCTGCGGATGCTGTAAAAGCAGTGTCGCAAGCGGAGACTCTGTCGCCGGAGGAGCAGGCAAAGGCGGAGGAGGTGCAGCGCGTTGAAGAGGTTCTTAAGTGCTACAGTCAGCTCGGAATGATTCAGGTCGAGGGCTATCTGAATGTCCGGGATCAGGGGGCTGCCAGCGCAGATGTGATCGGCAAGCTCTACGGTGGAAGTGCCTGCGAAATTCTGGACGAGACGGGAGACGGCTGGCTGCACATCAGCTCCGGCGGCATCGAGGGCTACATTCATTCGGATTATGTGAAGCGCGGCGAGGAGGCGGAGGCGCTTGCGCGGGAGAATATAAAGCTCCGTGCGACAGTCAATGCGGACAAGCTCTTCATTCGCGAGGAGGCGTCTACGGAAGCAAGGCCGGTCGGAACCGCGCTGCAGAACGAGCGATATGTTGTCGAGGAGCAGAGAGACGGCTGGGTGAAGGTCGCGAGCGGGTGGATGAGCGCAGATTATCTGACTGTCGGGTATGCGCTGAACGAGGCGCGGAAGCTGGATATGCGCGCCATGGTTCTAAATATGTACGACAATCTGGGCGTTTCCGAGGTCTCCAGCTATCTGAACATCCGCGAGGAGCCAAAGGAGGATGGAAAGATCATCGGCAAGCTCACCAGCAAGGCGGGCTGCGATATTCTGGAGACCGCGGGCGATTGGCTTTCGATTCGTTCCGGAGGCATTGAGGGCTACGTGAAGGCGGAATATATCGCGACCGGACAGCAGGCAAAGGACGAGGCGATGGCGAGTGCCACTCTGATGGCAATTGTCAATACGGATGTGCTCAACGCGCGTTCCGAGCCGAAGGAGGAGTCCCAGATCTGGACGCAGATCACCAATAGCGAGCGCTACCCTGTGGTGGAGCAGCTGGACGGATGGGTGAAGATAGAGCTGGAGGAGGACGATGAGGTCTATGTGAAGAGCGAGTACGTGGAGGTGCGCTATGCGCTGAACGAGGCGATTCACTTCAGCCCTGCGGAGGAGGCAGCGATGCAGTCGCTCTCCAGAAGACAGCAGATTGTAAACTACGCGCTGCAGTTTCTCGGAAATCCCTATGTCTGGGGCGGAACGAGTCTGACGAACGGTGCGGACTGCTCCGGCTTCACCATGCGTGTGATGGAGCATTTCGGCGTGTCGCTGCCGCATTACTCCGGCTCGCAGGCGCAGATGGGAAAGAAAGTGAGCTCCTCGGAGATGCGGCCGGGAGATCTGGTGTTCTATTCGAATTCCGGCGGGAGAATCAATCATGTCGGAATCTATATCGGCAATGGTCAGATCGTCAATGCGGCGAGCCGGAGATCCGGAATCAAGATCTCAAACTGGAATTACCGCACGCCGCGCGCCATCCGCAATGTGCTGGGAGACTGAAACTGCAAAATGTGGTAAAATAACGAGGAAAGACTCCCTGCGCTTGCGCAAATGGAGTCTTGACGAGAAAACCCATCGAGCGGGAGCGAGATGGTAAAATAACGAGGAAGAACCCCCTGCGCTTGCGCAGGAGGGGTTCTGACGACAAAACGCATCGAGCGGGAGCGAGATGGTATGCTACAGTGATCATGTAATATAAGTTCGGAGGCAGATGGTTTGGCACAGAAATCAGCACGAAAACGTGGCGGGAGCACATCCGGCCGCAGCACGGCAGGAAAGAAGAGGAGAAACAGCGCAGAGGAGCGTCGACTGATAGAGGAAAGGGAGGAGCAGCGCGCTCTGATTCGCTCAGAGGGCGCTGTGATCTTTGTCTTTGCACTCTCAGTTTTGCTCTTTTTAAGCAACTTTGGTCTGTGCGGCGCAGCGGGAGTTCTTTTGAAGGGGCTTCAGCTGGGTCTCTTTGGTGTTCTTGGATATATCTTTCCGCTTCTGCTTCTGTTCTGTGTGCTGTATGGCGTATCAAACCGTGGGAACAGCCGGGCGCTGATCAAGCTTCCGGCTCTGCTGCTCGCATTCTGGGTGGCGGCCGGACTCGTTCATATGCTTGCCGGACAGAGAACCGCCGAGACAGGGGGTCTGCGGGAGCTCTATCTCAGTACCCGGGGCGGCGGTGTGCTGGGCGGTATCTTGTCCGGTATGCTAAAAGGTATCTTCGGCGTGGCAGGCTGCTTTCTGATCCTTCTGCTGCTTCTCATTTTCCTTGTGGTGATCATTACGGAGCGCTCCTTTGTAAATGCGCTGCGGCAGGGCAGCGGCAGGGCGTACCGCCATGCGCAGGAAGATCTCGAGCGATACCGAGAGGACAGGAGACTCCGTGCGGAGGAGCGCCGTCGCTACTTAGAGGAGCGCAGGGAGCGGGATATTGACCTGGAAGCGACAGATTTTTCGCGGCTTGCTGCTGAGGAGGGGGGCGACGGAGCTGCGCCCTCTCTTCGCACAGAGCTTCCGGAGACGGAGGAGACTGTGCCTTTCTGCCCGACGGAGAGCGGAGAGAGAGAGAGCTCTTCGGATCAACAGATTTTTATATATGAAAACGCTGTTTCTGACGCGGCTCCCGCAGAGACGGTAGCAGGTACAGCGGCGGAGGCAGAGCCGGGAGACGCTGTAGCGAAGTTTCCGGATCTCTCCGGGGTGCTCAGCTCGGAGTCGGATTTTGCAGATGAGGATCCCTATCTCCGGGAGGCCTTCGAGCGCGCAGATGCGATTCTTCAGCGCGACAGCAGAGAAGGGACGACGCGTGCGTCTTCGTCCGTCTGGGGCGGAGCGGCTGCCGGGATGGCGGCCGGAGCTTTTACAGAGGTCTCAGATAACTATGAGGCGGAGCATACAGTGCGCACCGTGGAAACGACAGCTCCGGAAGGGGGGGCGGAGTATCCGTCCCACATGGAGGCCACAGAAATACAGCCGCGCGGCGAATATGAAGCTGCTCTGTACGCGGACAGAGATATGGATCATACGGATAAGGCACCATGGGGAGCCGATTTTGAAGAGGAGGAGCGCGCAGCGGCAGGGGATCGCTCCGGGCAGGAGTGCAGTACTGCAGAAGAGCTATACGCGGAGCCAACTGATGCGAGTGAACGCGTGGTCGTCACGGCCAGCGGCAAGCTGATTCAGGGAGAGTATCAGTCTGTTCAGAAGAAGATGGAGGAGGCGCGGCGCGAGCGCAGAAGAGAGCTGAATCGAGAGGCAGGTTTTGCGGAGACAGAGCGCGCCACAGAGGAGGCTGCGCAGGAGGCGGCCGCCTCCATGGCGGAGCAGAAGGAGTACCTCTTTCCGCCGCTCTCTCTTCTTGAGAAGGGAAGAACTGCGCCGGGCGGAAGCTCGGATCTCGAGTACCGCAGCACCGCAGCCAAGCTTCAGCAGACGCTTCACAGCTTTGGCGTGGACGTCACGGTGACGAATTTCAGCAGAGGACCGGCGGTCACACGCTATGAGCTGCTCCCGGCGCAGGGGGTCAAGGTGGGGCGCATCGTGGCGCTTGCCGATGATATCAAGCTGAGTCTTGCGGCCTCGGATATCCGCATTGAGGCGCCCATACCGGGAAAATCCGCGGTGGGCATCGAGGTGCCGAATAAGGAGAATAATACAGTCTTTCTGCGGGATCTTCTGGAGAGCGACGCCTTCCGCATGAGCAGGGGGAAGCTTTCTTTTGCCGTGGGCAAGGATATCGGCGGACAGACGGTTGTGACGGATATCGCAAAGATGCCGCATCTTCTCATTGCGGGGGCGACGGGCTCCGGAAAATCGGTCTGCATCAATACGCTCATTATGAGCGTTCTCTACCGCTATCGTCCCGAGGATGTGAAGCTCATCATGATAGATCCGAAGGTCGTGGAGCTCTCCGTGTACAACGGGATTCCCCACCTTCTGATTCCGGTGGTCACAGAGCCGAAGAAGGCCGCAGGAGCGCTGAACTGGGCAGTCGCGGAGATGACAGATCGCTACAAGAAGTTTGCGACGACGGGCGTGCGTGACCTGAAGGGCTACAATGATAAGATACTGGCGGCGCGCCGGAGCGGGACAGTGAATCCGGAGGAGCTTCCGAAGCTGCTGCCGCAGATCATCATCATTATTGATGAGCTGGCGGATCTCATGATGGTGTCGAAGAATGAGGTGGAGGAGGCAATATGTCGCATTGCCCAGCTCGCGCGGGCAGCCGGCATGCATCTCGTGATCGCCACCCAGAGACCGAGCGTCAATGTGATCACCGGCCTCATCAAGGCCAATATTCCATCGAGAATCGCCTTCGCGGTCTCGTCCGGCGTAGATTCCAGGACCATACTGGACGGTGTCGGTGCAGAGAAGCTGCTGGGCAAGGGAGATATGCTCTTCTCGCCGCAGGGCGCGCCGAGACCCATGCGCGTGCAGGGGGCCTTTGTCTCCGATCAGGAGGTGCAGAAGGTCGTCGAGTACATAAAGGAGGAGGAGCTTCCGCTCTCCTACAGTAAGGAGACAGTTGAAAAGATTGTCCGAAGTGCGGACAGCACCGCGCAGACGCCCGGCTCGGGGCGGGATGAGCTGTTTGCACAGGCGGGACAGTTTATCATCGACAGGCAGAAGGCCTCCATCGGAAATTTACAGAGAATGTTCAAGATTGGCTTTAACCGCGCGGCGCGCATCATGGATCAGCTGAGTGAAGCAGGAGTTGTCGGCGAGGAGCAGGGCACAAAGCCGCGCGAGGTACTGATGACAGCGGAGCAGTTCGAGGAGCTGCTGCGTCAGAGTGAATAGAGTGGCGGGCGGAAAGCCGAGCCATGTAATCAAAATTTGGAAGAGGAGAGAGGAGCAGAGGCTCCGGGACAGCTTATGAAACTCATTCAGAGGGCCGAGACGAAGGGTTTTCGCTATGAACTGATACAGGGAAGTGCGGACAAGGAGATCACTGCGCTGTGCTATGATTCGAGAGAGCTGCGGGAGGGCTGTCTCTTTGTGTGTATGAGAGGGGCGAATTTTGATTCCCACAGTCTCCTCCCGTCTCTTGCGGCGGCGGGAGTGCAGATCGCCGTGACCGATCATGACTGTGCGCTTCCGGAGGGACTCACGGTGCTTCGCGTCGCAGATTCGAGGGAGGCGCTCTCACAGCTTTCCGCCGCGTGGTTTGGCTTCCCGGCAGAGAAGCTCACGACGATCGCTGTGACCGGAACCAAGGGAAAGACGAGCACCACCCATATGATACGGGAGATACTGGAGCGCGCAGGGAGGAAAACTGGACTGATCGGGACGAACGGCATCACGATCGGCGACTGCCACCGTGAGACAAAGAACACGACGCCGGAGAGCTACCATCTGCATGAGGCCTTTGCGGAAATGGTTGAGGCGGGCTGCAGCTGCGCTGTGATGGAGGTGTCCAGTCAGGGGCTCATGCTGCACCGCACCGGTGGCATATGCTTTGACTACGGCATTTTTATGAATATCAGTCCCGACCACATCGGGCCGAATGAGCACGCGAGCTTTGAGGAGTATCTGCATTGGAAAGCCGCGCTGTTCCGTCAGTGCCGTGTGGGGCTGCTGAACGCGGATGACGCACACACGGAGGAGATCATAGGAAATGCCTCATGTGAGAAAATATGGCGCTTCAGCACAGAACACCGCCCGGCGGACTTTTCTGCTGCGGGGCTGCGCTACGCCGCAGAGGAAGGCTTTGTGGGGCTCTGCTTTGATTTCCTCTCGCCGGAGCGCGAGGCACTCCCGGTGCGCGTCGGCATTCCAGGGCGCTTTAATGCGGACAATGCACTCGCCGCGCTTGCTGTGTGCTCCCTGATCGGCGCGGGGCGGGAGGCGCTTTCCACAGGGCTTCAGAGCGTACGTATCAACGGGCGCATGGAGATCGCAAATGCGGCTCCCTTTACTGTGATCGTGGACTATGCGCACAACGCAGTCAGCATGGAGGCGCTGCTTGACACGCTGCGGGAGTACGGCCCCCGGCGCCTTGTCGTGGTGTTCGGCTGCGGAGGCAACCGGGCGAAGGAGCGGCGCTATTCCATGGGGGAGATCGGTGGAAGAAAGGCGGATCTCTCCATTATTACGGCGGACAACTCCCGCTTTGAGCGGGTGGAGGATATCATCGCGGACATACGCGGAAGCATTGAGAAAACCGGCGGAGCTTATCTCGAGATTCCGGACCGGAGAGAGGCGATTTTCTATGCAGTGGAGCATGCAGAGCCGGGCGACATGATCGCGGTGATCGGCAAGGGGCACGAGGACTATCAGGAGATCGAGGGCGTCCGCCATCACTTTGTGGACCGCGAGGTCGTGGATGAGGCGCTGAAGCGGCGCTACGGGGAGAAAAAGTCATGAGAAGCTGGAAGCTCAGTGAGGTGATAGAGGTCTGTGACGGCCGTCTCCTCTGTGGCAGTGCGGAGGGGGAGATATCTCATCTCAGTATCGATTCGCGCGATGTCTGCGAGGGGACGCTCTTTGTGCCGTTTGTCGGTGAGCGGACAGACGCGCACCGCTTTATCGCTGCGGTTGCGAAGGCGGGCGCGCGGGCGGCATTTACCGCAGCGGGACGGGCAATTCCGGAGGGACTGCCGGAAGATTTTGCTCTGATTGAGGTGGAGGATACACTGAGGGCTCTGCAGGCGCTCGGCGCTGCGGCGAGAGACCGGCTGTCTATCCCCATCATTGCGGTTACCGGGAGTGTCGGAAAGACCACGACGCGGGAGATGATAGCGGCGGCGCTCTCCGCGGAGCGTCGGGTTTTCAGGACAGCGGCGAATCACAACGGACAGATCGGTGTGCCTCTGACGCTGCTGGAGATAGACGAGCGCTGTGAGCTTGCTGTGATCGAGATGGGAATGAGCATTCCGGGGGAGATGGCGGTGATCAGCCGTCTTGCGCGGCCTTCCATGGCTGTATTTACCAACATCGGCCTCGCGCATATTGAGCAGCTGAAGACGCAGGAAAATATACGCGCGGAGAAGCTGCACATACAGGACGGGATGCCGGAGGGTGCGAGCCTGCTCCTGAACGGGGACGATGCGCTGCTCCGGACAGCTGAGCTCAGGCCGGGCTTTCGGAAGGAGCTCTACGGGACAGGAGCGGACTTAAGGTATCGGGCGGAGGATGTGACGCTGCAAAACGGCTGCGCCTCCTTCACGGCGGTGATTGACGGAAAGCGCGTCCCCGTGCAGCTTAAGCTGTACGGCAGGCATCAGCTGCTGAATGCACTGGCTGCACTTGCCGTCGCGGATCGCTTTGGCGTGTCTCTTGACGCCGCGGCTAAGAAGCTCGGGGAGTTTACAGGCTACCGGCACAGACAGCAGATCTTTGTTCACGGGGGCGTGACGGTGGTGGACGACAGCTACAATGCGAGCCCTGACTCCATGCGGGCGGCGCTGGATATCCTGGGGGGGCTTTCGGTGAGCGGCAGAAGGATCGCAGTGCTGGCGGATATGAAGGAGCTCGGAGAGCGGGAGGCAGCGCTGCACAGGGAGCTGGGGCGATACCTCTCTTTGGGAAAGAAGGCGGATCTGCTCCTCACGCTGGGGCCGCTCGCGGAACAGATCGCAGAGGTGGCAGAGCGGGACGGGGTGGAGGTGCAGTGCTATCAGGACAGGTCAGCACTCGAGACAGCGCTTCATTCCCTCCTCCGTCCGGGTGACGCACTGCTCTTCAAGGGCTCAAACAGTATGGGACTCTCTGCGCTCGCAGACAGCTTCAGCGGGAACGCAGACCGGTGAGGACAGCTTGAACAGAGTATATGCCTATGCAGATGTAATGATTGGAATCACGCATGAGAGCGTGGATCGTCCCTTCACCTACGCGGTGCCGGAGGCGCTCCGCGCTGTTCTTGTACCCGGAATGCCGGTGAGAGTTCCCTTTGGAAGGGGAAAGGAGCTGAGGACAGGCTATGTGCTCGCGCTTCGGGAGAGCCCGCCGGAGGGGATAAGCCGAATACGGGAGATCGCGGCAGCGGCGGAGCGGACTGTGAGCGCAGAGCAGGATCTTGTGGAGATGGCGCTCTGGATGCACAGACACTACGGCTGCATGCTGAATCAGGCGCTGAAGACGGTGCTTCCGGTGAAGCGGAAGGTGAAGGCAAGGTCAGGGAAGGAGCTTTTTCCGGGGCAGGCAGGGACGGGAAAGCCCTATACACTCACGGAAGAGCAGAGTGCAGCGCTTCACCGCTTCTCGGAGGACAGGGCCGCTGGACGAAGCGGGCGTTACCTGCTCTTTGGCATCACCGGAAGCGGAAAGACAGAGCTCTATATCGCCATGCTCAGAGAGGTGCTTTCGGAGGGGCGTCAGGGAATCCTTCTGCTCCCTGAGATCGCGCTCAGCTTTCAGATTGTGCGGCGCCTCCGGGCTGTCTTCGGGGATCGCGTCGCGATTCTTCATTCCCGGCTCTCTGCGGGGGAGCGCTACGAGCAGTTCCGCAGAGCCGCAGAGGGAGAGGCCGATATCATGGTGGGCCCGCGCTCTGCAGTCTTTGCGCCGCTTAGGCGTCTGGGACTCATTATCATGGATGAGGAGCACGACAGCGCTTACAAGAACGATACGGTGCCGCGCTATGAGACGCGGGACGTTGCGGAGAAGCGAGCGGAGCTCGCGGACTGTCCGCTGGTGCTGGGAAGCGCGACGCCCTCTGTGCAGTCATGGGCAAAGGCGCAGAGCGGGCGCTACACCCTGCTCCGGCTAAGCCGGCGGGCAGTTCCAGGGGCACAGCCTGCTGCAGTTCGCGTGGTGGACCTCCGGCAGGAGCTGAGAGAGGGCAATCGCTCTGTATTCAGTCTCTGTCTACAGGAGCTCATCCGGGACAGACTCTCGCGCAGGGAGCAGACCATACTCTTTATGAACCGGCGCGGCTACTCAAACTTTGTGTCCTGCCGTTCCTGCGGAAATGCCATACGCTGCCCGCACTGTGACGTCACGCTGACCCTGCACGAGGGGGAGCGTCTGGTGTGTCACTACTGCGGTTATACAATTGCGCTGCCCGGACGCTGCCCGGACTGCGGATCGCCCTATCTGGCAGGCTTCGGAACGGGGACACAGAAGCTGGAGGGAATTACGAAGAAGCTCTTTCCGGCGGCGCGTGTGCTCCGCATGGATGCCGATGCGGCCTCCGGAAAGCACGCAGGAAGAGATATACTCTCAGCTTTTGCGGCGGGAGAGGCCGATATTCTCATCGGAACGCAGATGGTGGTGAAGGGGCACGATTTTCCGAATGTGACGCTGGTCGGCATCATGGCGGCAGATACGGAGCTCTATCTCAGCAGCTATGACAGCGCGGAGCGAAGCTTTCAGCTCCTGGTGCAGGCGGCTGGCAGAGCGGGAAGAGGCGCGCGGCCGGGAGCCGTGGTGATACAGACCTATCGCCCGGATCACTACGCAGTGCGGACAGCCGCGGCACAGGACTACGAGAGCTTTGTCCAGGAGGAGCTTGCCTACCGGGAGGCGGGGGGGTATCCTCCGCTGTGTTCGATTCTCACGGTGCAGCTTGCGTCAAAGGATGAGCTTCTTCTGCGGCGCGCGGCGGAGCTCTTTACAGCCATCTGCCGCCGGGAGGCGGCGGAGCGGCGGGCGGTATTCATAGGCCCGGTCAACGCCTCCGTATATAAAGTTCACGATTACTTCAGAAAATTAATCTATATGAAACACAGCTCCTATGATATACTGTTAGACATTAAAAATGCGGCGGAGCCCGCATTCCGCGCGGCTTTCCCGGGTGGAATCTCGCTTCTCTACGACTTCTCCTGAACGCGTCAGGAGTACAGCCTCAGGCCGCGGATTTGGGAAGAAGGGGAGAAAATGGCACTCAGAACGATAAGGGAAATCGGAGATCCGATCCTAAATAAAAGGGCGAAGGAGGTGCGGGAGATCACAGACCGCACAAGGGCGCTGATCGGAGATATGTACGATACCATGCGGAATGCAAATGGCGTGGGACTCGCGGCGCCGCAGATCGGCATTCTGAAGCGCATTGTGGTGATTGAGGTGGAGGAGGGACAGCCCTATACGCTCATCAATCCGGAGATCATCGAGAGCGACGGGGAGCAGACCGGCTATGAGGGCTGTCTCAGTGTGCCGGGTAAGACCGGAATCGTGACGAGACCAAACCACGTGATCTGCAGGGCGCTGAATGAAAATATGGAGCCTGTTGAGATCGAGGCGGAGGAGCTGCTCGCGCGCTGCATCTGTCATGAGCTGGATCATCTGGATGGACATCTCTATCCGGAGCTTGCATCCGAGATGATGAGCAATGAAGAGCTTGAGGAGCGTGAGCGTCTCGCCGCCGAGGAAGGCTGAGGGGGCGGCAATGAAGATTATTTATATGGGAACTCCGGATTTTGCGGTCGCACCGCTGCGTGCGCTGATCGGCGCAGGGCATGAGCTGCTCTGTGTATTGACGCAGGGAGATAAGCCGCGCGGCCGGGGGCAGGCGCTCCATATGCCGCCGGTGAAGGAGGCTGCGCTGGAAGCAGGCATTCCGGTGCTGCAGCCGGAAAATATGCGTGATCCGGCGCTCCTTGAGACACTCCGGGGCTACGGCGCAGAGCTCTTTGTTGTCGCGGCCTTCGGGCGCATGCTTCCAAAGGAGTTGCTCACGCTGCCGCGCTACGGCTGTGTGAATATTCACGCCTCGCTTCTTCCGGATTACCGCGGCGCCGCTCCGATCCAGTGGGCGGTGATTGACGGCAGAAAAGAGAGCGGCATTACCACGATGCAGATGAATGAGGGACTCGATACAGGGGATATACTCCGGCAGTACCGCCTTACTCTCACAGAGGATGAGACCGGGGGCTCGCTCTTTGACCGCCTGACTGCACTCGGTGCGGAGGCGATACTGGACACCGTGCGCGGTCTTGAGGAGGGGAGCATCATCCCGCGCCCGCAGGGAGAGCCCGGGACAGCCTATGCCGCCATGCTCACAAAGGGGATGGGAAATATAGACTGGAGCCGTCCGGCCGCGGAGCTTGAGCGCCGCGTGCGGGGGCTGAGCCCGTGGCCCGGCTGTTACAGCTTCTTAAACGGCAGGATGATCAAGCTCTGGAAGACGCGGGTCATGCCGTCCGACGGGCGGGAGAGTGCAGAGCCGGGAACGGTGTGCGCTGCGGATGATGGGGGGCTCATTGTGCAGACCGGAGAGGGGCGCCTGATCATTGATGAACTTCAGCCGGAGGGGAAGAAGCGCATGGAGAGCAGCGCATATTTAAGAGGTGCGAAGCTCAGGGAAGGAATGCATTTTCAGAGCAGTCGCAGCTGATTGAGCAGAGAAAGAGGCGGCGGGATCGTCCTTACGACGGCGGTCGCTTAAAGAAGGAGGTGTCTGCCCTATGTATGGCTATGGTTACTACGGACTTGACTGGACTTATATTCTGGTGTTGATCGGCATCGGAATCACCATGCTCGCATCCGCGAGGATGAACAGCAGCTTTACGAAGTACGCGCAAATACGCAGCAGCTCCGGCCTCACGGGAAGAGAGGTCGCAGAGCGCATCCTGGCCGCCAACGGCATCTATGATGTCGCCGTGCAGCCAGTTCCCGGACAGCTCACGGATCACTATGATCCGTCGAAGAAGATTGTGAGGCTCTCGGAGTCTATTTACAGCTCAACCAGTGTTGCGGCGATCGGTGTCGCGGCTCATGAGTGCGGCCATGCGATTCAGGACAACCGGAGCTACTTTCCGCTGCGCTTTCGCTCCGCCTTTGTGCCGCTGGCGAATCTCGGTTCCCGATTAAGCTGGCCCATGATCCTGATCGGTCTGCTGCTCGCACAGAGCGGGGCTTATCTGGGTTACAATCTGATGTCCTGGGGGATACTCCTCTTCAGTCTGGCTGTGATCTTTCAGCTGATCACGCTGCCTGTGGAATTTGATGCGAGCCGCCGCGCGCTGATACAGCTCAGTGAGACGGGCATACTCCCGGCAGGGGAGAAGCGGCAGGCGCGTGAGGTTCTGACTGCGGCTGCGCTGACCTATGTGGCTGCTGCCGCGGCATCGCTTCTGCAGCTCATGAGACTTTTGATTCTGTTCGGAGGAAGAAGACGCCGTGACTGAAGTAAGTGCCCGTTCCGTTGCTCTGGACTGTCTCATGGCGGTCACGGAGGAAGGTCAGTTTTCTCACACGGTCTTAAACAGCGCCCGGGAGAAGTATGCCTGGATGGCGCCGGAGGACCGTGCTTTTTTTGGACGTCTGGTGCATGGAAGTCTGGAGCGTCTCATACAGCTTGACTGGGCTCTGGATCATTGTTCCAGCGTGAAGACAAAAAAGATGAAGCCGGTGATACGAAACATCCTGCGGCTCTCCGTCTATCAGCTTCTCTTTCTCGATCGGGTTCCGGCACATGCCGTGACCAACGAGGCTGTGCGGCTCACGGAGAAGCGCGGTCTGCGCGGTCTGAAGGGCTTTGTGAACGCCGTGCTGCGCCGCATTGCGCAGGAGCGGGAGAGCCTTCTCGCGGCGCTTTCAGGGCATGCGGAGCTGGGGCTTCGCCGGGCCTGTCCGGCCTGGATTGCCGCACGGCTTGAGGGGCAGTACGGAAGCGCTCTCGCGGAGCAGATCCTGACGGCTTTTCTTGCGCCCCGCGGGCTTTCTGTCCATGTGAACCGAACGGCACTCGAAAAGGACGGTGTGCAGTTTCCGGAGAAAGGACGGGAGAAGCTCTGGAAGCGCTCGGCCTGCTGCCCGGATATCTACAGTACGGAGGCAGCAGAGGGGGCGGCAGCGCTCTCTTATATCGAAAGCGGAGTCGTCTTTGTGCAGGATCTGAGCTCGGCGCTCGCCGTGATGGCAGCAGCCCCCGCAGCGGGGGAGCGTGTGATAGATCTCTGCGCCGCACCGGGAGGAAAGTCCCTTGCAGCTGCGGATCTCATGCGAGGCGCAGGGGAGATACGCAGCTTTGATATCTCGGAGCGGAAGCTTGCCCTCGTGCGGGAGAATGCGGCGCGCTGCGGCTTTGCGGGGATCATACACCCGGAGCTATGGGATGCGGAAGCGCTTAAGCCTGAGCTTGTCGGAGAGGCAGATCTCGTGATCGCGGATCTTCCCTGCTCGGGGCTCGGCGTGCTCGGCGGCAAGCCGGATATCAAGCTGCGGCTGAAGGAAGAGAGCATCGCAGAGCTGGCAGCGCTTCAGAGACGCTTTCTTAAGAATGCTGTGGCCTATGTAAAGCCGGGCGGGCGTCTGCTCTTTTCCACCTGTACCATTACGGAGGAGGAAAATCAGGAGAACAGACGCTGGCTGCTGGCGGAGTATCCGGAGCTTGGCCCCGTTGATCTGCGGGACAGACTGGCTGCTCTCAAGGGCATTCCGGGGGCTGATACTCTCGCGGAGGGCTGGATGCAGCTGCTGCCGGGAGCATTACCCTGTGACGGCTTTTTCTTTTCTGTATTTCAAAAAGCAAGGTGAAGGAAATGAAGGATTTGCGTTCCATGTCCCCGGAGGAGCTGGGGGAGTACGTGAGGAGTCTGGGAGAGCCCGCCTTTCGCGGAAAACAGCTCTATGAGTGGCTGCATAAGAAAAAAGCGGCTTCGCTCGATGAGATGAGCAATCTTCCGAGGAGTCTCCGGGAGAAGTTTGCTGCAGCGCAGCTGTTCTACAGCCTGAAGCCTGTGACGGTGCAGGAATCAGAGCTTGACGGCACAAGAAAATATCTCTTTGAGCTTCGCGACGGAAACTGCATCGAGAGCGTATTCATGCGCTATCATCACGGAAACAGCGTATGCATCAGCTCTCAGGTCGGCTGTCGCATGGGCTGTCGCTTCTGCGCATCCACAGTGGACGGGCTGGAGCGGAACCTGAGCGCCGGGGAGATGCTGGATCAGATCTACCGCATCGAGGCAGATACCGGGGAGAGGGTCTCCAACATTGTTGTGATGGGCTCCGGAGAGCCGATGGACAATTACGACAATCTGATCCGCTTTCTTCACATGGTGAGTGATGAGCGGGGGCTGAACATCAGCCAGAGAAATATCACAGTATCCACCTGCGGCATAGTCCCCGGAATACGGAAATTTGCCGAAGAGGGGCTGCAGGTCACGCTGGCTCTCTCACTGCACGCGGCGGAGGATGCGACGCGGCGCTCTCTGATGCCGATCGCGAATCGCTACAGCATCGCAGAGGTGCTGGATGCCTGCAGGTACTATTTTGAGAAGACGGGGCGGCGGGTGAGCTATGAGTACAGTCTCGTCTCGGGTGTGAATGATACGGAGGCAGAGGCGGAGAAGCTCATACGTCTGCTTCGTGGAAGAAGGGGGCATGTGAACCTGATTCCGGTGAATCCCGTGGTGGAGAGAAGCTGGCGGGAGTCTGCGCCGGAGGCGGTTCTGCGCTTCAAGAAGCTTCTTGAAAAGAGCGGGATAAATGTTACTATTAGAAGAGAAATGGGACGGGATATCGACGGAGCCTGCGGGCAGCTGCGCCGCCGCTACAGAGTAGAGACGGAGAAAAAAACAGAGGGAGCCCCTGGCACAGAAGGGCTGTGAATCCCGGGACTGAGGGAGGATGCCCGAAGAGGTCGGCCCGGCACAGCTACAGAGACAGAGGATGCGAGAATGAGAGCAGCAGCACTGACGGACACAGGATTGGTCCGGGAATCAAATCAGGATACGGTATTCAGCAGCACAGCGCCCGTGGGCGCGCTGCCGAATCTTTTTATAGTGGCAGACGGAATGGGCGGACATCAGGCAGGGGACTACTGCTCCAGAATGCTGGTGGACCGTCTGGTAGCCGCGCTGCAGAGCGGAGAGGAGACGGTTCCTCTGAGGGCGCTGCGGCAGGCCATTGGGGAGACCAATCTGAGTCTCTTCCGCGAGGCGGAGGAGAGGGAAGAGCTCTCCGGCATGGGCAGCACGCTTGTCGCTGCCTTTACGGAGGAGGAGACCGCCTGTGTCTTCAACATCGGGGACAGCCGTCTCTATGCCGTGGAGGAGGGCGGCGCGCTGCGCCAGGTGACGCGGGATCACTCCTATGTGGAGGAGATGGTCAGCGCGGGGAAGCTGGAGCGCGGGAGTGAGCAGTACTATCAGAATAAAAATATCATTACCAGGGCTGTCGGGATCGCAGAGAGCGCGGATGCAGATGTATTTGAGCTGCCACTCACGGGCTGTAGTGCCCTGCTGCTCTGCACGGACGGGCTCACCAATATGGTGACGGACGCGGAGATCGCAGAGCTGCTCCGGAAGCATCAGGAGCCGGAGGACGCTGTGCGCGCGCTGATTCACGCAGCAAATACCGCGGGAGGCAGAGACAATATTTCTGCTGTGCTGGTCCAGCTTGCGGGAGAGGAGGCGAGACGATGACACTCAGACCGGGCGTGTATCTGCAGAATCGCTATGAGATTCTGGATCTCATTGGCAGCGGCGGAATGTCAGAGGTATACCGTGCGCACTGCCATAAGCTGAACCGCGATGTCGCGATCAAGCTGCTGAAGAAGGAATTCTGTTCGGATGAGGAATTTGTGCGGAAATTTAAGTACGAGGCACAGGCCGCCGCAGCCCTGAACCATCCGAATATTGTGAATATTTATGATGTTGTGGATGAGGAGGAGCTCCACTACATTGTGATGGAGCTTGTGGACGGGATCACTTTGAAGGAGTATATCCTTCAGAAAGGAAAGCTCGGTATTTCAGAGGCCGTCGGCATTGCGACGCAGGTCGCACGGGGCATCGGCGCGGCGCATGAGAGAAGAATCATCCACCGCGATGTGAAGCCTCAGAACATGATACTGTCAAGGGATGGCAAGGTAAAGGTTGCAGATTTCGGCATCGCCCGGGCAGTGAGTTCCCAGACGGTCAGTTCCCAGGCCATGGGCTCCGTGCACTATATCTCTCCGGAGCAGGCAAAGGGCGAGTTCACGGATGAGAGAAGTGATATCTACTCTCTGGGCGTCACGCTCTATGAGATGCTCACGGGACGGCTGCCCTTTCAGGGGGATACCGCAGTTTCGGTGGCGCTCTCGCATATAGAGGAGACCATGACACCTCCCAGTGTATACAATCCGGACATTCCAGCGGGGCTTGAGAAGATCATCCTGAAGTGCTGCGCCAAGGATCCGGAGGCGCGCTACCAGAATGTGGATGCGCTGATCGCAGACATGAAGGCGGTGCAGGAGCGTCCGGATGAGCTTCCGCCGGGCACGGCGTCTGAAGCTGCAAGTGATGGCAGCACCAGAATGCTCAGCAAACAGGAAATGGCGGAGATACGCTCAGTGGCTGGAAGAAAGAGCAGAAAGGCGGAGCCCGCAAAGCAGACATCTGAGGAGGAGAGCGAGGACGCAGGGCTGAACCGTATGCTGAAGACGGTCGGTATGATTCTTGCGGTGGCAGTTGCAGTGGCTGCACTCTCTATGCTGGCGGTTTTCTCCGGTGTCTTCCGGAAGCACGCTCCGCAGAGCGGCGCCGCAGTGGCGCAGGAGACGGAAGAGCAGGGGCAGGAGAGCTACATGCCCTATATCATAGGACTCTCTCAGCAGGAGGCAGAGAGGAAGCTCGCGGAGAGCGGCCTTTTACTCACTGTGACAAAGCGGGAGCACTCGGAGCAGTTTGCAAAGGATCTCGTCATGGAGCAGAAGCCGGAGGCAGGAGAAAAGCTTCAGAAGAACGCAAAGGCCGAGGTCACACTGAGCCTCGGAAGTGCGGAGACAGAGCTTGCAGAGCTGAAGCTCACAGAGCTGAATGAGAGCGAGGCAGAGTCCGCACTGAGGGATGCGGGCTTTGAAGTGCAGATTGTGGATGAACACAGTGAGACCGTCCCGGAGGGGAAGGTGATTGACTACAGCCCGCTTCGCGCGAAGGAGGGGGATGTGGTTACCCTCAAGGTGAGCCTCGGCAGGGAGCTTAAGGATGCCGTCGTGCCGAATCTCATCGGAGACAGGGAGGATCAGGCGAGGCAGAAGCTTTTAAAGGCAGGGCTGCAGCCGGGTACAGTGAGTCAGGTGCACAGTACCACGGTCGCAGAGGGCATCATTATCTCTCAGGGCATTGACGCGGGAAGCATTGTGCTCGGCGAGAGCGCAGTGGATTATGTCGTGAGCAGCGGCCCTTCGGATGATGACGGCTCTGTGCCAATCTACAGCGTGGAGCCGATCAGCGGAGATTCGAACTCACGCTATGTGGCCTCAATCAACAATACCTATGAGCTCTCAAATCTGATCGGACCGGGCGCTTCCAGTTCCAGTGTGACCGTGATGATACGGCTTCGACAGGAAGTGGGCGGGCAGAGCGTCTATCAGACTCTGATGGAGCCGCGCACTGTGACGGCGGATACCATTATGCCCGTGCGCTTCAAGGCAATTGAGGGCGTGTACGGCGTGGATACAGGCTACGTGGAGATTTTGCAGACGGATACAGGCACAGTGCTTCAGAGCTATGAAGTGCAGTTTTTCAAGGTGCAGTGAGCGATGCAGGGTAAAATCATCAAGGGAATCGCAGGCTTCTATGTGGTGGAGAGCAGCGGGAGGCGCTGTATGTGTAAGGCGCGGGGGGCCTTCCGGAAGGCGGGCTTAAAGCCGCTGGTGGGCGATCTTGTCCGTGTGGAGGAGGCGCAGACTGAGAAGAGTGAGGGTAGCATCGAGGAGATCTACCCCAGAAAAAATGTTCTGATACGGCCCGCGGTCAGCAATGTGGATCAGGCACTGGTTGTGCTGGCGCTGCGACAGCCCGATCCGCAGCTTTACCTGCTGGATGAGTATCTGCTCACCATGGAGCGGCAGCATATCCCGGCGGCGATACTCTGGAATAAAGCGGATCTGGACACAGAGAATGCGCTCGAAAGCTATGCGGAGATCTATCATAAGGCGGGCTATCCGGTCCTCTCTCTCAGCACGCGGACCGGTGAGGGGATGGAGGCGCTGCGGGACTGGCTCCGCGGCAGGACTACGGTGCTCGCGGGTCCCTCCGGTGTCGGCAAGTCCTCGCTCACGAATCTGCTCTGTCCCGATGCGGCGATGGAGACAGGAGAGATCAGCCGGAAGATATCCCGCGGAAAGCAGACCACAAGGCACACGGAGCTCTTTCCCATGGGGGAGGACAGCTATCTTCTGGACACACCGGGTTTCACCAGCGTGTGGGTGGAGGCGGAGGCAGACGAGCTGAGGGAGCTTTTTCCCGAGATATGGAGATGGGAGGGCAGCTGCCGCTTTACGGGCTGCCGTCATCTCTCCGAGCCGGACTGCGCAGTGAAGCGCGCGGTGGAGACCGGGGAGATCTCACAGAGCCGCTATCAGAGCTATGAGAGGCTTATGAAGGAAATTTCCGAGAGGAGAAGATACGGATGAACTATATTTTATCACCCTCCCTCCTGTCCGCGGATTTTACGCGGCTGGGAGAGGAGATACATTTGCTGGAGCAGTGCGGCATAAAAAATCTTCACTACGACGTGATGGACGGCGACTTTGTGCCGAGTATTTCCTTTGGAATGCCGGTGCTGAAGTCCATACGGCGCTTCACGGAGCTCACGCTGGACGCACATCTCATGGTGACGGAGCCGGACCGCTATGTGGACGATTTCCGGGCTGCGGGCGCAGATATTATTACTGTGCACGCGGAGGCCTGTCGTCACCTGGACCGAACCATCACGCACATAAAGCAGAGTGGAGCCAAAGCCGCAGTTGCGCTGAATCCGGCGACTCCTCTGCAGGCGGTGGAGGAGCTGCTGCCGGAGCTCTCGATGGTGCTCATCATGTCGGTAAACCCGGGCTTTGGCGGACAGAGGTATATCCCTTACTGTACGGATAAGATACGGCGTCTTCGCGCCATGGCGGAGCGGAGGAATCCTGAGCTCTCCATCCAGGTGGACGGCGGGATCAACACAGATACGCTGCTGCCGGTGCTGCGTGCCGGTGCAGACAATATTGTCGCGGGCTCTGCAGTGTTCAACGGAGATATCGCGGGTAATGTCGCTGCACTGCAGGAAATTCTCCGTGTATATGAAGGGGAGAAAGCGCGCTGAAATGGCGGAACAAATGGCAAAAAAGGGGATTATCATCGCGGGCGGCTCACTGACGCCCGCCTTTGCTGAAAAAATACTTGCGGAGGAGGAACGCCGGGGAACCGGAGCGCTCTGCCTCGCAGCCGCGGACGCAGGGCTGGAGATACTGGACGCCATCGGAAGAATCCCTTCTCTGCTTGTCGGGGATCTTGACTCCCTGCGGCCGGAGCTCCTTGACCGCTATGAGAATCGAAAAGAGCTTGAACTGCTGCGCCACAACCCTGTGAAGGATGCGTCAGATCTGGAGCTTTGTATCGAGGTAATGGCAGCGCGGGGGGTGCGGGAGCTCACTGTGCTGGGAGCGCTCGGCGGAAGAGCAGATCATCTGCTTGCGAACATACGGCTCTGCTACAGCGCAGCGTTGCAAAACATTTCCCTCGTTCTTCTGGATCCCCTGAACCGGATACGCTGCGTGGTGCCGGGAGAGAGCGGAGAGGCGGTACTTAAGATACGGCGGGCGGAGCAGTGGGGACGCTATATTGGTCTGCTGCCGGTTGGCGGCAGCGTCGAGGGGTTGACGCTCATGGGCTTTCGCTACCCGCTTGAGCACTTTACGCTGAGCTATGAGACTTCGCCCTCGCGCACCATCAGCAATGAGCTGGCGGAGGAGGAGGGCATCATTCGTTTTCAGAGCAGGGAGCGGAGCGGCCTTCTGGTGATGGAGACAGGGGACAGAGAAGAGAGGGAAGTATAGAAGATGGAAGCAATTGCGGGCTGGTTTGCGGCGACGCTCGGAGAGAGGCTCTCTCCGGAGGCGGTCGTCTTTATCGTATCTCTGTTTCCAATCCTGGAGTGCAGGGGCGGACTTCTGGTTGCCTCGCTCCTCAATGTGGATATGTGGCGGGCCATTCCGCTCGCGGTGCTGGGGAATCTCCTGCCCATGCCCCTGCTTCTGCTTTTTTTAAAGCGGGTGTTTGCTCTTATGAAGCGAATTTCGCTCCTTCGTCCTCTCGTAGAGCGGCTGGAGCGCCGGGCGGCGCATAAGTCTGAGGCACTCGCACGGGGGGAATTTCTGGGTCTGCTGCTGTTTGTCGGCATTCCGCTTCCAGGTACCGGCGGATGGACAGGAGTCATGATCGCGAGCCTCATGGAGATGAAGCAGAGAAAGGCGCTGGCGGCGATTCTTCTGGGGGTGCTGCTGGCGACGGTGATTATGGCGATCGTGTCCTACGGCTTTCTGGGACTGCTTATCCGGTAGCTGCGCCGCTTCCGAACGCCGCGCTGTCGCTTGAACTGCAGGGCATTTCGTTGTACAATGGCAGACAAATCGCGATGCCGTAGCGGGCATATGAAGAATGAGTTGGAGGAAGAGCATGATTGATATCAGATTTCTGAGAGAGAATCCGGAGGCAGTCAAGGAGAATCTCCGCAAGAAATTTCAGGACGAAAAGCAGCCTCTTGTGGACGAGGTGATCGCCCTCGATGAGGAGAGCAGAAGGACGCAGGCGGAGGCGGACGAGCTCCGCGCAAAGAAGAACCGCATCTCCAAGCAGATCGGCGCCCTGATGGGACAGGGAAAGAAGGAGGAGGCAGAGGAGGTAAAGCGCGAAGTCGCCGCACTGAATGCCCGTCTCTCCGAGCTGGAGCCGAAGGAGGCTGAGATCACGGAAAAGATCCGCAGCATCATGATGGTGATTCCGCAGATGATCGATGCCTCTGTGCCGATCGGCAGGGACGATTCCTGCAATGTGGAGATCCAGAAGTACGGGGAGCCGGTCGTTCCGGAATATGAAATTCCCTATCACACGGAGATCATGGAGCGCTTTTCGGGAATTGATCTCGACGCTGCGCACAAGGTCGCAGGCAACGGTTTCTACTATCTGATGGGAGATATCGCGAGACTTCACTCCGCTGTGCTCGCCTACGCGAGAGATTTCATGATAGACCGCGGCTTCACCTATGTGATTCCGCCCTATATGATTCACTCCAACGTCGTGACCGGTGTCATGAGCTTCCCGGAGATGGAGGCCATGATGTACAAGATCGAGGGAGAGGATCTGTACCTCATTGGAACCAGCGAGCACTCCATGATAGGGCGCTTCATCGATACGCTGAACGAGGAGGCGAAGCTTCCCTACACCCTGACCTCCTACTCCCCATGCTTCCGAAAGGAGAAGGGGGCGCATGGTCTGGAGGAGCGCGGCGTGTACCGCATTCATCAGTTTGAAAAGCAGGAGATGATCGTGATCTGCCGCCCGGAGGATTCCATGGCGTGGTACGATAAGCTCTGGCAGAACACTGTGGATCTGTTCCGCTCTCTGGATATCCCGGTCCGCACGCTGGAGTGCTGCTCCGGAGACCTCGCAGATCTGAAGGTGAAGTCCTGTGATGTTGAGGCGTGGAGCCCGCGGCAGAAAAAATACTTTGAGGTGGGCAGCTGCTCCAATCTCGGCGATGCACAGGCGAGAAGACTGCGTATCCGCGTGAAGGGGGAGGACGGGAAAAAGTATCTCGCACACACCCTGAACAACACGGTGGTCGCGCCGCCGCGCATGCTGATCGCTTTTCTTGAGAACAATCTTCAGGAGGACGGAAGCGTCCGCATCCCGGAGGTTCTGCGCCCCTACATGGGAGGAAAGAGCGAGCTCCGGGCTGAATGAGTGAATTACTGGATATGTTTCTTACCTTCGCGCGCATCGGCGGACTGACCTTTGGCGGCGGATACGCCATGCTCCCGATGCTTCAGAAGGAGGTGGTGGAGAACCGCCACTGGGCGACAGAGGATGAGCTGATGGACTACTACGCGGTGGGGCAGTGCACGCCGGGTGTGATTGCCGTGAATACCGCAACCTTTGTGGGGTATAAAAGGCGGGGGATTCCCGGCGGCATTGCGGCGACCCTCGGCGTGGTGTTTCCGTCGCTTGTTATCATCACTCTCATTGCGGCCTTCATCCGGAATTTTGCGGAGCTTTCCGTTGTGAAGGATGCCTTTGCGGGCATCCGCGTCGGGGTCTTTGTGCTGATTCTGCTCTCGGTATCAAAGCTCTACCGGAAGGGCGTGGTGGATATGAGCACACGCGTCATTTTCTCCGTTGTCTTTTTTGGCTCTGTCTTCTATGGTATCTCCCCCGTGATATTTGTGCTGCTCTCGGCGGCAGCAGGTATCTACCTGAGTCTCAGGGCGGGAGGTAAGAAGGGATGATGCTGTATCTGAGATTGTTCTTTGAGTTTTTTAAGGCGGGTCTCTTTGCGGTCGGCGGCGGCCTGGCGACGCTCCCATTTCTCTATAATATTTCGGACGCGACCGGCTGGTACACGCACATGGATCTCGCGGATATGGTGGCGGTCTCCGAGTCCACGCCCGGTCCGATGGGCGTCAATATGGCGACCTACGTGGGCTTTACGACAGGAGGGGGACCCGGGGCAGTGACAGCGACGCTGGGACTCATCACGCCCTCCGTGATCGTAATCATCATCGTGGCGCAGTTTTTGAAGCGCTTCTCGGAGAATCGCTATGTGAAGGGAGTCTTCTACGGCCTGCGCCCCGCCTCGGTGGGACTCATCGCAGCGGCCTGCTTCTTGGTGGGAAAGCTCGCACTTCTGGACGTCGAGGCATATAAAAAGACGCTCTCGCTTCTCTCACTCATTCACTGGAAGGCGGTATTGCTGGCAGCATTGCTCTATGTCGCCATGAAAAAGATCCAGCTGCACCCCATTTTCTTCCTTGCTGCCTCCGCGGTGATTGGAGTGGTCTTTCATTTTGCGACAGGCCAGTGAGGCCTGACAGCCGCCTCCGAACGATATTATTTCGTTCGGGGCGGCTATATTACTGTGTGTGCGTCATTCAGAAAGCCCTTGTTTCAGTTCGCACAGAATGTTAAAATGAGTTCAATGCTCCGAGAGAGCGCTTGTTCCGACAGACAACATGTGCAGCGCGAGAGCGCCTGACGCCCCGCGCAAATTTTCAGACTGACAGGAGAGGGACTATGGCATACTACTACGAAGAACCTTCAAGAACCTTTGGCGAATATCTGCTGATTCCGGGTTATTCCTCAGCACAGTGCGTTCCCACGGCCGTGAGCCTCAGGACACCACTTGTGAAATTCAGAAAGGGAGAGGAGGAGTGCCCCATTTCCATGAATATTCCCATGGTTTCCGCGGTGATGCAGTCCGTCTCCGGCGACAAACTGGCCATTGCTCTGGCTAAGCAGGGCGGCGTGTCCTTCATCTACGGCTCACAGAGCGTCGAGAGCGAGGCAGATATGGTGCGCAGAGTGAAGGCCTATAAGAAGGGCTTTGTCACCAGCGATTCGAACCTTCCTCCGAGCGCGACCCTCTCTGATGTGCTGGAGCTGAAAACGCAGACCGGACATTCCACGGTTGCGATCACAGAGGATGGTGGCCCGCACGGAAAGCTGCTCGGTATCGTGGCGTCGAGAGACTATCGCCTGTCCCGCATGTCGATGGATCTGAAGGTCACAGAATTTATGACTCCGCTGGAGCGCCTCGTCACTGCACCCAGCACGACGAGTCTCCACGACTGCAACGACATCATCTGGGACAATAAGATCAATTCTCTGCCGCTGGTCGATGAGGCGGGCAATCTTCAGTATATGGTATTCCGCAAGGATTACGACAGTCACAAGGAGAATGTGAATGAGCTTCTGGACGAGAACAAGAGCTATGTCGTCGGTGCGGGCATTAATACAAAGGACTATGAGAAACGCGTTCCCGCTCTGGTGGACGCGGGGGTAGACGTGCTCTGCATCGACTCCTCCGAGGGCTACAGTGAGTGGCAGGCCAGAACCCTTGCATGGATCAGAGAGTACTACGGAAATAAGGTGAAGGTCGGCGCGGGAAATGTTGTCGATCGTGACGGATTCCTCTTCCTCGCAAAGTGCGGCGCGGATTTTGTGAAGATCGGCATCGGCGGCGGCTCCATCTGCATCACCCGTGAGACAAAGGGTATCGGCAGAGGGCAGGCGACCGCGGTGATCGAGGTCGCGAAGGCGAGAGATGAGTACTTTGAACAGACGGGCATCTATATTCCGATCTGCTCGGACGGCGGTATCGTTCACGATTATCACATCACACTGGCGCTCGCCATGGGCGCGGATTTCGTGATGCTGGGACGTTACTTCGCCCGTTTTGACGAGAGCCCGACCAATAAGATGCGCATCAACGGAAATTATGTGAAGGAGTACTGGGGCGAGGGCTCCAACCGCGCGAGAAACTGGCAGCGCTACGATCTCGGCGGCGCACAGAAGCTCTCCTTCGAGGAGGGCGTGGACAGCTATGTTCCCTATGCGGGTCCGCTTGCAGAGGGCGTGCAGACGACACTCTACAAGGTGCGCTCCACCATGTGCAACTGCGGCGCGCTCTCCATTCCGGAGCTCCAGCAGAAGGCGAGACTCACTGTCGTCTCCTCCACTTCTATCGTTGAGGGCGGCAGTCACGACGTGATTCTGAAGAACAACAGCCAGGCGAACTGACGGCACGGAGGTACCCTTGAACCGGAATCTACTGAAAAAGTATGCGTGTCCCGCTGCGGCCTGCATACTTTTTCTTCTGATTGCAGGAAATCTGTTCTATCTGCACGGAAGAGAGCAGCAGAAGCCGCTTGAGCGAAGCGGCTTTCTCTTTGATACAGTCATCGCAATTTCTCTGTACGACCACCAGAGCGAGGCGATACTCGACGGGGCTTTTCAGCTATGCGAGCAGTTTGAGGAGGAGTTTTCTCCGACGAGGGAGGGCAGCGCCCTCTGGAATATGAATCACAGAGCCGCAGGGATCACAGAATGGGAGGCGGATCCGGATCTGCTCGCTGTGGCGGAGCTGGGACTCCGCTACAGCGAGTGGACGGAGGGCGCCTTTGATATTACGGTGCTTCCGGTGAGCCAGCTCTGGGATTTTCAGAGCGGCAGGAAGGAGCTGCCCGCGGAGCAGGAGCTTCAGAGGGCACTCGCGGAGGTGGATTACCACAAGCTCTCGATCACGGGAAATACGCTGCATTTTTCGGACGACCGCGTGCAGCTGGATCCCGGCGCAGTGGCAAAGGGATATATTGCGGATCGCCTGAAGGACTATCTCCTTCAGAGAGGGGTGCGAAGCGCCATCATCAACCTCGGGGGCAATGTGCTCTGCCTTGGGAAAAAGCCCGGCGGCGCGGCCTTTCAGATCGCCATACGAAAGCCGGAGAAGGACAGCAGCGAGGTTATAAAGGTACTGGAGATCGAGGATCTCTCCGTTGTCTCCTCAGGCAACTACGAGCGAGGTTTTGATTTGGACGGCGTGCGCTATCACCACATCCTGAATCCGAGGACGGGAATGCCGTATCAGAACGGGCTGAAGGGAATTACAGTCGTGGGACCCTCCTCCGCGGAGTGCGATGCGCTGAGCACTTCCTGCTTCTCGCTGGGCGAGCGGGAGGGCATGAAGCTGCTCGACGCGACGGAGGGCTATTACGGCTATTTCATCCGGGAGGACGGAAGCATCGTCCCCTCAAAGTACGCAAAATAAGTGGAGCTGACAGAAGGGAGGAAGTGTATGCTGCCTGAGACACGGATGCAAAGACGATATATACTGCTCACGGCGTTTCTTCTCCCTGTGCTTGCGATGCTGTTGATCTTCGCTCAGAGGGGCATATATCCCTTCGGGGAGGAGAGCTTTTTACGGACGGATCTCTATCATCAGTACGCCCCCTTCTTCTCTGAGTTTCAGCATAAGCTCTGGAGCGGCGAGAGCCTCTTCTACAGCTGGGATGTGGGGCTCGGCGTGAATTTCTCTGCAATTTACGCCTATTATCTCGCGAGTCCCCTGAACTGGCTCATTGTTCTCTGCCCGAAGCGCCACATCATAGAATTTATCACCGCCATGGTGGTGCTGAAGACAGGGCTCTGCGGACTCACTATGACAAGCTATCTCCTGCACCACAGCAGGGAGAAGCGATATTTTGCGGCGCTCTTCGGATCAGCCTATGCGCTTTCTGCCTACATGGCGGCATACAGCTGGAACGTGATGTGGCTTGACTGTATACTTCTCTTTCCGCTGATCTGTCTCGCGATGGAGCGGCTCATGGAAGGGCAGAGCTGTATTCCGTATACGCTGCTGCTGGCGCTCTGCATCGGATCCAATTACTATATTTCCATCATGATATGTCTCTTTCTGCTGCTCTACGCCGCCGCGTGGGCAGTTCTGAAGGATATCTCCGGAATGCGGCTTGTAAGGGCGGCGGGGCGCTTTGCTCTCTGCTCCATCATCGCGGGCGGACTGGCAGCTGTGATATTGCTGCCTGAGGTCTTTGCACTGCAGAGTACCGCGTCGGGGAGCTTTCATTTTCCGAAGAGCTTTGAGAGCTACTTCTCCATACTGGATATGCTCGCGCGCCATATGGGGAATATCGACACGGAGATAGGGCTGGACCACTGGCCGAATCTCTATTGCGGCGTTGCGGTATATCAGCTGGTGCTGCTCTATATCGCAAATCGCCGGATATCACTGAAGGAGAAGGCGGTCTACGGACTGCTGCTCATGTTCTTTCTTGCGAGCTTTTCCATCAATGTGCTGAACTACATCTGGCATGGGTTTCACTACCCGAACTCGCTGCCGGCGCGCCAGAGCTTTATCTACATCTTCCTCGTGCTCTTTATTTCCTATCGTGCGGCAGAGCAGTGGCGGGGAAATACGCGGAGAGATATGGCGCTTGCATTTCTCCTGAGCAGCGGATTTATTCTGCTGTGTCAGGAGTTTGTGGATCAGAAGCATTTTTATTTCTGGAGCTATTATGCCGCACTGGGGCTCACGGCGCTCTATGCGCTCCTGTTTCGGCTCATCCGGATGCGTCACTTTGAGAGGGGGCTGATGCGCAGAGTGCTCACAGCTCTGGTCGGACTGGAGCTCTGCCTGAACTTTGCAATCAGCAGTGTGCCGACCACAAGCCGGACGGAGTATACCGCGGATAATGCTGATATCATAAGCCTGCGTGACAGCGCGCCGAGGGGAGAGTTCGTCCGCTTTGAGAAGATACGGCGGAAGAGCAAGGACGACGGCGCGTGGCTGAACTTCCCATCGGTCTCGCTCTTTTCCTCTACGGCAGATAAGGCGCTCTCGGATTTTCTGAGAGATCTCGGCTGTGAGTCCTCGGTGAATGCCTACAGCATTACGGGCTCCACGCCGCTTGTGGACGCGCTGCTGGACGTGAAATATGCGTTCTATCCGGAAGAAAGCTATAACCGGGAGCTGAAGCTGATTTCGCAGTCCGGGACGAGCTGCCTCTACGAATACCCCTCGACCTTTCCTCTCGGGTTTCTAGTAAATGCAGATTTTACGGATTGCTGGGTGCGGACGCTGGAGAATCCGGCGGATGTGCAGAACGATCTCTGTGCGCTGATGAATTGCGGCGGCGTGCTGGATGAGGTTGCCGGGACAGAGGAGGGACGCATCAGTTCCTTTACGGCGGACACAGAGGGAGAGTACTATGTGTTTGTCGGAAATGCGAGAGTGGATGCGATACAGGCGGAGCTGCCCGGTATCACACGAAGCTTTGACAATCTGAAGCGGAGATACTTTGCTGAGCTCGGAACTCTGCATCCGGGAGACAGGGTCACACTTGAAAACAAGGATGAGAATTCCTCGGAGCATCTGGATGCAAGGATCTATCGCTTTAATTACAATTCTCTCAGAGAGCTGAGGGAGAAGCTGGTGACCGCGCCGCTTACACTGACGGAATTTTCAGATGGCTATCTGAAGGGGACTGTCACGGCGGAGCGCTCCGGTCTCCTGTTCTGTTCCATTCCCTTTGATGAGGGCTGGCAGATCACGGTGGACGGCGTTTCGACGAAGGCAGAGCGCTGCATGGATGCTTTTCTCTCTGTGAGGCTTCCGGCGGGGACACATGAACTGGAGTTTCGATATGTGCCGCGCGGACTGAAGTACGGGGCGCTGCTGTCGCTGCTGATGCTGCTGTGCTTCGCGGGCCTGCTGGTTTATGAAAGAAAGCGGCGCAGCGCGGAGCCTGGAGAGGACGTGCATGAAGAGGATTCACAGGAGTCCGGACTCTTTTCGGAGGAGGCACTTTCAGTCGCGGAGCAGCAGCTTCTGGAGGGACTGAATATTCCCGTCAGATCGCGCAGCATAAGCCCTGATGGCACAGAGATGGCGCAGGGGAGTGACAGAATGGAGGAGGTGTTCATAGAGCTTACGCTCTACGAAGATGAAAGGAAGGATGAGCTATGAAGCTTTGGGGCGGCAGATTCAAAAAACAGACAGACAGACTGGTTCAGGAATTCAATGAATCCCTGTCCTTTGACAGACGCTTTGCGGAACAGGATATTCGCGGAAGCATTGCGCATGCGACCATGCTTGCGGACTGCGGAATTATCAGCAGGGAGGATGGAACGCGCATCACAGAGGGACTGCGGGAGATCGCAGAGGATCTTCGCAGCGGAAAGCTGAATTTTCAGAGCAGTGCGGACTATGAAGATATTCACTCCTTTGTCGAGGGGACACTGACGGAGCGCATCGGAGATGCCGGGAAGAGGCTTCACACAGGAAGAAGCAGAAACGATCAGGTGGCGCTCGACATGAAGCTCTATATACGGGATGAGCTCACAGAGACGGAGAGGAGACTCTCTCAGCTGCTTGCAGAGATTTTGCACATCATGGAGGAGCACACAGACACGGTGATGCCGGGCTTTACACATCTCCAGAAAGCACAGCCGACGACACTGTCACATCACTTCGGAGCTTATTTTGAGATGTTTCTGCGTGACCGGGAGCGCATGCGGGACTGCAGAAGACGCATGAATCTCTGCCCTCTGGGGGCGGGAGCCTTTGCCGGGACGACCTACCCGCTGGATCGCGCTGAGACCGCGAAGCTTCTGGATTTTGACGGAGCGACGAGAAACAGCATGGACTCGGTGAGTGACAGAGATTATCTGATTGAATATCTCTCTGCTCTCTCTGTGGTGCAGATGCATCTGTCCAGGCTCTCAGAGGAGATCATCATCTGGAATACGAATGAATACCGCTTCGTGGAACTGGACGACAGCTACTCGACGGGCTCCAGTATTATGCCCCAGAAGAAGAATCCGGATATTGCGGAGCTGATACGCGGAAAGACCGGACGGGTCTACGGGCATCTCATGGGGCTGCTCACGACTATGAAGGGACTGCCGCTCGCCTACAACAAGGACATGCAGGAGGACAAGGAGGGGGCCTTTGATGCAATTGACACCGTGCTTGACAGCCTTCAGCTGATGGCAGGGATGCTCGCTGCGATGAAGTTTAACCGTGTGCGCATGGAGAGAAGTGCAAGCGGCGGCTTCACCAATGCGACGGATGCCGCGGACTATCTGGTCGGAAAGGGCGTGCCCTTCCGGGACGCGCACGGGATTGTGGGGCAGCTGGTGCTCCGTTGCCTAGATGAGGGAAAGTCGCTCGATGAGCTGAGTCTTGAGGAACTGAAGCAGTATTCGCCGGTGTTTGAGACGGACGTGTATGAGGCGATCTCGATGAAGAGCTGTATTGAGAAGAGGAATACGAAGGGTGGCCCCGGTGTTGCGGCTATGCGGGAGGAGATAGAGGAAAGCAGAGCACTCTTGTGAGTGCTCTGCTTTCCTCTATCTTACAATTATTTATTCTCCCGCCATCTCTTCCGGATGGAACACCTCATCAAAGCGCTCTGCACTTAAAAAGCCGAGTGCGACGCAGGCCTCTCTGAGGGAGATATTCTCATGAAAGGCCTTCTTTGCAGTTTTTGCGGCGTTCTCGTAGCCGATATAGGGATTTAAGCAGGTCACGAGCATGAGGGAGCGGTGCAGGTTTTCGTGCATCTTCTCGCGATTTGGCGTGATGCCGACACAGCAGTTGTCATTGAAGGAGCGCATCGCATCGGAGAGGAGGCGCACAGACTGTAAAAAGTTATAGATGAGCACCGGCATGAAGACATTCAGCTCAAAATTGCCCTGGCTTGCCGCAAGGCCGACAGCGCAGTCATTTGCCATGACCTGCACGGCGACCATGGTCACTGCCTCGCACTGCGTCGGATTCACCTTGCCCGGCATGATGGAGCTGCCGGGCTCGTTTGCGGGAATTGTGATCTCTCCGAGGCCGCAGCGGGGGCCGCTCGCAAGCCATCGTATATCATTTGCGATCTTCATGAGGTCCGCGGCGAGCGCCTTCAGCGCGCCGTGTGCTTGCACAAGCTCAGATTTCGAGCTGAGTGCGTGGTACTTATTTTTTGCGGTGGAGAACTGCTTTCCGCTGAGCTCCGAGACTGCTCTTGCCGCTTCGAGGTCAAAGCCTTCCGGGGCATTCAGCCCCGTGCCGACGGCAGTGCCGCCGAGCGCGAGCTCTGAGAGCGGCGGGATGGTGGCGCGGATCAGTTCCGCGTCACGCTGAAGAGAGCTGCGCCATCCGCTGATCTCCTGGGAAAAGGAGATCGGCACGGCGTCCTGTAAGTGTGTGCGTCCGGACTTTACGATGCCGCGGTACTTCTGCTCCAGCCTCTCGAAGGTCTGCGTGAGAAGTGCGAGCGAGGGCAGGAGATGGTCCTCCAGCTCACAGACTGCCGCGATATGCATGGCGGTCGGGAAGGTATCGTTGGAGCTCTGCGACATATTGCAGCTGTCGTTCGGGTGCAGCAGTTTCTCTCCGGCGAGGGTATTCCCGCGGTTTGCGATGACCTCATTTACATTCATATTGGACTGTGTGCCGCTTCCGGTCTGCCAGACTGCCAGCGGGAATTCTTCGCTGAGCGTTCCCTCCCGTATCTCTTCGCATACCGTGGAGATCAGCTTCATACGCCGCTCATCCAGCCTTCCGAGCCGGAAATTTGCGAGTGCAGCGGCCTGCTTTAAGTAGGAGAAGGCCCGGATGATCTCCTCCGGGATCTTCTCTGTGCCGATGCGGAAATTTTCCAGGCTGCGCTCCGTCTGCGCGCCCCAGCAGCGCTCCGCGGGGACCCGAACCTCCCCCATGGAGTCATGCTCTATACGATAGTGCTGTTCCATTTCGGTCTCCTGTCTTATCTCACTCTGCTTTTTCGCTCTGCTTCTTTGCCGCCTTTTTCTTTTTGCTCTTTGCGACTGCCTTTGCAGCGGCTTTCTTTATTTCGGAGGTCTTCACGCGACTCACGGTCGTCTCCACCGCCGTGCCCGTCTCCGCCATGAGCTTCTTCTCCTTTGCAGCGAGCTGCTGCTGCATCAGCGCGCGCACCTTTAGCGGAAGACCGAAGAGGGTGATGAAGCCGTCCGCATCGTGGTGGTCGTAGAGCTCTCCTGTGGTGAAGGAGGCGAGGGACTCAGAGTAGAGAGAGTAGGGGGAGCTCTCGCCGGCCTTGATGATATTTCCCTTGTAGAGCTTGAATTTCACCTCGCCGGTCACGACCTCCTGTGTCACGTCCATGAAGGCCTGTATCGCTTCGCGGAGCGGTGTGAACCACTTGCCCTCGTAGACGATCTGTGCAAATTTATTTCCGAGATCCTTTTTCGTCTCCATGGTGGCGCGATCCAGCACCAGTTCCTCCAGCTGCTCGTGCGCAGCCATCAGTATGGTTCCGCCGGGAGTCTCATAGACGCCGCGGGATTTCATGCCGACCACGCGGTTTTCGACGATATCGATGATGCCAATACCGTTTGCCCCGCCGAGCGCATTCAGCTCGCGGATAATGTCGGCAACCTTCATGCGTTTTTCGTTGATGCTGACCGGAACACCCTTTTCAAAGCACATGCTGACCTCAGTCGCCTCATCCGGCGCCTTCTGCGGCGTCACGCCCAGCACAAGGAGCTCGTCATAGTTCGGCTCATTCTCCGGCAGCTCCAGCTCCAGCCCCTCGTGGGAGATGTGCCAGAGATTGCGGTCGCGGCTGTAGCTGTGGGAGGCGTCAAAGGGAAGATCAATTCCTTTCGACTGGCAGTATGCGATCTCGTCCTCACGGGACTGGAAGGGCCAGATGTCCGTCATGCGCCACGGCGCAATGATCTTCAGCTCAGGTGCGAGCGCCTTGATGCCGAGCTCAAAGCGGATCTGATCATTGCCCTTACCTGTGGCGCCGTGGCAGATGGCGACGGCCTTCTCCTTGCGGGCGATCTCGACGAGCTTTTTTGCGATCAGTGGGCGGGCCATGCTTGTGCCCAGCAGATATTTATTTTCATAGACAGCGCCGGCCTTTACACAGGGCATGATATAGTCCTCTGCAAATTCATCATTCACGTCGAGGACATAGAGCTTTGCCGCACCGGAGAGCTTCGCCCTCTCATCGAGACCCGTGAGCTCGCTTTCCTGGCCGCAGTCAATGCAGCAGCAGACGACATCATAGTCAAAATGCTCCTTGAGCCAGGGAATAATTGCGGTGGTATCGAGGCCTCCCGAATAGGCGAGTATTACTTTCTCTTTTTTCATAATAACAGTACCCCTTTCATTTAGAGTGGAAGACTCTGTAGAAACGCAGTTGAAATATTAATAAATATACATCTTTCATATGAGGCGTGCAAGCGCTTTGGCAAAAAAAACAGCGGGATAAATTTCTAAAAAATATCAGAGGATTCAGTGATGAGTTTGTGCATATTTTTACATATTTAAGAATTAATATTGATTTCCGTTTCGTTTGATAATTGAAGCAATAGTGGGGTAGGCGTGCAGACGCTGTGACAGCAAACAGCGCATCGGAATACGCAGCTGACTTCGGTGCATAATACAGCGGTGCAGCTGAAGCTGAGTGAAATAAGCTGTATTTACAGCGGAATATCTGCCCGGTCTGTGGTAAAATGATACTGATTTTAAGAGAGGAGCTGCAATGGAACGTTTACTGGGAAAGAAGGTCTCCGCCTCGATTCGTGCGGAGGCAGAGAAACTGCTCGCCGAGCTTTCCGGCTATGTGCCGACACTTGCGATCGTGCGGGTCGGTGAGCGCGGAGACCAGATTGCCTATGAGAGGGGCGCAGAGCATCGCATGGAACGCTTTGGTCTCAAGACCAGAAAATTTATCTTCCCCGAAGATGTTTCGGAGGAGGTTTTTTTTCAGGCGTTCCGGGAAATTAATAAAAATCCGGAGATCGACGGCATACTCCTCCTGAAGCCGCTTCCGGAGCAGCTCAGTACAAAGCGAGCGGAGGAGGAGATAGACCCGGAGAAGGACCTTGACGGCATCTCTCCGGTGAATATCGCGCGGGTGTTTGCGGGCGAGGCGGCGGGATTTGCCCCCTGCACCGCGGAGGCAGCGATTGAGACGCTGAAGACCTATGATATTCCGATCAAGGGGCGGCGGGCTGTCGTCGTGGGCAGAAGTCTGGTGGTCGGACGCACTCTTGCGATGCTTTTTCTGAAGGAAAATGCGACGGTTACCATCTGTCACACGCAGACGGCGCAGCTCCCGGAGGAGTGCCGGAAGGCACAGATACTCGCGGTCGCCGCCGGAAGGGCGGGGCTCATCGGCGCAGACTGCGTGTCAGAGGGCTGCACTGTGATTGATATTGGCATCAACGCGCGCGCGGACGGCTCACTCTGCGGGGACGTGGACATGGCTGCAATTGAAGACAGGGCAGCGGGCGTGACACCGGTTCCGGGCGGGATCGGGGCAGTCACGACGGCGGTGCTCGCGAAGCACCTGCTCGTTGCGGCGCTTCGCAGGCGGCAGCTCCTGCAAAAAACGGAAATACGGTTGTAAAGCACAGCTGATTTCGATAGAATAAAGAGGCAGGCCCGGCAGCGTTCCGAAAGGAAGGCTGCTTTGAAAGCTATCATAAAGAAACTACCATGGAAGGCGCTGTTGCTGCTTCTGTTCTTCTCTGCGCTGGGCTTAAGCTACAGCCTTAGCTGCGGGGAGAGCACAAAGAGCGCAGCACTGATCGAGGAGGGAGCAGGGCTCCGGACGGAGGCCCCTGTTTCTGTTTCAGAGGCGAAAGCGCTGAAAGACACGGGAGATGCAGGCGGCGCCGCTTCTTCAGGAGCGTCCACGATTTCGGAAAAGCAACAAGAAGTTTTCACGGAGATGACGTCGCGCGGGGGCAGCGCCTGTACAGAAGGCACACAGCGCGCAGGGAGTACGGGTTCCGGAGGACAGAGCGCCGGAAGCGAGGCTGCGGAAGCGGAGAAAAGCGGAGCCGAAAGTGTTCTGTCCGCTGAGGCGGGGAGCGCTTCGGAACAAGAGACGCTCTGCGTCTATGTCTGCGGCGCGGTGGCTCATCCGGATGTCTATCACCTTCGGCAGGGAGCGCGTGCGGCGGATGCCCTGCAGCGGGCCGGAGGCTTTACGGAGGAAGCGGCGAGAGAGGCGATCAATCTCGCGAGGCCGCTTGCGGACGGTGAGATGCTGAAATTCCCCACGGAGGAGGAGCTGCTCTCCGGCGCGTGGACGGCGGCGGAGGCAGAGAGCTTCGGACAAACTATGCAGGCAGAGGAAAGGCGGGAGGAGGGCATCACCCGCGTCAATTTAAACAGCGCGGACCGGGCGCAGCTCTGTACGCTTCCGGGCATAGGACAGCAGAAGGCGGAGCGCATCATTGCCTATCGCGAGCAGCACGGGCCATTTCGAAGTACAGAGGAGATCAAGAATATTCCGGGCATCAAGGACAAGGCTTACGAGAAGCTTCGAGACCGGATCTCGGTGCAGTAAACGAAGCAGGGGGAGAGACAGGTTATGACAAAGGTGCTGGTGGTTGATGACGAAAAGCTCATTGTGAAGGGGATACGCTTCAGTCTGGAGCAGGACGGCATGGAGGTGGACTGTGCCTACGACGGCGAGGAGGCGCTTCAGAAGGCAAAGCAGAACAGCTACGATATGGTGCTGCTCGATGTGATGCTTCCGAAGTTGGATGGCATGGAGGTGTGTCAGGCAATACGGGAGTTCTCCGAGGTGCCGATCATCATGCTGACCGCAAAGGGCAGCGATATGGACAAGATACTCGGACTGGAGTACGGTGCGGACGATTACATCACAAAGCCCTTTAATATTCTGGAGGTAAAGGCGAGAATCAAGGCCATACTCCGGAGAGATCAGAAGAATCAGGCAAAGAATAAGGAGGAGCATATCATCACGGAGGGGGCGCTGCGGCTCGATACGGACAGTCGCCGCGTGAGCCTTGGGGAGAAGGAGATCAACCTCACCGCGAAGGAGTTTGATATACTGGAGCTGCTCGTAAACAATCCGAACAAGGTGTTCAGCCGCGAGAAGCTCCTCTCCATGGTCTGGGGGAGCAGAGCACAGGAGGCGGGTGATGTGCGCACGGTGGATGTCCATGTGCGGCGACTCAGGGAGAAGCTTGAGCCCTCGCCGAGTGATCCGCACTATGTACACACGAAGTGGGGGGTCGGTTATTACTTCCGGGCGACGGAATGAAGCTGTCACTGATCTGTGTCGGGAGCCTGAAGGAGCGCCACTGGAGGGAGGCTGTGCAGGAGTATGCGAAGCGCCTCTCCGCCTACTGCCAGCTGACGATCATCGAGGTGAAGGACGAGAAGACCCCGGAGGGGGCCTCCGCCGCACAGGAGGAGCAGATACGGGCGAAGGAGGGCCGCCGTATTCTGGAAAAGATACGCGACAGAAGCTGCGTGGTGATACTGGATATTCAGGGACAGCGCATGAGCTCAGAGCTTTTTTCAGCGGAGCATGAGCGCTGGGAGACCGAGGGCAGGGGAGAACTCTGTCTGGTGATCGGCGGCTCGCTGGGTCTCTCCGAGGAGCTGCGCGCGAGAGCAAATCACAGGGTCAGCTTTTCAGATATGACCTTTCCGCACCAGCTGATGCGGGTGATACTTCTGGAGCAGCTGTATCGGAGCTATCGCATCCGGAGGCACGAGCCCTACCACAAGTAGGAAGGATACGCGCGCATGCAAAATATGACTTTGCGTGGTGAAATGCCGGAAGCTGTGATATACTGAAGCTGTTATTTTATCATCTCGCTACCGGCGCGGAGGAGATACATTCGCTGCATGGAAAGGAGCACAGAATGGAGAACAAAGAGAAGATTGCGGTGGAGGCTCCCGACAGGCTCGGTGAGGTGTGCATCGCGGATGATGTTGTCGCTGTAATTGCAGGTCTCGCTGCCACGGAGGTAGAGGGTGTTGATTCCATGGCGGATAATATCACCAATGACCTGGTTTGGAAGCTGGGCATGAAGAATCTGTCCCGCGGTGTCAAGGTAGATGTCACGGAGGAGCATGTCTCGGTGGATCTCTCGCTGAATATCAAGTACAGCTACAGCATTCCTGAGGTGAGCCGAAAGGTGCAGGAGAGAGTGACAGCCGCCATAGAGAATATGACCGGGCTGAAGGTTCTTGAGGTCAATGTAAAAATCGCCGGGGTGAATATTGAATAGTAAGAGGAAGCCTGACGGGCGCAGCTCCTATGGGGCTGTGCCCGCTTTGTTTGGAATGTATGTGGCGCTGGCGCTCATCATGAGCTATGTGGAGACACTGATTCCGATCTCGCTCGGCGTGCCCGGCGTGAAGCTGGGACTTGCGAATCTGGTCTCGATGATATGTCTCTATTCTCTTGGAGCCGAGGTGGCGCTGGCGGTAACTGTCTCGCGCATCGTACTGATCGGCTTCAGCTTCGGCAGCATGTCTGCGATACTCTATTCACTTGCGGGGGGGCTCTTAAGTCTTGTGTGCATGATGCTTGCAAAGAACTCAGGACTCTTTGACAGGACGGCGGTGAGCATCATCGGCGGAGTCAGCCACAACATAGGGCAGCTCTGTGTGGCGGCGCTGGTCGTGGAGACAGGAGCTGTATTCTGGTATCTTCCGGTGCTGCTGCTTGCCGGGACACTCACGGGAACGCTGATCGGTCTCCTCTCGGGAGAGGTGCTGAGGCGACTTCCGAAGCGTCTGCTATGACAAAAAAAGCTTTACAAGCCGGTGTAGCCGGTGTAGAACAGTTAGGAGCATATAATTAATTTTTATCGGGACGCATACTCCCGCAGAAAGGAAAGCACTATGGCGAAGACCAAGGTAGATATCATTTCAGGCTTCCTGGGAGCAGGAAAGACGAGCTTTATCAAGAAGCTGCTGGAGGAGGCGATCAGCGAGGAGAAGGTCGTGCTGATCGAGAATGAATTTGGAGAGATCGGGATAGACGGCGGTTTTTTAAAGGATGCAGGGATCGAGATACGTGAGATGAATTCCGGCTGCATCTGCTGCTCGCTGGTCGGAGATTTTGCAAGCTCCTTAAAGGAGATACTCACGAAGTATGCACCGGACCGCGTCATCATTGAGCCGAGCGGCGTCGGCAAGCTCTCCGATGTCATGCAGGCAGTTGTGGATGTGGAGTCGGAGCTTTCGGTGGAGAGCAATTCTGCCGTGACTGTGGTGGATGTCAAGAAATGCCGTCTCTATATGAAGAATTTCGGAGAATTCTTTAACAATCAGGTTCAGTTTGCGAGCACGATTGTGCTGTCCAGAACGGATGTCGCGGAGCAGAAGGTCATAGATCAGGCAGTGGAGCGGATCCGCAGTGTGAATCCGGGCGCGACGATTATCACAACTCCAGTGAGCCTGCTCTCCGGAGAGAAGCTGCTTGAGATACTGGAGCAGCCGGTAGATCTCAAGGCAGAGCTTCTGAAGCAGATCGCAGAGGAGGGGCATGAGCATCACGACGATCATGAGGAGGGGCATGAGCATCACCACGATCATGAGGAGGGGCATGAACACCACCACCACGATCATGAGGAAGGGCATGAGCACCACCACCACGATCATGAGGAAGGGCATGAACACCACCATCACGACGATCATGAGGAGGGGCATGAGCATCATCATCACGATCATGAGGAGGAACACGCACATCATGAGCATCATCATGACGGGGCGTGCTCCTGTGGCTGCCACCACCATCATGGGCATGATGCGGACGAGATCTTTGACAGCTGGGGGCTTGAGCAGCTGCCGCCTATGAGCCGGGAGAAGCTCAGTGCGGTTCTGGATCAGCTCGCAGACAGCGAGGACTACGGCGTGGTGGTCCGCTGCAAGGGGATGGTATCCAGTGAGGATCCGAAGACCTGGTATTACTTTGATCTGGTTCCGGGCGAGACCGAGATCCGTGAGGGCGCGCCGGACTACACGGGCAAGGTATGCGTCATAGGGACAGGACTCAGGACAGATGCACTCGAAAAGGAGTTTAGAATCTAAGTATGGCTGAAAATTTTGACGAGAACGACAAGCGAACACCGGTATTCCTGATCAATGGTTTTCTGGAGGCGGGCAAGACGCAGTTTTTAAAGTTTACGCTGGAGCAGCCCTATTTTCAGACGGAGGGGAAGACTCTTCTCATTGTCTGTGAGGAGGGGGAGCTGGAGTACGACGATGCCTTTCTTCAGAAGTATAAGACTGCGGGCATCTTTATGGAGAGCATAGATGAGGTCACAGTTGAGACTCTGCAGAAGCTGGAGGAGGAGTTTCACCCGGAGCGCGTGCTGATCGAGTGGAACGGAACCTGGATGCAGGATCAGCTGAAGCTCCCGGATTGCTGGTTTCTGAACCAGCAGATCTCTGTCTTTGACACCTCTACGCTGGATCTGTATCTGAAGAATATGCGCGCATTCATGGGGCCAATGCTCAAAAATACGGAACTTATCATCTGCAATCGTGCAGATGATATTCCGGAGGAGAAGCTGGGAAATTATCACCTCTCCCTGAAGGCCATGGCGCCCGGTGCGGAGCTGGTATTTGAGGGAAAGGACGGAGAAGTTCGCGGAGATTTCAGCATAGAGCTGCCCTATGATCTTGAGCAAAGTGAGATAGAGATATATCCCAATATGTTTGCCACCTTCTATGTAGATGCCATGGACAGGCCGGAGCGCTATGACGGAAAGACAGTCAGCTTCACGGCACAGATCATGCGCCCCAGGAATGCCCCTGAGAACATCATGGTTCCGGGCAGAAGGGTGATGACCTGCTGCGAGGCGGATATTCAGTTCTGTGGTTTTCTGTGCCGCTACAGAGGGGCGTCGGCCTTCCAGAGCGGAAGTTGGGTAAAGCTTCGCGCAAAAATAAAGAGCGAGAATACGAAGGAGTACGGCGGCGTCGGGCCTGTGCTCTATGCGGAGGAGGCCGTCCTCACCGGGCCGATCCGGGAAATTGCGAGCTTCTCATGATAAAGGCGGCAGTGTTCGATATGGACGGAACCATACTTGACACCATAGACGATATGACAGACTCGCTGAACTACAGCCTGCGGCTCTGCGGGCATCGCGGAGACTTTCAGGCTTCCCTGGTCAGGTATTTCTTTGGAAGTGCGGCCTTGGTTGCGGTGGAGCGGGCTCTGGCATCGGAGGCAGGTGCACCACAGGAGCTGCTGCCGGAAATAGGAGAAGCTGTCTCCGCAGAGCGCTGGGGCGTCAGCAGGGCGGAGGCGGAGCGTGTGCTTGAGGTTTACAGGCCGCATTACGCGGCGCACTGCAACATTCGGACTGGGCCTTATCCGGGAATAGCTAAGCTGCTTCAGAGACTCCGGAGCAGTGGGATCCAGACGGCAGTTGTCTCCAATAAACCGGATGAAGCGGTGCAGACGCTGGTCAGAGAGCAGTTTCCGGGACTCTTCGACTGTGCGCTGGGTGAGAGAGCGGGACTCCGCAGAAAGCCTGCGCCGGACATGGTGAGCGAGGCGCTGCGGCTCATGGACATGGATGCGGAGGGAGCAATTTATATCGGTGACACAGAGGTGGATGTCAGGACTGCGGAGAACAGCCGTATCCCCTGCGTGGCAGTGAGCTGGGGCTTTCGCTCTGAGGCATATCTGCGGGAAGTCGGAGCGCAGTGCATTGCGGGAAGTGCAGAGGAGCTCGGAGAGCTGCTCTTAGGGTCTTAATTCATGGATATCATCAGTAAAAGAGCAGGTGCACTGGAATCAGCGCACCTGCTCTTTTGTAAATCTGCTTTTACTTGTTTTACTTTCCGGCGGATCTTCAGCCGCCGTTGTAGTCCGGCACGGGTGTGGGACGATCCGGATCAAAGATATCCGCCGCATTGAAGAGGTCACTTGTGTGATTCTTCACAGTCATATCCTGCCACATGCGGTAGCCGTCCAGATTGCGGCGTCCCATGCGCATGAAGTCATTTCCCTTCTGGACGAAATAGGGAGAGGAGTCAACATTGCAGAAATAGCGGAAGCCGCTCGCCCAGAGAAGGTTGAAGCGCTCATTGTCGTTGGTGTAGGGATGCCAATCCGCGATATCCGCACCGAAGGGATAGATCAGGATATCCGTTCCGCCGATGAGCGGAGCGACGCGCTCCTGCCACTTGCGGTTATCCTCCCGCAGATCCTCCATGCTGATGGAGCCGTAGTTTCTGTGTCCCCAGCTGTGAGAGGCAATCTCCCAGCCGTCGTCCCGGAGGCACTGTGCGACCTCGCGCACCTTTTGGCGATCTGCCTCGATGTTTGGGTTGGTCTCCTCGTAGGAGTTGTCCGTGCGGTAACCGAAGACGCCGTTGTAGCCGGTCACGGCCACGATGCCCTTCGCTCCGCGGTAGGAGAAGTCCGGATGCTCCTCTACAAAGTCATCAAGCAGCGGAACGACATCGTATGACCCGACTGAGATGGAGCCGTCGTCCATGATCATCTCGTTCTTCGGTTTTCCGTCCTCCCCGACTATCAGGCACTTTGCAAAGCCGTCGCCGTCCATGTACTCATAGTAGTTGACATCGTCCTGCGAGAGCACAAAGGCATGCTTGCCCTCAGGAAGCATGATATCTCCGGCAACCATCTTCTTGCCGCCCTTCTCCGTGTCGTCCACCTCATAGCAGATGTCGTGGATGGAGACCAGTACATAGCCGCGCTCGTACATGGACTGCATCATCTTTAGGAACTCACTCTTTGTGGTCATGACATCGTTGTAGCCGTCCTGACGGTTGTCCCCGTCGAAGGCCTTCTTATTGTCCATGATGAGAGTGTGAAAGAAGACATGCGTGATCTCGGAGATGTTCTGCCGCACCAGCGTGGATTTTGTCGCCTCGTAGCCCTGAATGGCAGCCTGACCCTGTTCACTCGCGGCAAGCGCGCTGTCCTCGGTGATGAGCGCGATCGCGGCGTCATAGTCATACTGGGCAGCGAGCCGCTCTGCGCGCGCAAGTGTTGTTTCCGCAGCGGGGATGGTCTCTGCGGAGCTGTCGGCATGATCTGCGTCCGGAGCTTCCGAAGCTGCGCTCTGGTCAGCCTCGGAGACAGTAGCCTCGGTTTCAGCTGGCACAGTGGATTTGGCGATGCGATCCCGCACCTTGCCGAACATAAAAGCAGCTCCGATCAGGAGCAGCAGCACGATGCAGATGATGAGCGGAAGCGGGGAGCGCGGTCTGCGCCTTCTTCTGGAGCGCTGGCCCGAGCCTCTGTAGTACCCGCCGTAGTTCTGATAGGACATAAGCTTTCCTCCTGTAAGTCTTGACATACCTTATAATAATAGTCCAAGCTTCCGGGCAAATCAAGCAATATAAGTGATCAGCTTCTTTACTTTAAAATTTTACTGTGCTACAATTGATAAGAAATAAACTACTATTACTGGCGGCTAGGCCATGAGCGGAGGATGTTATGAACAATAAGCTCCATTCTGAAGCGGTAGATCATCTCTTTCGTGCGATTCTGACTCTCAAGACGGAGGAGGAGTGCTATCGCTTTTTTGAGGACGTGTGCACGATCAATGAGCTGCTGTCTTTTTCTCAGCGCTACGAGGTCGCAAAGATGCTGCGTGAGAAGAAGACCTATCTGGAGATCGCAGAGAAGACAGGAGCCTCCACGGCGACGATCAGCCGTGTGAACCGCTCTCTGAACTTCGGAAATGACGGCTATGACCTGACCTTTGCCCGGCTCGGGGATATGGAACAGTCGAAGGCGTGAGCACAGAAGATTTTAAATCACAACAGTTATTCTGATGTCCGCAGTGCAGTGAGGCTGCGGACCTTACTTTTGTATCGGGAGGCAGCATGGCGCTTTATGACAATATGAATGACAGACAGAGGGAGGCGATGCTCTGTACGGAGGGGCCTCTGCTCATTCTCGCCGGAGCGGGTTCGGGGAAAACCAGAGTGCTGACACACAGAATTGCTTATCTGATTGCCGGGAAGCAGGTGGAGCCATGGCATATTATGGCGATCACGTTCACGAACAAGGCCGCCGGAGAGATGCGCGCGCGCATCGATGCTCTGGTAGAGCAGGGCGCGGAGCAGGTCTGGGTCGCAACCTTTCACGCGAGCTGTGTGCGTATTCTGCGCAGATATATTGATCGCATCGGATTTGAAAACAGCTTTACAATCTACGATGCGGACGATCAGAAGACCCTGATGAAGCAGGTGTTCCGGGAGCTGAATATAGATACCCGGAGCTTTAAGGAGCGAACGGTGCTCTCTGCGATCTCCGCCGCTAAGAATGAGCTCAGGACACCGGAGGAGCTTTTAAAGGAGGCCGGTGGCTATGTGGAGCAGAAGATCGCGGAGTGCTATCTCCGCTATCAGGATGATCTTCGCAGAAACAACGCATTGGATTTTGATGATCTCATCATGAAGACGGTGCAGCTCTTTCAGTACAGCCCCGAGGTGCTCGTGCAGTATCAGGAGCGCTTTCGCTATATTATGGTCGATGAGTATCAGGACACGAATACGGCGCAGTTCAGGCTCATCTCGCTGCTTGCAGGAAAGTATAAAAATCTCTGTGTGGTGGGGGATGATGACCAGTCTATCTATAAATTTCGCGGGGCCAATATCTATAATATCCTGAACTTTGAGACGGAGTTTCCGGGGGCGAAGATGGTGAAGCTTGAGCAGAACTACCGCTCGAAGGGAAATATTCTCTGCGCAGCCAATGAGGTGATACGGAATAATCTGGGCAGAAAGCAGAAGCGTCTCTGGACAGAGCAGGGGGACGGAGAGCCGGTCTATGTGCGTCGCTTTGAGTCCGCGCAGGACGAGGCGGAGGCCGTCGTCTCGGAGATACAGAAGCGGGGGATGGACCGGCACTACAATCGCTTTGCGGTGCTCTACCGCACCAATGCCCAGTCCCGCCTGCTTGAGGAGCGTATGGTCGCTGCAGGGCTGCCCTATCAGCTGGTCGGCGGTGTGAATTTCTACCAGAGGCGTGAGATCAAGGATGTTCTGGCTTATCTGAAGACGGTCGCCAACGGAAGGGACGATCTCGCCGCGCGCCGCATTTTAAATGTCCCGAAGCGCGGGATTGGTGCGGTGACGGAGGAAAGAATTGCAGTCTTTGCCACAGCGAATGAGCTCTCTTTTTTTGAGGCGCTTCGGGCGGCGGGCCCGGCCGGGATCGCCGGGCGCGCGGGAGAGAAGCTTCGGGGCTTTGTACAGCTCATTGAGGGACTTCGGGAAAGGAGTGAGAGCCTTTCTCTGGGAGCACTTATTGAAGCAGTGCTGGAGGATTCCGGATATCTGGACTTTCTGAAATCAGAGGGGGAGATTGAGGCGGAGTCCCGCAGGGAGAATATCGACGAGCTGATCTCGAAGGCGGTCTCCTTTGAACAGGAGCAGGAGGACAGTGCTGAGATTGAGGCAGAACAGCAGGAGTCGGATCCGCGCAGGCGGGCTTCCCTTCTGAGTCGTTTCCTCGAGGAGGTTGCTCTGGTTGCGGATATCGACCGCATGGATGAGAACAGCGAGAAGGTGACACTCATGACGCTGCATGCCGCCAAGGGACTGGAATTTGATGAGGTGTACATGACGGGAATGGAGGATGGTCTTTTTCCCGGAAATCGCAGCATCGACGATCCGAAGGAGCTTGAGGAGGAGCGGCGCCTCTGCTATGTCGGCATCACCCGCGCGCGTGAGCGCCTCACACTCTGCTCTGCAAGAAGCCGCATGATCAATGGAGAGACACACCTGTCCAGAGAGTCCATGTTTGTGCGGGAGATTCCGGATGAGTACACAGAGAGGAGTGACAGCAGCCGTCCTCCCAGACCCTCCAGCTATCACTTCGGCGGTCGCGAGAGCGGCTGGGACGGCAGAGGCCTGCCCTGGGACAGCGGATACCGCGACAGCTACGGCAGTGGCTTTGCGGGAGGCGGTACAGGAGCGGGAGAGGGCACTTGCACTGTTTCAGCTGTGACGGGTTCAGAGGACCGTAATGCAGCGTGGGCGGATTCTTCCGGCAGAAGAAAGCCCCTCGCGTTTGGAAAGAGCTTTCAGGTTGTGAAGGCAGATCACCTGGATTATGAAGTTGGAGACCGGGTGCAGCACCAGCGCTTTGGTGAGGGGGTGGTGAAAAATATCCAGGACGGAAGCAGGGATTATGAGGTGACAGTGGATTTTGACCGGCACGGGACAAAAAAGATGTTTGCGGGCTTTGCCAACTTGAAAAAGCTCTGAGCTTATGCGATAATGTGATTACAGTGTCAGAAGCTTTCTCCTACAGAGAGCTTATCGTTATGTATCATCAGGCGCTGTCACAGCGCTGTGATCCTGAGGCTGTTAAAATATAAAAATCTGGCAGGAGGAGTAGTATGGAGAATCTTGGAGCACTGGTGAAGCTTGAAGAATTGGTGGATACGCTGAAGAGAAGAGATGACAAGGGCGGCAGACGCGATACGATCATCATGATTCTTGCGATCCTTGGGGTGATTGCGGCTGTGGCGGGAATTGCCTACGCTGTGTATCGCTTTATGACACCGGATTATCTGGACGATTTCGATGATGATTTCGACGATGATTTTGACGACGATGAGGAGCCTCTCAGAAAGGCTGAGGAGCCCCTCGCCGAGAAAGAGGAAGAAAAGGAATAAGCTTATCGTACAGCGGGCTTGTAAATATCGAAATAAGGGAAGCAGAGGCGCGTCGTTTTACGACGCGCCTTGCCTGTGAATGAGGAGTATGTGCGCATGAAAAAAGGGGAGATCGGACAGGGTGTGATCGGAGACACATCATTTCCGGATCGCGGTTATATAGAGCGGGAGGATGGAAAGGTGCTCATCAAGCATGCCATCCCGGGCAGAGAGGTGGAGTATCGCATATTGAAGCGGCGAGGGGAGCGCGGCGAGGGGAGGGTGCTGCGGCTGATCAAGCCCTCCCCGCTGGAGACGGCGGCTCATCCCTGCCTGCACAGCGGTATCTGTGGGGGCTGTCTCTATCAGACCCTGCCCTATCCAGAGCAGCTGAAGCTGAAGGAGCGGCAGCTTGTGGAGCTGCTCCATACTGCCGCCGGACAGACATTTCAGTGGGACGGAATGCTCGGAAGTCCGGAGCCGGAGCACTATCGGCTGAAGATGGAGTATTCATTCGGTGATGCCTACCGGGATGGTCCCCTTGCGCTCGGAATGCACAGGCGGGAGAGCCACTACGACATTGTGACGACGGACCGCTGTCAGCTGGTTCATGAGGACTTCAATCTGATACTGCGGGAGACCCTGCGCATCTTCACAGAGGCGCAGATTCCCTTTTTTCATAAGCTTCGCCACAGCGGTTATCTGCGGCATCTTCTGGTGAGGCGTGGGACGCACAGCGGGGAGATGCTGGTGGATCTTGTGACGGTGTCAGAGGGCGCGTACACTGCGCCGGAGGGGCAGGAGGGCAGAGCGATCAACTTTTCTCTGCTGCTTACCCAGTGGAAAGATGCAATATTAAAGCTTCCGCTGCAGTCAGAGCTGAAGGGAATCCTTCATACTGTGAACGATTCTCCGGCGGATGCCGTGATTAACCAGGGGACAGAGGTTCTGTATGGTCAGGAGTATTTTGAGGAGACACTCTCCGGACTGCGCTTCAAGATCACACCCTTTTCCTTCTTCCAGAACAACGCGGACGGCGCAGAGCTCTTGTACCGGAAGGTCGCGGATTATGTCGGAGACACCGGCGGGAAGACGGTCTTCGATCTCTACAGCGGCACAGGAACCATAGCCCAGCTTGTCGCGAAAACCGCATCGCACACGGTGGGAGTTGAGCTGATTGAGGAGGCTGTGATTGCGGCGCGGGAGAATGCAGAGCGAAATGGTATCACAAATTGCAGCTTCATTGCAGGTGATGTTCTGAAGGTGCTGGATGAGCTGAGAGAGAAGCCGGATGTAATCATTCTCGATCCGCCGCGAGAAGGAGTGAATCCGAAGGCGCTCTCAAAGCTGGTGCGCTACCGGGTTCCGCGCATGATCTATGTCTCCTGCAAGCCCTCGAGTCTGCTCCGGGATCTTGAAATCTTGCGGGAGGGCGGGTATCAGCCGACACGTGCGGTCGGCGTTGATATGTTCCCCCAGACCCCGAATGTTGAGGCAGTCTGTTTGATGTCAAAAGTGCAGGACTAAAATCACCCAAACCGTTAAAAAAACAAGCTATCTGGTATAATATTTATTGGATTATTGCTTACACATTTTCGTAAGTGAGGAGAACCCAAATGAGCGAAAACGTAAAAGAAGAAAAATTGATGGATTTAAATAGACGTTTTAATAGAGAAAAAATAAAGAAGTTTCAGATTTTAAATGGTGCGCAACTCAAGTATATTGCATTTCTTTCAATGCTAATAGACCATGTAAATAACGGGGTAGTTGCACCGCTTTTAGATGGCAAAGGAGCGCTTCTATATATTTCAAATATATTTTCAATTCTAGGAAGGATTGCCTTTCCAATATTTATATTTTTCGTTGTGGAAGGATTTTTCAAAACCAAGAATACGAAAAAATATCTTATAAATTTAATTTTATTTGGAATTATTGCAGAAGTTCCATTCGATATATTCACTTCAAAAGTGTTTTACAATCCAAATTGGAACAATATAATGTTCACATTAGCCCTTTGCCTAGTAACGGTTTGGATAATCGATGAGCTTAAAGGCAAGGTAAAAAATAATTTTTTTTGGTACGGAATTTCTGTTGTAATCGTGATGGCATTCGGACTTTTGGCGATGCTACTTAGCCTTGACTACGACTACCACGCAATCATCCTTGCCTATGTTTTCTATATTTTCTACGATAGACCTGTGATGAGTGCTGCAATTGGATATATTTCTATAATCAAGGAGCTATATTCATTCTTAGGATTTGCTATGACCATAACATACAATGGCAAGAGGGGTAAACAGTACAAATGGTTCAATTATCTCTTCTATCCAGTTCATCTTTTAATAATTGGGATTATTCGTTTTTACTTTAATCTCTAATTATGCCGCAGTTAAGACTTGCTGTTTATAAGAAATTATTGCTTCATAAGTATACCGAAGACAGAGCCACCAAGGAAACCAACAACATCTTCGATATTGCACAAAAGAGAAGTGTGTGGAAGTTTTGTGGCATTGACAATTTGTCAGACTTTTCGTTTGATGATCATGTGTTTTTGAAAGACTACAAATGTCCACAATATGAAGCAGAGATTTAAGAGGAGTATGAACTCGAACAAGAGGAAGAATTTCAATCTAGAATTGAAAAGACTATTAAATGAATAATCTAATAAAATAGCATACTTTCGCAAGAGAACTGAGTAGATGATTAAGAACAAGAAAAGACGCTATAACCATTGAAAAATAGTGCTATAACCGATTATGCATGAAATAGCCTAATAATTTCATGTGGAGGCAGTAGTGCTTCTCTCCAGAGGCGATATCGACTTCACAGGAGTTTGAGCTGCTGATCCAGAACGTAAAACACAGGAAAGACACCCCGGAGAAACGCGATCTACCCTCTTTGCCGAGTGAGCGGTGAGGAGGGTGTTTTTTGTTGTGGCGCGTAATTTTTTTTAGCAGCATATGTTGACGACTATTAACATGATAATTATACTATACGTTGATTGCTATCAACTTATTGATCGAGAGGTGTAATACATGAATGAATTAGAGGTCGCTTTGATTTGCAAAGCATTGGGTGATGAAAACAGATTAAAAATTGTAAGTCTGCTAACATTAGGAGAACAGTGTGCATGTCAGTTGCTTGGGAAATTTGATATCAATCATTCAACATTATCTCATCACATGAAAGTTCTTTCCAAATGCAAACTCATTCATACTCGCAGAGAAGGCAAATGGTCTTATTACTCTCTGAATTGTGAAACATTAACAGCCTACAGAGCGTATATCGGCAGACTTGTGTGCAGCTGTGATACCAAAAAAGAAGGAGGATGTATTTGTAAATGATTTGGGATTTTTTTCAAAATCAAATTCTGGGAATGAAGTGGCTGTATGAGCTGACAGGGGAGTTGCTTTTGAAGTTCGGAGTAAATATCAGTAGCCGAATGGGTGGAAGTATTCACTTTTTTTTATATGATGTAAGCAAGATTACAGTCTTGCTTTGTCTGTTGATTTTTGTTGTTTCCTATGTGCAGAGCTATTTTCCGCCGGAACGAAGCAGGAAGATTATGGCCAGATTTCATGGAATTGGTGCAAATTGTATTGCCGCATTGCTTGGAACTGTGACACCATTTTGTTCCTGTTCTTCGATTCCTCTATTTATCGGCTTTACCAGTGCGGGACTCCCTCTTGGAGTGACATTTTCGTTTTTGATTTCGTCGCCCATGGTAGATCTGGGTAGTCTGGTACTTCTGATGAGTATTTTCGGTGCAAAGGTGGCCTTCGTTTATGTAATGGCGGGACTTGTAATTGCGGTGATTGGTGGAACGCTCATTGAAAAGCTTCACATGGAGAGCCATGTGGAGGAATTTATTCGCAATGCAGGCGCAGTGGATATTGATTCGCCTGCTCTCATATGGAAGGACAGAATGCAGTATGCCAAGGAACAGGTAGCAGGAACTTTCAGGAAGGTATTCCCGTACATTCTGACTGGTGTAGGGATTGGAGCCATAATTCATAACTGGATTCCAGAGAGTATGGTTATGTCCCTTCTTGGAAATAACAATCCGTTTGGCGTAGTGATTGCTACGACGGTAGCTGTTCCCATGTATGCGGATATCTTTGGAACAATTCCGATTGCCGAGGCATTACTTAACAAAGGCGCGAATCTCGGAACGGTACTTTCTTTTATGATGGCGGTTACAACACTTTCCTTACCATCACTGATTATGCTGAAAAAAGCTATAAAGCCGGCATTGCTGGCTGTGTTCACTGGTATTTGTACTGTTGGAATCATCCTGCTTGGATATCTGTTTAATATTTTTCAATATATGTTGATTTAGGAGGCTGTGAAGATGGGATTATTCGGATTAGAGAAAAAGAAAAAAAAAATAAAGTCTTGCTGTTCTGGAGCCAACTGTACCCCGGAAGAAATGGTAAAGGCTGAAGAAGGCAAAAGGAATGGCGGGATTAAAGTTTTAGGTGGCGGCTGTGCAAAATGTCACGAATTGGAGGCTAATGCAGTGGCTGCACTGAAAGAACTAGGAATGGATGATACGGTAGAGCTCATTACTGATTTTGCGGTCATTGCAAGCTACGGCGTTATGAGTACACCGGCGCTTGTTCTGGATGGGAGAGTTGTAAGTTATGGGAAGATCCTTAAAACAGAGGAAATCAAAGCAAAGGTGATGGGAAGTTCTATGTATCACACTTTTAAAACAGAATGACAGGGACACTTTTTATTCCGTTTCCTTTCGCTCTGACATATGCAAGGGAGAAGAAAAACAGTATAATAATAACTAAATACGTGTACAAAATAGCAGCTCATGCAGGAAATTGGCTCATGCGAAAGTCGTGCTGCTCACACTGCGCGCAGGCGGGAACTGCTTTCTGGGAGAGCTGATCAGTTGAGCAGCGGACTAAGTTTTGGTTTCTTTTTAGACGCAGATAACGTATAATGAGCTTTATTAACCTAAAACCGTTGCGCTCACAGCGCAGGAAGGAAAGAATGAATAAGTATGGTTATAGCCGCGTTTTAGGTCTGCTGCTCTTATCTGCTGCATTATTTCTGTCGGCCTGTGGAGCGCGGAAGAAGGAGCCCATCACCCTGTCTGTGTGGCATGTATACGGCGGGCAGACAGATTCTCCTCTGAACCAGCTCATTGATGAATTCAATGAGACCGTTGGGGCAGAGAAGGGAATTATCCTGCAGGTGATGCAGGTGTCCAACACCAATACCATACATGAGTCCGTGCTTGCAGCGGCCAATCATGAGCCGGGAGCAGCGAAGCTTCCGGATCTCTTTATATCCTACCCGAAGACTGTACTTGCTATGCCGGACAGCGCAGTGCTTGTGGATTACCGCGATTATTTTTCAGAGAAGGAGCTCTCTGCTTTTCTGCCTGAATTTCTGGAGGAAGGAATGATAGACGGAAGGCTGCTTGTGCTGCCTGCTGCGAAATCAACAGAGATACTTTTTCTTGACAAGACACTCTTTGATCGCTTTTCCGCAGATACGGGGGCAGACCTTGAACAGCTGAGAACCTGGGAGGGACTCTTTGCCATGTCAGAGGATTACTATCGCTGGCTTGATGCGAAGACCCCGGATATTCCTCATGACGGCAGATGCTTTTTTGTGCACGATTATCACTTCAATTACCTTCAGCTTGGGACGGAGTCGCTCGGAGAGGATTTCTTTTCCGGCAATCAGCTCGCTTTTGGGGAGGCTTTTCACAGAGTTTGGATGCCCTACGCCAGAGCGGCGATTCAGGGGGGAGTCTGGCTGGGGGATGGCTATGCCACCGATCCCCTCCGCACGGGAGAGGCAGTTGCGAGTGTGGCTTCTTCAGCGAGTGTGCTCTACTATGAGGATATTGTGACCTATCCGGACAATGTATCTGAACCCGTTCAGGTCGTCTCCTATGCACTGCCTATTATGAAGGGCGGAGAGAAGCTCGCAATACAACGCGGAGCGGGATTCTGTCTCACAAAATCGAATCCGGAGCGGGAGGCCGCTGCGGTGGAATTTCTGAAGTGGCTCACAGAACCAAAGTGCAATCTGCGGTTTGTGACGAGCACAGGCTATATGCCGGTCACGGAGCAGGCCTTTGCCATGCTGCCGGAGGTCGCAGAGACATTGGAGAGCGGCAAGTACCGCAGTCTCTATCACGCAATGAATGAGACGCGACGCGACTATCAATTTTATACCCCTCCACAGCTTTCGACTTATCTCGATCTGGAGATGTCTGTGGAGAAAAACGCAAGGAAGATACTGCAAAATGCACGGGAGAAGTATCTCGCGGCGCTCTCTCCGGAGGATGAGGGCTTCAGCGAGGAGGCGATTACAGCTCAGAATGCACTGGCGGAGCAGCTTGCCGAGGAGGCTCTCACCGCGCTGAAGCTTGCGGTGCAGCGCGCCGGGAAATAGGCGTAGAGGCTCGCAGGAACAGGGGAGGTGTCGCAAGTGAGTTTGAAATGGCTTGATTTTAAAAAGCGTAGGGAGCTTCTGCAGAAAGCGGGCAGTAAGCGGAGTACGCTGCGCCGCAGACTTCTCGTGCACTTGCTTTTTATGACCCTTGCAGCTTTCGGTGTATTGGTGCTGTTCCTGTATCGCTCCGGTATGCTTTTTAATCGTGAGACGAGTGTGCGCCAGTCTATGGAACAGCAGCTGATGGCTACCTCAGATTCTGTACAGGAGCTGGTGGATACCATGACGGCATATGGAAATAATCTGGCAAAAACACTGAGCCATGGAATTGAGTACCGACTGGAGGAGAGTGGTCAGCCTTTTCAGGCATTCAATGACAATCCGGAGCTGCTTCTGGAAGAACAGCGGGAACTGTATGCAGAGCTCAATACAACATTGAAGGTTGTGCGAAGCAGCGGAGATTTTGCGATTCTGGATGCAACAACCAATACGGAACTCCCGGAGGCTTCACACTCCCGCAGTGCTGTATATCTGCGGCTTTCCAATGTGTGCAGCAGTGTGCAGCTGGATCCGGATGTGTTTTATTTCCGCGGCATACCGGATCTGGCGCGTGAGAAGGGGCTGGAGCTTCACAATCGCTGGAACCTGGAGGTAGATACAGACTATCTTCCGGAATTTGAGGATATGCGTCACAACGTGCAGAGTAAAGGCTTCTGGACCGGAAGAAAAAAGATCAGCAGGGTCTGGGAGGAAGCTCTCTTTTACTGTGCACCGCTTCGAGGCTCCGACGGAGAGTTCTATGGAATGTGCGGTATGGAGCTGAGCGAGCTCTATATGCGCCTCGCTTATCCGGCAGTGGAGACAGGATTTGGATCGCTCATTACAGTGCTCGCACCTATGAAGGACGGTGTGCTGAATCTCTCGGATGGTCTCATCGGAGGGCAGAGCGGTGTGTGGTTCAGCAACAGGCCAAGGCTGGTAGTTCAAAAGAAAAAGGGCCTGTGTTGTTACTATGATGGCAATACGACTTATGTCGGCTGTCACCGGATTCTGACCCTGCCGGCCAAAGAGGGGGAGCAGTGGGTGATTGCGCTGCTTCTGCCAAAGGAGCATTACAGCGGCTATCTCGCGTCGGGACGGAACGCCGTGCTTTTTGCAATTCTGGGCTTTATCCTGTGTATGGTGCTTCTGTCCGTTTTTGTCTCTAAAAAATTTGTTCAGCCCATCGTAGACGGTATTGAGGCAATACGGAGAAACGATGAAAGCGGCAATGCCTATACCGGGATTTCCGAGCTGGATCAGCTGATTGAATTTCTGAACACGCAGCCGCAGGCAGAGCCGATTTCTTCCAAAGAGCTGCCTCCCAATATTGAGGAGCTGTTCCTCTGCTTCTCTGAGGGCGTGCACCAGCTGACCACAGCAGAGTACAATATCTTTCACTACTATATGGATGGCTACATGGTCTCAGAGATACCTGAGCTTGCTTTTATCAGTCTGAGCACGGTCAAGAAGCATAACCGCAGTATTTATACCAAACTGAATATTTCCTCGAACTATGAGCTCATGCTTCTGGTGGATCTCTTCCGCCGCTGCGGCAGATTGTCTGAGCTTGAGAGAGAGTGGTGAGAGCAGAGCCCATGAAGGGCTCTGTTTTTGGCTTGCAGGGGAAAACCTTCGATTATTGTGCTTCCGGTCCTTAAAAGTATACTCAGTACCATAGTTTTGACAGTTCATTTTGTATAAAATAGAGATAAAAAGAAGCTATTCTTTGTTTTATCATTGGTCATTTAAAGAACAGGAGGTATGCAATGGGATTTTTTGGAAAGCTTTTTGAGAAGAAGGAGTGTGCGATCTGCGGAGGAGAGATAGGACTTCTGGGGAACAGGAAGCTGGAGGACGGAAACTGCTGCAAAAATTGTGCCTCAAAGCTCTCCCCCTGGTTCTCGGACAGAAGAAAATCAACAGTGGAGGATATCAAGGCACAGCTCGTCTACCGCGAGGAAAATCAGCAGAAGGTTGCCTCCTTCCACACGACGCGCACCATCGGACGCAACACGAAGGTGCTGCTGGACGAGGACGCGCGCCGCTTCATGGTCACTGCAGCCAGAAATCTCGCTGAGGCCAATCCGGATGTGCTGGACTTTTCACAGGTTACGGGCTGCGATCTGGATGTGCAGGAGCATGAGATAGAAGAGAAGCGCGAGGTGAAGGACAAGGATGGTCACACCCAGCACGTCAGCTACAATCCCCCGCGTTACAGATACAGCTATGATTTCCAGATGAATATACGCGTGAACCACCCCTACTTCAATGATATGAGCTTCAAGCTGAACAACATGAGCGTTGAGATACGCGACATGAACACGATGAACCGTATGGGCAGTTATAACGGCATGGGGATGCGCAGCAGCAATATACAGGGAAATATCCTCAACAGCGTAATTCGGGGCATTGCGGGAGCCGCACTGCAGAATTCCGGTGATCCGCGAATGATGAATCACGACTTTGCGGAGTACTATAACATGGGAATGGAGATCAGAGAGGCGCTGACAGCGATCCGTCAGGAGACGCGGGACAGCATTGCTGCAGAAAATGCTCCGAAGACTGCTGTGACCTGCCCATACTGTGGGGCGACCACAACACCGAATGCTGCGGGCTGCTGTGAGTTCTGTGGAGGAGCAATCAATGCCTGATCAGGTAGTCAATTATCAATGCCCTGCGTGTACAGGTCCCCTGCATTTTGCGAGCGGCTCCGGTCAGCTGGAATGTGAGTACTGTGGCAGCAGCTTCAGCGTGGAGGAGGTAGAGTCCTTCTACGCGGAGAAGGCGAGAAGGGCGGCAGAGGCAGTCCAAAAAGCCGGGAAAAGTGAAGGCGCTACAGATACAGTAGAAGAGACGCAGACTCCTGCCGGGACAGAGAGCGGTGCAGGCGGGCCTCTCGCTGAGAAGGAGGAGCCGGAAAGCAGCAGCTGGGACAGCTCAGAGGTCGGCGCGGAGTGGGGCGTCGATGCGGAGAGCATGCGAAGCTACAGCTGCCCGAGCTGCGGCGCAGAGCTTATGTGTGAGGCGACCACCGCGGCGACACAGTGCCCCTACTGCGGAAATCCTACCATCGTTCCGGGCCAGCTAAGCGGTGGGATGAAGCCGAATTATGTCATTCCCTTCAAGCTGGACAAAAACAGTGCGATCGACGCACTGAAAAAGCATTTCGGAAGGCATCTTTTCCTGCCGGGGAGCTTTAAGAGCCAGAGTCAGCTGAAGAAGATTCAGGGGATCTATGTTCCATTCTGGCTCTTTGACGGGAGTGCGGAGGCGGAGTGCAGCTTTCATGCGAGCAATGTGAGTACATACAGAGAAGGGGATTACAGAGTCACCCGCACAGCGCACTACGATGTGGAGCGCGGCGGAACCGTCAGCTTTGCAATGGTTCCGACCGATGCCAGCAAGAAAATGCCGGATGACCTCATGGATTCGCTGGAGCCATTTGACTATAAGGGACTGAAAGCTTTCTCCATGGCCTATCTCCCCGGTTATCTTGCAGATAAGTATGATGTGAGTTTGAAGGAGAGCTCAGAGCGCGCGGACAGCCGCTGCAGGAGCAGCGCCAAGGAGCTGATGCGCCGCGACGTGACGGGCTACGGCAGCGTGAGTCTTCGAAGCGCCAGGGTCTCTATAAACCGCGGCAAGGTGCACTATGCCCTGCTTCCGGTGTGGATGCTGAAGGTGAAGTGGGCGAACCAGGAATATACCTTTGCGATGAATGGACAGACAGGTAAGATGGTGGGAAATCTTCCGGTCTCAGAGGCGCGCTTCCGCGGCTTTGTGGCGGCTTTGGGACTGGTCTTAGCCGTTCTGTTTTATCTGCTGCGGCTTGGGCCGGGCATAGCCTGGCTCATCGTGAGCATGCTGCAGGAAATATAGGAGGATGGAATGAAAAAAATACTTTCAAGTTTTTCCATGCTCTTCCTCTTCCTGCTTATGCTGTCCTTTCCTGCGTTTGCGGCGGAAGGAGACGGCGCCCTGCTCTACCGCGCTGTGCACTGCGAGAAGGACGGCACGGAGTACAGCTGTGAGGGAGAGTACCTGAGACTGGATATTTCCGGAGAGGGAGAGATATGCTTCAATGGAGAGATCAGTCCGATCCAGTGGCGAGCAGAGGGAGACGCACTTTACGTTGTTGATGCAGAAGGCTATGAGCTTGTGGCAGCCTACCTTTCAGATGGATCCGTGAGTGGCATCTACGGGGGATACAGCTACGTCTATGTGCCGGAGAGCCCGGATGTGTCCTCAGAGACAGTGCCGCCTGCGGACAGCACGGAGGAGAGCGGAGAAGAGGATGCTCTGTGTCTTGCAGTGCTGCGTGCAGAGAGCTGCATGGAGAACGGCACGGAGTACAGCTGCACGGGAGAGTATGTCGTTCTGAATGCAGGCGGGAGTGGCATGGTGGTCTATGATCACTGCGCCTATCCCATCAGCTGGGACTATGACTCTGAGACAGATGCGCTTTCCTTTGAGGACAATGCAGGAAACAGCTTTGAGGGAGAGATGACAGAGGAAGGGGTCTTTGGACGCTTTCACGGCTATGACTACAGCTTTGGGTATTACGACAGCGCACCCATTATGCGGCTCATGCCGGAGCGCTGGGGAGAGGGACTGCCTCTGCTGCTTGATGAGGCAGAGATTCTGACCGCGGAGCAGCGAAAGGAGCTCAGTGAGAAGCTTGAAAAAATAGCCGAGGACTATCACTGCAATGTCTATATCATCACAATGAAGGATATGTCAGATTACAGCGAGTCCAAATCCATAGAGACAGTCTCGGAGGAGCTTCGCGTCGGCTATGATCTGGGCTGCGGCGCTGACAGGGACTGCCTGTGCCTCGTACTGTCCATGGCACAGCGTGACTATGATCTCTGTGCCTTCGGCGAATTTGCGCACCGCTCCTTCAATGACTTTGGAAAGGAGCAGCTGGCAAAAAAGTTCAAGGAGCATTTCAAGGAGGACGACTGGTACGGAGGTCTGAAGGACTACGTGGAGGAGAGCGGGAAATACCTGAAGCTCTCAGCGGAGGGGAAGCCGGTCTCGATCGGAACCATGCCGCTCACAAAGCTGCTGGGCGCACTGATTTCTCTTCTCTTGGGCCTTCTGGTATCCATCCTTGCAGCTCTGTGGCTGCGCAAAAAAATGATCTCCGTCAGCAAAGAGAGCATGGCGGAGCAGTACCTGGATATGACAGGCAGTGAGATTACCCATCGCTCGGACCGCTACACACACACGACAGAGAACAGAGTTTACGATCCGCCTTCATCCTCCGGTAGCAGCGGCTCGAGCAGCGGCTCGAGCAGAAGCTCAAGCGGGCATTCGCATTCCAGCGGAAAGTTCTGAGCGTCCTCAGTTCTCACTGCGGAACACAATGCCCGTATCCGGATCCATGGATTCCACAATGGCGAGGGAGTGGAGGTCGATTCCCAGCTCGCGAATGCGCTTTCCGCCGTCCTGAAAGCCCTTTTCGATCACCACGCCCGCGCCCACGAGGGTGGCGCCGGCCTGACGAACGAGGTCGGAGAGCCCCAGAATTGCCTTGCCATTTGCAAGAAAGTCGTCGATGATAAGAATTTTATCCTCCGGAAGAAGAAATTTTCTGGAGACGACGATGTCGTTCGTGGTTTTATGGGTGAAGGACTCTACTCTGGCTGTGTAGACATCACCCGCGATATTTAAGGATTTTGATTTTTTGGCAAACACTACGGGACAGTGGAAGTAGCGGGCGGCGATGCAGGCGATCGCGATGCCCGAGGACTCAATGGTGAGTATCTTGGTGATCTCCCGGTCAGAGAACTGCCGCTTCAGCTCCTTTCCTATTTCCTCGAGAAGTGCAACATCAATCTGATGATTCAGAAAAGAATCTACCTTCAGAATATTTCCCTTTTCCACCTGTCCGCTTGTGCGGATCCGGTCCATCAAAAGCTTCATCTGCATAGCCTGCTCCATTCCTGCCGCTGTGGTCTGCGTGCTCAAATAAATTTTTCCTATTGTAGCATATGCGGGCGAAATTGTAAAAATTCAGAAAAGAAATACAGATCTGAAATGGAATGATATATTGTTGACAAAGTTTTGCGACGGTTATATAATTGCGCCAACTCCGACATTGATTGACATAAAAACGGAGAGATTTGGAAACTGTGGTAACAGCTGTGATATCGTTCCGGCAGAGCTGTCCGGAGGAGGGCCTGACATTGTTGATTGATAAGAGAATGCTTCTCCGGGAGGCAGAGGCCAGAGCGGCAGGACGCAGAAAGCAAGTATTGGAGGAAACGGAAATGGTTAAGAAGAGTGAAAAGAGCAGTGAGGCAGAGCTTAAGGCTGTGATGCCGAAGGGCAAGGCGACTCCGGCAAAGAAGGCGGGCACGGTGAAGAAGGCAAGTTCTGTCAGAGGGTCAGCGGGGGAGAGCGCAGAGAAGTCTGCCGGGAAGAAGACAACGACAAAGAAGACTGTGACAGCCGGAAAGCCGTCGGCGAAGAAGGCTGTGAAATACACGGTACTTATCGAGTATCAGGGAAGGCAGATCTCTGCAGAGGATGCGATGCAGGCAGCAGTGAAGGCCTATGAGGCGGAGCACAAAGACGTTGAGCTGAAGACCGTGGAACTCTACATCAAGCCGGAGGAGAACGCGGCGTACTATGTTGTAAATGGAGACGCTTCTCCGGAGTATCGCATCGCGCTCTGATATTTCAGCGCAGAGCTGTCGAAGGTACGGAATATTCAGAAGTATGGAATATTCATAAAGAATTCATGAGATAAAGCATCAGGCGGAGAGATTTGCTCTATGCCGGGTGCTTTTTTCTTGCTATAGTAGTTGATAGGAAACTATGGAGCGGCGACAGCCGGTCAGTCAGTAAAGGAGTGCTGTATGTATTACGATGATAAGATATGGCTTGCAAGCAGCGGGGAGGAGCCCTGTTACATACTTCCAAAGATGGTAAATCGTCACGGACTCATAGCCGGCGCAACGGGAACCGGAAAGACGGTCACGCTGAAGGTCCTGGCGGAGTCCCTCTCGGACGCGGGAGTCTCTGTTTTTCTATCAGATGTGAAGGGAGATCTTGCAGGGATGTGCAGGCCCGGCGCGGACAGCGCAGATATGCAGGCGCGTATCGCGCGCTTCGGTCTTCAAGACAAGGGCTTTTCCTATCGCGCCTATCCCACGGAGTTCTGGGACATACTCGGAAAAAAGGGGCTGGCGCTCCGCACGACTGTGTCCGAATTCGGTCCGCTGCTGTTCTCACGTCTTCTGGATCTGAACAAAATTCAGAGTGATCTTCTGGATGTGGTGTTTCGTATCGCGGATGAGGAGGGATTGCTGCTTCTTGACATGAAGGATCTTCACTCCATGCTGAACTATGTGGAGGATCATGCTGCCGATTACCGTCAGCGCTATGGAAACATAGGAAAGAACAGTATCGGCGCTATCATGCGGGCGCTGGTCGCGCTGGAGGGCAGAGGCGGAGAGCAGTTCTTCGGGGAACCCGCCCTGCAGATCGAGGACTGGTTCCGCACGGATGCAGAGGGCAGAGGCCTCATCAATATACTGGATTCCACCTCTCTCATCAATGATCCGACGATTTATGCGACCTTCATGCTATGGCTCATGACGGAGCTCTTTGAGAAGCTCCCCGAGGCGGGCGATCTGGAAAAGCCGAAGATCGTGTTCTTCTTTGATGAGGCGCATCTTCTCTTTGACAGCGCACCGAAGGCACTGCTGGAGAAGATTGAGCAGGTAGTGAAGCTCATACGTTCCAAGGGAGTGGGGATCTTCTTCATCACGCAGAATCCGGGCGACATTCCGGGAGGAGTGCTTGCGCAGCTCGGAAATAAGGTACAGCATGCGCTGCGCGCCTACACGCCGGCAGAACAGAAAGGGATACGCGCAGCGGCGGAGTCCTTCCGGAAGAATCCGGAATTTGATACGGCTGCGGCGCTTCAGGAGCTGAAGACCGCGGAGGCAGTCGTCTCCTTCCTGCAGGAGGACGGCGCTCCCTCCGTATGCCGTATTGCAAAGATACTGCCGCCTCAGTCACAGATAGGCGCACTGGATAAGGTCACGCAGCAGGCAACTGTGCTGACCAGCGACCTGTATGAGAAGTACGCAGAGAGTATAGACCGGGAGTCTGCCTATGAGCTGCTGCTTAGCAGATATGATCAGCAGGCCGCAGAGGAGGCAAAGCAGCGGGAGGAGGCGGAGGCTGCGAAGCAGGCCGCAAAGGATGCAGCAGCTGCGGAGAAGCTTGCTGCGCGGGAAGCAGCTGCCGCAGAGAAGCAGGCGGCAAGGGAGGCGGCTGCCGCGGAGAAGGCGGCAAGGCAGGCGGAGCTCAAGAAGAAGCGCACCATAGCTTCCATTGGCAACAGCGCTGTGGGTACCATAGGAAGAGAGGTCGGAAATCAGCTGGGCAAGAGTGTCGGCGGGAGCTTTGGCAAGAAGATCGGGGGAAATGTCGGCGCGAGTCTGGGGCGCGGTCTCCTGAAGACGCTGCTGAATCTGTGATTGCGCAGCGGGGGAGAGCTGTCGCGGGAGGACAGCATTTTCCATGTTTTTACATTTCGATTTCCGGGCTGCTGTGGTAAGATAGAGCTTATCGGATTTCGTTTCGGATTCTGATTCCGCATAGCTTCAGGCGATGACAGGAGGATGGAAGAAATGATAGAGCTTGGCATGGCAAATCGGGCGGCGGCAGCTTTGCTTGGAGCGGAGAGTACAGAGGTTCTGGTGCGCTCTGCGATGGAGGGTTCCATGGGACGGGTCTGGGTATATGTGACGGAGCATCCCTCCTTCTGTCTTGTGAGAGTGGGGCGCTTCTCCTACCTGCTGGGACTTCCGCCGCGGGGGGCAGCATCCATTGATCTCTACAACACACTCTGCACAGAGTGTGCGGACAGCAATATAACCGTGGAGCATGAGCGCTGGGGTCTGTGGCTGGAGAAACAGTTTCGCGGACGCTTCCGCACTCTGACCCGCTATGCACTGAATGTGCCGGAGCAGGGCTTTGATTCCGGAATCCTGCAGAAATATATCTCGGAGCTTCCGGAGGGCTTTGCACTGCGTCGCTTTGATGAGGCGCTTTACCGTCAGGCGCTCTCTGCAGAGTGGAGCGCGGATTTTGTGGCAAGCTTTGCAAATGAGCAGCAGTACCGGCAGTTTGGAATGGGCTTTGCAGTCATGCAGGGAGAGCGCATGGTCAGCGCCTGCTCAGCCTATGCTTTTTCCATGGGGATGATGGAGGTTGAAGTGGCGACGGAGCGCTCCTTCCGAAGACGGGGGCTTGCGTCGGCCGCTGCTGCGCGCTTTCTTCTTGATTGTATGGAGCACGGACTCAGACCGAACTGGGATGCAGCGAATCTCGCATCTGTAGGGCTTGCGGAGAAGCTGGGCTACAAGCTCCTCAGGGAGTATCAGATTTACCAGATTTCAGTGGACTGAGAAAGCACTTTACTTATAAGGGTGCTGCGGGTATAATTTAGTTAGGGTATTATGTGAACGGTTTTGTTTTTTAATTGCATATGGGCAGCACCTGGAATGTTCGACAATCTTACCAATTTTGAACCTGCAAATATATGACAGGGAGACCTTATTCCCGCTCGGATGTCAGGCCGCCGCGAGCGGAAGGCAGATGTTCGGGTGCGGTCACCCACCTGGCTATGCCAGGCGTCAATAAGTAAGACCGGCATTTTGGGGCTGCTTATTAAAATCAGGCAGCGTTTTTCGCTGCCTTTTTACATGAGTGAAATCCGTTCTGTCGGGTTCTGAAATATTTAGAGTAGAGAGGTCTCAGATGTTCAGTGAGAAGAATCGTCCGTATATCTCGTGGGGAGTGACAGCATTTTCTGTGATTGTGGCCGCCCTGCTGGTCTCCTTTCTGATCAATCGCTTTGGAGAGGTGAGCCGTTTTTTTGCTACTATCACGAAAATACTGATGCCGGTGATTTATGGCTTTGTCATGTCTTTTCTGATGGCGCCGACCTATAATGCAATCACCGGAACGCTCAGCGGCATGATTTCAGGAGAAACTGCGGCGGACAGAAAGCGCTGGAGCAGGCTCGGCGCGGAGGAGCAGGAGCGCAGAAGAAAATTTGGAGGTATGATCGCAAGATCTGTCGCGACGCTGCTCTGTGTGATCATTATCCTGGCGATACTCACGGCCTTAATCGCCATGCTCATTCCGCAGCTGATTCAGGGAGTGCGGGAGCTGATTCGGAACCTTCCTGAGAATGCGACCTCTGTGAGTGCGGTGATTCATTCCTCCTTCTTTGGGGGAGATGAGGAGATGGAGAGCATGGTGCTCAGCATCTACGATCAGATCTACAGCACGCTGGACAATTGGATCACCAGCGATTTCATGCCAAATCTGAATAAATATATCTCTCAGATGACAGATGGCGTGGTGAAGATACTGGCAGTCTTAAAGAACTTCTTTATCGGACTCATTGTCATGGCCTATGGTCTGAATATGAAGGATCTGCTCTCTGCGCAGACCAAGAAAATGATCTATGCTTTTTTTCCTATCAGAGTTGCGAATGATATCATCACGGAGGCCCGCTTTGTCAAGTCGGTGTTCTCAAATTTCATCGTCGGAAAGATCATAGATTCTGTCATTATCGGCATTATCTGCTACATCTGTATGAGCTTCATGAAGATGCCGTACACTCTGCTGATCAGCGTATTTGTAGGGGTGACGAATGTGATTCCCTTCTTTGGGCCCTTTATCGGTGCGATCCCGAGTGCGCTGATTCTGCTCATGACCTCGCCCTTTTATGTACTGCAGTTCTGTATTTTCATTCTGATCCTGCAGCAGTTTGACGGGAATATTCTGGGCCCCAGGATACTCGGTTCGACGACCGGCGTGTCCAGCTTCTGGGTGCTCTTTTCCATTCTCTTTTTCGGAGGAATCTGGGGAATCGTCGGTATGGTCGTGGGAATTCCGACCTTTGCAGTGATCACGCGGCTTACAGAACGGCTCATACGGCACCGCCTCGCGCGGAGAAAGCTGCCGGTTGAGACGGAGCACTATGCAGAGCTCGATTCCATAGAGAAGGAAAGCTTTGAGTTCCACTACAGAGAGAAGCTCTGAGTAAATGACGGAACAGCGGCAGAGAAATGCGCCTGTACCAGGGCGTGCGGCAGGACGGGCAGCGGTTTGCAATCGAGCGCAAAGTGGTATATAATCGTTCCGTTATCGGGAAATACGGCGAAAGCCATAAAATAATAAGAAGAGGCGGTAGTTTTATGACCTTACTTGAAAACTGGAGAGTCAAAGCGTACGGAGACGGCACGAATGAGCAGCAGAAGGAAGTGCTCTGGAAGGAATATTTCATCGTGGAGAAGGGGATTTACGAGAAGCTTCTCACAGATGTTTCTAGGGTGGAGCAGGGCTCGGTGAAGGCGCTCGCGGAGAAATACAGCACGGACGTGCAGACCATGACTGGCTTCCTGGACGGAATCAACGACAGTCTGAAGGAGGCAAATCCCATTGAGACCATGGAAGAGGATACCGAGGTAAGGCTTGCAATTGATCCGGAGAAACTCTATTACAATATGGTGGAGGCGAAGGCGAGCTGGCTCTACGGTCTCCCGCAGTGGGATGCAATACTCACAGAGGAGAGACGGAAGGAGCTCTATAAGGAGCAGAAGGCAAGCGGAACCATAAGAAAGCCGCATAAGATCGGCAGAAATGATCCCTGTCCCTGCGGCTCGGGAAAGAAATACAAGCACTGCTGCGGAAAGAATGCCTGAGTACCCCCTGGGGGCGACAGACGGGCCAGGGCAGGCTTTGCGGTGACTGAATCCGGGGGAAGGAGCGAGCGATGGAGGCTTATACGAGCTTTGCACGGGTCTATGACCTGTTCATGGATAATGTTCCTTATGACGAGTGGTGTCAGCAGCTTTTGAAGATCTTTCATGAGCACGGGATCGAGAGCGGCATTGTAGCGGACCTCGGCTGTGGAACCGGAAGCCTCACAGAGCTGCTCGCGGCAAAGGGCTTTGACATGATAGGCATAGACAATTCCGAGGATATGCTGGAGATTGCCCTTGAGAAGAAGGTGGAGAAGGGACAGAATATTCTGTATCTCTGTCAGGATATGCGTTCCTTTGAGCTCTATGGAACCTGCCGTGCCATTGTGAGCCGCTGCGATGCAGTGAATTATCTCACTGGAACAGATGAGCTGCTCTCGCTGTTCCGTCTGGTGAATAATTATCTGGATCCGGAGGGGATCTTTGTCTTCGACTGCAATACCGTGCACAAGTATGAGACCGTGCTTGCGGACAATACAATCGCGGAGAACCGGGAGCTCGGCAGCTTTATATGGGAGAATTCCTATGACCCGGATACAAGAATCAATGAGTACGATCTGACCCTCTATATCCGTGAGGAGAAGGAAGCAGATCCGAGGTTCCGCCGCTTTACAGAGACCCATTTTCAGCGGGCCTATACTATAGAGGAGCTGAAGACGGCAGCCACTGCTGCGGGTCTTCTATGGCTGGATTGTGTTGATGCAGACACCATGGTTATGCCGGACAGCGGCACAGAGCGTCTCCTGATCACGCTGGGAGAGCATGGTAAGACGCCGGAGCTCTGATCGTTCAGGTGACGAAAGAACCTTTTTTGATATCATACAGCGGATGGCTGGCAGCTGATGAAAAGCAGCTGCCAGCTGCCGCCTTACAGGATAAATACATGAATGATTATATGGTAAGAGCATTTGCTGCGGAGGGGATGATACGCGCATTTGCGGTTACGAGCCGGGAGCTCGTGGAGGAAGCCAGAAGCATCCACAACACCAGCCCCGTTGTAACTGCTGCACTGGGACGTCTGCTGACAGCGGGCGTGATCATGGGCAGTATGATGAAGGACGAGAGGGATCTTATCACGCTAAAGATCGACGGCGATGGACCAATGGGCGGCCTGCTGGTCAGCGCGGACTGCCGCGGCAATGTGAAGGGGTACCCGTATGAGCCGGCGGTCGTGATTCCTGCAAACGCAAAGGGAAAACTGGATGTCGCAGGGGCAGTCGGACGCGGAACGCTCACCGTGATCTCAGATCTCGGACTGAAGGAGCCCTACGTGGGGCAGGTGGAGCTCATTTCGGGAGAAATTGCGGAGGATCTGACCTATTATTATGCGAACAGCGAGCAGATACCCTCAAGTGTGGGGCTCGGTGTACTGATGAATCGGGAGAACACGGTGAACTGTGCCGGAGGCTTTCTGATTCAGCTCATGCCCGGCTGCCCGGAGGAGCTCACAGAGAGGCTTGAGGACAGATTGCGCGGTGTAGATTCCGTCACGCACTTTTTGCGGGAGGGAAAGACACCTGAGGATATGCTCTCTGTTATTCTGGAAGATATGGAGCTTCAGATTACAGAAAAGCTGCCCTGTCGCTATTCATGCAGCTGCAGTCGTGAGAGAGTGGAGAAAGCTCTGCTTACCGTAGGAGAGAAGGAACTTCAGAGTATGATAGATGAGGGGAAGGCGGTGGAGCTGAGCTGTCACTTCTGTAAGAAGAAGTACAGTTTCTCTATCGAGGAGCTTCATACCATGCTTCTTGAGAGCAGGCACTGAGGTCACGGACTCGCCTGAAAATGAAAGCTCTGGTTCTGAACGGGACAGCATTTATTGTGCTGTCCCGTTGCTGTGCTCATAGGACTGCGGATGCTTCATAAGCCAGCGCATATATCCCAGGGTATATCGCTCCCCGTGCTCGCTCAGCATGATGAGCAGAGTCTCAAGCAGCGCTCTGGTATCCGGGTGCAGGCGGGAGCTCTCGCTTCTGTCCCTGTAGTATTGCAGCGGTGTGCTGTCGCTGTAGTTCGGGCCGTTGTAGACCTTTGAGGCTGCAATGCGGTCGCAGACCATCTCCAGCACATAGCGGAGCGGCATCTTCACGCCCTCCCATTCCCGGGTCTTTGGATTGATGTCCATCCAGTACTCGTAGTGATGGAGATTTCTTCCCTTGTGATGCAGCCATGCGGCGGAGTAACCTAAGGTATTCCTTTCCACAGCATTTGGGCTGCGATCCCCCTGGTAGTAGTGCACGCCGGTAAGAAACTCGATTGGGCTGTACTTAGAGAGATCGTGCAGCAGGCCCTGTCTCAGAAGTCCAAGCTTGAAGCAGAGATCCATGACGGTCAGCTTGTGAATGGAAATGGTGATGAAGTGGTGAAAAACGTTGTGAAATTTCATGAGATACTCCAGACTGTCAAAATTGTTTGACACATTATTTTTTTCGTGTTATTGTGAATTTGGCTACAGAGGTCTGCAAGTCAATTCATTATTTTCGGAGGAATTTGTGTTATGAGCAAGGGTACAGTCAAGTGGTTTAATAATCAAAAGGGTTATGGATTTATTTCAGACGAGAAGGGCGGCGATGTATTCGTTCACTACTCCGGACTGAATATGGAAGGCTATAAAACCCTTGATGAAGGCGCTGCGGTGGAATATGATATCATAGACGGCGCAAAGGGACCGCAGGCAGTCAATGTAAGCGTAGTCAAATAAACAGTGTCCACTGAGCCACGGAGAGATCCGTGGCTTTTTTAATTGTACAGGAAATCCCTGTGGATTTCCTGTTTGGGCTACTTCTGAGCTTTCCCGTCATTGCTGCAAAATCCAAGCTCAGAGAGTGCTGCACCTGTGTAATTCAGCCAGAAACCGGGCGCAGTGTTTTCAAGCAAATCCTGACTCAGCCGAAGATAGGGTCTGCCGCGCGGATTCTCCCGGAAGAGAGTCGCCTCTGCCGGAGCTTCACACAGCAGCGGCATAAAAAGTCCCTCTGCCGGCACACAGGCATGTTCCGCCTTCGCCCGGACCTTTGCCGAGCGATCGACAAACTCCGCCAGACTTTTGTGAATGGCTTTATTCTCCAGAGGGAGATAGTAGTAGTCTCTGTAGTTTGTAAAATAGTGTCGGAGTGTTCCGTGAAAAAGCGGAATACGGAGACTTAGAGCATTGTCCTTGAGAGAGAGCTCTGCCTGAAAGCCGGCTGCTTCAAGCAGCTGGCGCACAGAAACCGGGATCCGGCTGTCTGTGTGAAAATGAAGCAGCAGGGCAGTCTCATCTACGGAGACAGAGAGCTCCTGAGGCGCACTCTGAAAGAAATCCCGGTAGGAGAGGAGGGAGAGAAGCTGCGGAAGGTTCATGATATCCTCCTCGTTGTGCAGAAGAAGCTGCTGCAGCAGGGCAGTCTCCGGTGTGACTAGCCAGTGCTCGTAGACAGAGATCAGCTCAGCTCCGCTGAAGCGGTCTGTGCGGGAGATGGACAGGAATTCCTCCATGCGCTTCTGGTTCATGCGCTCCGTGCCGAGAAGCTTGCGGAAGGGGCGAACTGCGCGGTAGAGATCCAGACTCTGTATTTCGTCGAGGGGACAGCCCATGCCGTACTGCGACGCACAGCGGGAGAGAAAGGGCAGATCAAAGCTGTCTCCGTTATAGTGGATGAGGATGCGAAAGTCTTTTGCAAAATCAAAGAAGCTGCGCAGGCATTCTTCCTCCGCAGACAGACTGTCTGCAAACCACTGACGCAGCATCCAGCCGCTCTTCTCCGCATAAGAAAGAGCGCCGATCATGTAGATCTGCGCATTTGCCGGGGACAGTCCCGTAGTCTCTATGTCAAGAAACAGAAAATCCTCCAGAACGCCGAGCTTTCTTATGGGGTAGTCAAATATCACTGCTTCCGGTATCTGAAAGAGCTGCATCTTCATCCCTCCAGTCCTCCTCAGTATACCTCTTCGTTGTCAGATTGGAAAGGCTGTGATAAACTTCAGGGAAGTGTATTACAGCTGTTCAGGCTGATCTGGAGGACGCAATGATTTCATATATCAGAGGAACACTGGCTGAGACTCAAGGATCGCTGATCGTGGTCGAGGCGGGTTCTGTCGGTGTCAATATCAATGTGCCGCTGTCGCTTGTCGAGGGGCTGCCGTCTGTCGGAGAGGAGGTCACGATCTATACCTGCCTCAGAGTGACGGATGATGCGCTCACGCTGTACGGCTTTGGTTCACGGAATGATCTGGAGATGTTCCGCCAGCTTCTGAATGTAAGCGGCATCGGACCGAAGGGTGCACTGGGGCTGCTCTCTGTGCTGACGCCGGATGAACTTCGCGTTGCAGTGGTGACGGGGGATGCCAAGGCTCTCACGAGGGCGCCGGGTGTCGGAGCAAAGACGGCACAGCGCATCATACTCGACTTAAAGGACAGAGTATCTCTGGATGAGCTCTCCTATATGTCGGAGCAGAGCGGAGGGGCGGCAGCATCATCCACGTCCCAGAGCGCACAGGCACAGCGGGAGGCGATCGAGGCTCTGGTGCAGCTCGGTTACGCGCCGACAGAGGCAGCGCGGGCGGTGCGGAAGGTGGAGAACAGTTCCGCCATGGATGCGGAGGCGATCTTAAAGGCTGCGCTGAAGGGCTTTCATTTCTGAAAAATTCAGAGCTGCTGCGGGATATCGTGTGAATGTACGGAAAGAGAGAGATGGAACGAAAAATTATAAGCACCGAAGTGGTGAAGGAGGAGGCGAGGCTTGAGCAGAGCTTAAGACCCCGTCTTTTGAAGGACTACATCGGGCAGACAAAGCTGAAATCCATACTGAAGATTTATATTGAGGCGGCCAGGGGACGGGGGGAGTCCCTGGATCATGTGCTCTTTTACGGTCCGCCGGGACTTGGAAAGACTACGCTTTCCGGTATTATAGCCGCGGAGATGGGAGTCAATATGAAGGTGACCTCCGGGCCTGCGATTGAGAAGCCGGGGGAGATGGCCGCGATTTTAAACAATCTGCATGAGGGAGATGTGCTCTTTGTCGATGAGATTCACCGCCTGAACCGTCAGGTGGAGGAGGTTCTTTACCCGGCGATGGAGGATTTTGCCATTGATATTATGATAGGTAAGGAAGCCGGGGCGAGAAGCATACGCCTGGATCTTCCGCACTTTACGCTGGTGGGCGCGACGACGCGGGCGGGACTTCTGTCCGCACCACTCAGAGATCGCTTTGGTGTGGTGCAGAGACTTGAGTTTTATTCGGAGGCCGAGCTTGAGGAGATCGTACGACGCTCTGCGGCAGTGCTCGGTGTGGAGATAGATCCCGCGGGCTGTAAGGAGATTGCGAGGCGAAGCCGCGGAACACCCCGCCTTGCGAATCGCCTGCTGAAGCGGGTCAGAGACTTTGCGGAGGTGAAGTACGAGGGTATCATCACCCGGGAGGCTGCGGATTACGCGCTTGACACTCTGGATGTGGACAAGCTTGGCCTGGACAATGGGGACAGAAGCATTCTGCTCATGATGATAGAGAAGTTCGGAGGCGGGCCGGTGGGGCTGGATACCCTCGCAGCGGCGCTGGGAGAGGATGCCGGAACCCTGGAGGATGTGTATGAGCCGTATCTGCTTATGAACGGGCTCATTATGCGCACTCCGCGCGGCCGCGTGGCGACAGCGCGCGCGTACCGCCATCTTGGGATCAGTCCGGATAAACAGGAGTGAAAGTATGAAGGAAATCAGAAAAAATGACGCAGAGCTTAAGGAACAGCCTGCGGTTGATGTTGTAATTGACGGAAAGGTGATTCCTCTCTCCGGCGGAGAGACAGAGTATCTGCAGCGCGTTGCGGGATATCTGGACGGGAAGATCTCAGAGCTGAAGCGCTCGCAGCAGTACGGGCACCAGAATGCGGAGCAGCGCTCCATGACTCTCAGTCTGAATCTTGCGGATGACTGTATGCACGCGAGGGATGAGCTGCAGAGGCTGAAGTCAGAGTCGGAGGCTCATGAGTCGGAGGTCTATGTACTGAAGCGGGAGCTCGTGGAAAAGCGCATCGAGACAGAGCGCATGAAGGAGCGTCTCACTGCTTCAGAGGAAGCACGGAAGGAGATCGCAAAACAGCTGTATGAACTCTCAGGGCAGCGTAAGAAAGTCGAAGAGCAGGCGCAGGAGCTTGACAGGCTCCGGGAGAGGCTTCAGCAGGCAGAGCAGCGCGCAAAAGAGCTGAAGACACGCGCAGACGCACTGGAACAGGAGGTCAATGAGCTCCTTGAAAAATAAGAGAAGGATTCCGGAGCTTCTGGCTCCGGCCGGATCGCCGGAGAGCCTGAGAGCGGCAGTGAATGCGGGCGCGGACGCAGTCTATATCGGTGGAAAACGCTATGGCGCACGCGCCTATGCAGAGAATCCGGATGAGGACAGTCTGATCGATGCAATTCATTATGCGCACCTGCATTCCGTCCGCGTGCATCTCACAGTGAATACACTGATGAAGGAAACGGAGCTTCAGGGACTCCCGACTTATATGGCGCCTTATTATGAGGCGGGACTGGATGCCGCGATTGTACAGGATGCGGGAGCCTTTTCACTTCTGCACAGCTGTTTTCCTCTGCTTCCGCTGCATGCCAGCACGCAGACTACGGTGACGGGGCCGGAGAGCGGGCTCTTCTGGAAGCAGCTTGGAGCAGTCAGGCTCATTCCCGCGCGGGAGCTGAGTCTTGAGGAAATTAAGGAGATCAAACAGGTGACGGGGCTGGAGGTGGAGACCTTTGTGCATGGTGCTCTCTGCTTCTCCTATTCGGGGCAGTGTCTCATGAGCAGTCTGATCGGCGGCCGCAGCGGAAACCGGGGACGCTGTGCACAGACCTGCCGTCTCCCTTACGCTGCACACCAGGACGGAAAGAAACTGAACAGGGGAGAGGAGCGCTATCTGCTGAGCTGTCGTGATCTCTGCAGTCTGGATCTCATTCCGGCTCTGATTGAGGCCGGGATAGACAGCTTTAAGATTGAGGGGCGGATGAAGAGCCCGCGCTATACCGCCGGCGTCGTGTCAATATGGCGGCACTACCTGGATCTCTACCGGAAGGAGGGACGCGAGGGCTTTCATGTAGAACCAGGGGACAGGCGGCGGCTTCTGGATCTCTTTGACCGGGGCGGACAGACGGAGGGTTACTATTTTCAGCACAACGGAAGGGATATGCTTGCACTGCGGGAGAAGCCTGCCTTCCGGGAGGGCAATCAGGAGCTGAATGAGGAGCTGGATCACAGCTTTGTGAATGCACGGCTGCAGCTGCCCATACAGGGAAATGCGCGCTTTGCTGCGGGAGAGGAGATGCGGCTCTCGCTCCGCTGTACGCTGCCGGATGGCTCAGAGTGCGGAGCTGCAGTCTGCGGAGCTGTGCCTGAGCCCGCAAAAAAGATGGAAGCTACGGAAGAGGAGCTGCGCGCGAGGCTCAATAAGACCGGTGACACAGACTTTTATTTTGAGCGGCTGGACATTTCTCTTCAGCCGGGACTCTTCCTCCCGGTCGGACAGATCAATGCCTTGCGTAGAGAGGCGATTGCTGCGCTGCGGAATCGGATACTCTCGCGCAGCGAGAGAGCGGCCGTGCCGCCCGGGGAGCCGTATGTGCGTTTCCCTGTGCTGCCGGGGAACTGTGAAGCAGAAGCGGAGCGAACTGCGGAGGACAGAAGGGAAGAGAGAAGACGCACGCTTCATGTGAGCTGCGAGACGGAGGAACAGCTCGAGTCCTGCCTGCGCTCCGGAGCCTTTGATGAGCTGAGCTTTGAGGCGGATGCTGTTCCTGCGGAGCGCTGGATGCACTATGTCCGTGAGCTGCATCGGCAGAATAAGCGGGCGCTGCTTGCGCTGCCAGCAATCTTTCGGAGTGAGGCATATCACTACTTTCGGGACAGAGAGCGCTGTCTTTTGGAGACGGGTTTTGACGGCTTTCTGATCCGCTCCCTGGAGGAGCCGGGCTTTCTCCGACGCTGCTTTGATCAGGCGGGGCGGGAGCTCCCGGCACTGTACTATGACTTTCAGGTTTACGCAATGAACCGCCGTGCCGCACTGCTTTTTAAGGCGCATGGCGCTCACCGTCTCACGCTTCCCGTGGAGCTGAATGCGGCAGAGCTCAGGCTTCTGAACTGCGAGGACAGTGAGCTTGTGGTGTCCGGACGGCTGCCGATGATGGTCACTGCGCAGTGTCTTAAGAAGACACTGAAGGGCTGCGATCACAGACCGGGTATGCTCACGCTTAAGGACAGACGCGGCATGGAAATGCCTGTGAAGAATCATTGCAGCTACTGCTGTAATGTGATTCTGAATGCAGAGCCACTGAGTCTCACGGGACTTCGCGCCGAGGTGGAGCGGCTGAATCCTGTTTCCGTGCGGGTGCTGCTCACAACGGAATCTGCGGCGGAGACAGAGCGTATCCTCACCGGATGCCGGGAAGCTTTTATTTATGGAAGAGACTGTGCGGAGCCCTATCCGAGCTATACCCGCGGTCACATGAGGCGTGGGGTGGAGTAGAGCGCAGACAGGGACGGACAGCATTACCCGCATACTGTCACGCTTAATGCCACAGTGATTATACGGCAGAAACAGAAAGAACAGTTGAGTTAGAACTGCGACAGGTATATACTGGGGAAGTGTTATGAGGCATTTTTATCCCTTTGTCTCAGAGTCGAAAAAAGCAGACGGAATAGAACAAGGTCACGCAGGAGGAATTGCAATGGTCGAAGCAACGAGCTGCGGTGGCGTGGTGATTTTTCACGGAAAGATTCTTCTTCTCTATAAGAATTACCGAAACCGCTATGAAGGGTGGGTGCTGCCGAAGGGAACCGTGGAGGCGGGCGAGACGCACGAGCAGACAGCGCTCCGGGAGGTGAAGGAGGAGACCGGCGTCAGCGCAAGAATTATCGAATATGTCGGAAAGAGCGAATATACTTTCAATGCGCAGTCCGAAGTAATAGATAAAAATGTGCACTGGTATCTGATGAGTGCAGACAGCTACTACAGCAAGCCGCAGCGGGAGGAGTATTTTCAGGATTCCGGTTATTATAAGTATCATGAGGCCTGGCACCTTTTGAAGTTTGCAAATGAGCGGCTGATGCTGGAAAAGGCCTATGCGCGTTATCAGGAGCTGAAGAAAAGCAGGCTGTGAGCGGCAGCCCGCTGTGTGAAAAGGCTTTTGAAGATAAACACAAGAGGAGTAAGGATATGATAAAACTGGAACGCACCACAGTAATGAATCTCGAAAATGCGTTGCGCGGCGCCAGAAATCCCATGAATTCATGGGCACGGACGGACAGCAGCTACGATGAGGACGGAAATTATGTGCTCGGCCCGAACGACATGAGTCTCGCGATGCGTCTCAGGAAGGCGGGGACGGATCACAGAAAATACCTGCGCCAGGTCTTTGTCTCGGTGGATATCACAGCGCCTCTCTACTGGTGGAAGGAATACGACACCTACAAGGTCGCAACCGTTGCGAATTCCTGCTCCACCATGCACAAAATCCATTCCAAGCCCTTCGAGGCGGACGATTTCTCTCATGACCAGCTCACAGAGGCAGGGGAGAAGGCGCTGAATGCAATGCTCATGGCGCTGGAAGCACTTCGAAAGGAGTTCGTGGAGAGCAAGGACAAGAGCGCCTGGTACAGCATGATACAGCTTCTGCCGGAGGGCTACAATCAGCTCAGAACCTGCACGCTGAACTACGAGACGCTCATCAATATCTACTTTGCAAGACGGAATCACAAGCTGAATGAGTGGCACAGCTTCTGCGACTGGATCCTTACTCTTCCCTATGCGAGGGAGCTGATTCTGGGGCTCGAGTCCGGCATAGATGCGGAGGGCAGCCTGTGAATCTGATTGTTGCCGTGGATAAAAACTGGGCAATCGGAAAGGATAATCACCTGCTGGTGAAGATTCCGCGGGATCAGAAGCTTTTTCTGGAGGAGACACTCGGGCACACGCTCATCATGGGGCGCAGAACCTTTGAGTCTCTGCCAGGGGCGCAACCGCTCTACGGAAGAAATCACATCGTGCTGTCGGGCGATGCAGGCTTTTCGCCGAAAGGGGTCGCAGTGTGCAGATCCGTGGATGAGGTGCTTCAGATGGTCTCAGATCTTCCGGACAGTGAGCTTTTCGTCGCGGGAGGGGAGGAGATATACCGCCTCTTTCTTCCCTACTGCGAGACGGCAGATGTCACCATGGTCGATTACAGCTACGATGGCGATCGCTTCTGTCCGAATCTCGATGAGAATGAAGAGTGGAAGCTGGAGCGGGAGAGTGAGGAGGAGACATATTTCGATCTTGCCTTCTCCTTTCGGCGTTATAAAAGATGTATGGGCGGCCTGAGACGCCCGAGAACGGAGGGATAACAGTATGTACCGGATTCTTAAGAAGGAGAAGCTCGCCAAAAAAATCTGGCTCATGGATGTTCAGGCGGACCGCCTCGCGAAGAAATGTCTTCCGGGCGAGTTCCTGATCGTCAAAATTGATGCCGTTGGAGAGCGGATACCGCTGACCATCTGTGATTACAACAGAGAGACCGGCATCGTCACCATCGTCTTTCAGGAGGTTGGCGCAAGTACCTACCGCATGGCGAGAGAGCTGAATGAGGGAGATGCCTTCCAGGATGTTGTAGGCCCTCTGGGACGACCCAGCGAGCTCACGGAGAAGAGTGAGGCAGAGCTTCAGAAGATGCACATACTCTTTGTAGCGGGCGGTGTCGGAACGGCACCTGTCTATCCCCAGGTCAAGTGGCTGAAGGAGCACGGCGTGGCTGCGGATGTGGTGCAGGGCTCCAAGAATAAGGATCTTGTGATTATGGAGAGGGAGATGCGGGAGGTCTGCGGAGATCATCTCTTCATCACAACGGATGATGGCTCCTACGGTTTTCACGGCATGGTGACCGCAAAGGTTGAGGATCTTGTGAAGAACGAAGGGCGTCACTACGATCTCTGCGTGGCAATTGGCCCCATGATCATGATGAAGTTTGTCGCAAAGCTCACGAAGGAGCTCGGCATCCCGACGATTGCCAGTATGAACCCGGTGATGGTAGACGGCACGGGAATGTGTGGAGCCTGTCGTCTGATTGTCGGCGATGAGGTAAAGTTTGCCTGTGTGGACGGTCCGGAATTTGATGCTCATCTCGTGGACTTTGATCAGGTAATGAAACGCTCCAGAATGTACCAGACAGAGGAGGGGAGAGCCTTCTTAAAGGCACAGGAGGGTGACACGCACCACGGCGGATGCGGAAACTGCGGAGGTGAAGCGTAATGGATATGATGAAGAAGATTCCGGTTACGGAGCAGGAGCCGCTGGTTCGCGCAAAGAATTTCAAGGAGGTGTGCCTCGGTTACAGTGAGGAGGAGGCAGTCGCAGAGGCGGCGCGCTGCCTGAACTGTAAAAATCCACGCTGTGTCGCAGGATGTCCGGTATCGATCGATATCCCGGCTTTTATCCAGGCGGTGAAGGAGAGAGAGTTTGAGAGAGCGGCGCAGATCATTGCAGAGAGCTCCGCGCTTCCGGCAGTCTGCGGGCGCGTATGCCCTCAGGAGACCCAGTGCGAGGGCGTCTGTGTGCGCGGCATCAAGGGCGAGGCGGTTGCCATCGGGAAGCTGGAGCGCTTCGTCGCTGACTGGGCGAGAGAGCATAAGGTTGTCTTTGAGAACAGGGCGGAGAAGAAGGGACAGAAGGTTGCAGTCATTGGTTCCGGTCCCGCAGGTCTGACCTGCGCGGGAGATCTCGCAAAGCTCGGCTATGAGGTCACGATATTCGAGGCACTGCATGAGCCGGGCGGCGTGCTGGTTTACGGCATTCCGGAGTTCCGTCTGCCGAAGGACAGCGTTGTCGCACACGAGGTGGATAATGTCAGAAAGCTTGGCGTGAAGATTGAGACCGATACGATCATTGGAAAATCCGTGTCCATTGATGAGCTGATGGATGAGGAGGGCTATGATGCGGTGTTCATTGGCTCCGGCGCCGGACTGCCGATGTTCATGAATATTCCGGGAGAGACTGCGAGCGGCGTCTTTTCTGCAAATGAGTTCCTCACAAGAAATAACCTGATGAAGGCATTCCGCGAGGATTATGATACCCCGATTCACTGCGGAAAGAAGGTCGCTGTTGTCGGCGGCGGAAACGTTGCGATGGATGCCGCGAGAACGGCACTGCGCCTTGGCGCAGAGACCCACATCATTTACAGAAGAAGTGAGGCGGAGCTTCCTGCAAGAGTCGAGGAGGTGCATCACGCGAAGGAAGAGGGGATCATCTTTGATCTTCTCACCAATCCGACCGAGATTCTTACGGATGAGAACGGCTGGGTGAAAGGGATCCGCGTCATCCACATGGAGCTCGGAGAGCCGGATGCCAGCGGCAGAAGGCGTCCCGTTCCGATCAAGGGGAGCGAGGAGGAGATTGAGGTCGATACGGTCATCATGGCGCTCGGAACCTCCCCGAACCCGCTGATTTCCTCCACAACAAAGGGTCTGGATACGACACGCAAGGGCTGCATTGTCGCAGAGGAGGCAAGCGGTCAGACCACGAGAGAGGGCGTGTTTGCCGGAGGAGATGCCGTGATCGGCGCGGCGACGGTCATTCTTGCTATGGGCGCAGGCAAGACAGCCGCACAGGGGATTGATGCATATCTCAGGAAGAAAGCAGAGAACGCAGATTGATTTCGGTCTGCTCTGAATCTGAATTTTTTTGAACATCTGTCAGATAAGCGGCATAAAAGCTGCAGTCCGGAGATTGTTTTTTTATCGGCAATGCAGTATACTACAATTGTTGTTAATGTTTTATCAATTTTCTCATTGCGGCGATGCCGCAGCAAGGATGTACTCACAGAGCACAGAGGAGGATACAGCGAAATGAGCAAGTTGGATTTAAGCAGATATGGCATCACGGGAACCACCGAGATCGTACATAACCCGTCCTATGAGTTTCTCTATGAGGAGGAGACGAAGGCGGGGCTTGAGGGCTTTGATAAGGGCCAGCTCACGGAGCTCGGAGCAGTCAATGTCATGACGGGGGTATATACCGGCCGCTCTCCCAAGGATAAATTTATCGTCATGGACGAGCAATCGAAAAACACCGTGTGGTGGACCTCCGAGGAGTATAAGAACGACAATCATCCTGCCTCTGAGGAGACCTGGGAGGTTGTGAAGAAGATCGCGCAGAAGGAGCTCTCCGGGAAGAGACTCTTTGTTGTCGATGCCTACTGCGGTGCAAACAAGGACACGCGTATGGCAGTGCGCTTCATCGTGGAGGTCGCATGGCAGGCTCACTTCATCCGCAATATGTTTATCAAGCCGAGCGAGGAGGAGCTGAAGTGCTTTGAGCCGGATTTTGTGGTCTACAACGCTTCCAAGGCGAAGGTTGAAAACTACAAGGAGCTGGGTCTGAACTCTGAAACAGCAGTTGTCTTCAACATCTCCAGCCGTGAGCAGGTCATCATCAACACCTGGTACGGCGGTGAGATGAAGAAGGGCATCTTCTCCATGATGAACTACTACCTGCCGCTGAAGGGCATCGCCGCGATGCACTGTTCCGCAAACACGGATATGGACGGAAAGAACACAGCTATCTTCTTTGGACTCTCCGGAACTGGAAAGACCACGCTCTCCACGGATCCCAAGCGTCTTCTGATCGGGGATGATGAGCATGGCTGGGATGACAGCGGTGTCTTCAATTTTGAGGGCGGCTGCTATGCAAAGGTTATCAATCTTGATAAGGAATCTGAGCCGGATATCTACAATGCAATCCGCCGCGATGCCCTGCTGGAGAATGTCACTGTCGATGCAGAGGGAAAGATTGACTTCAGCGACGAGAGCGTCACGGAGAATACACGCGTGTCCTATCCGATTGACCATATTGAGAAGATCGTGAAGCCGATTTCCCACGGCCCGGAGGCGAAGAACGTGATTTTCCTCTCCGCGGACGCGTTTGGTGTGCTTCCGCCGGTATCCATCCTTACTCCGGAGCAGACGAAGTACTACTTCCTGTCCGGCTTCACGGCGAAGCTTGCGGGAACCGAGCGCGGAATCACCGAGCCGACTCCGACCTTCTCCGCCTGCTTTGGTCAGGCCTTCCTGGAGCTGCATCCCACGAAGTATGCGGATGAGCTCGTGAAGAGAATGGAGAAGAGCGGTGCGAAGGCTTATCTTGTGAACACCGGCTGGAACGGAAGTGGGAAGAGAATCTCCATCAAGGATACCCGCGGCATCATCGATGCAATTCTGAATGGGGATGTCAATAAGGTTCCGACCAAGAAGATACCGTACTTTAACTTTGAGGTTCCGACAGAGCTTCCGGGGGTTGACACCAATATTCTCGACCCGAGGGATACTTATGCGGATGCTTCCGAGTGGGAGAAGAAGGCAGAGGATCTTGCACAGAGATTTGTGAAGAACTTTAAGAAGTACGAGGGAAATGACGCCGGCAAGGCGCTGGTCTCCGCCGGCCCCAGCCTGTAATTTCCCTGCGCTGCACCGCAGCATAAGACAGTATTGGAAAGACAGGGAGAGTGCTCTTTTGGGTGCTCTCCCTGTATGACTACGGAGGTAAGCTATGCGTATCGTATTTTCTCTTCTCATGGACAATACGCCGGGCGTTCTGAGCCGGATCGCGGGGCTCTTTACGCGCCGCGGCTACAATATTGAGAGCATCACAGCGGGCGTCACAGCAGATCCGCGCTACACGAGAATGACAGTGGTCTCCTCCGGCGATCACGAGGTCCTGGAGCAGATCGAAAAGCAGATCCGTAAGCTTGAGGATGTGCGGGATATCAAGCGCCTTGACGAGAAAGAGAGCGTGTTCCGCGAGCTTATCATGATCAAGATCAGGGCAAATGCCAGTCAGAGGGAGGCAGTTCACGCAGTGGTCTCCATCTTCCGTGCAAGTATTGTGGATGTTGGCAGGGACTTCCTCACAATCATGCTGACCGGAGACCAGGCGAAGCTGGATGCACTGATCAATCTGCTGGATGAGTATGAGATACTGGAGCTCGCGCGGACAGGTCTGACAGGTCTCTCCCGCGGTACGAAGGATGTGCGCTTCCTTCCCTGACCCCTTGTAATTTCTGCTATAAAAAGCTACAATGCATTCTGTGACATTTTGTAAATTATGTAAAACGGAGGTTGCAATATGAGTCATTCTAATGATTCAGCGGCGGCCCGGAGAATTCGCGAGGTTCTCGATGAGAACAGCTTCGTAGAGCTCGGTGCCTACGTCACTGCGCGAAGCACAGACTTCAATCTTGCGGAACAGAAGACGCCGCGAGACGGAGTCGTGACCGGGTATGGAACCATCGACGACAGGCTGGTGTATATCTACAGCCAGGATCCGGCGGTGCTTGGCGGCTCAATCGGGGAGATGCACGCGAAGAAGATTCAGAGGCTCTATGAGCTCGCAGTGAAGATGGAGGCCCCTGTCATAGGTCTTATCGACTGCTCCGGTCTGCGTCTTCAGGAGGCCAGCGACTCGCTCAATGCGTTTGGCGAGCTCTATCGCTGTCAGGCGCGTGCCAATGGTGTGGTTCCGCAGATTCAGGCAATTTATGGGAGCTGCGGAGGCAGTCTCGCGGTCAGTGCCGCCATTGCAGACTTTACTTTTATTGAGCGGGAGGAGGGACGTCTCTTCCTTCTTGCCCCCAATGCCGTTGCGGATAATAATGAGGCGGTACTGAATACTGCCTCTGCGGCTTTCCAGAGCGAGGAGAGCGGAGTGGCAGATTTTGTCGGCAGTGCAGCAGAGATTGCCGAGGGAATACGCACACTGATCGGCATTCTTCCTGCGAGCTTTGAGGACGATCTCTCCTATGGCGACTGCACAGACAGTCTGAATCGACTGGTTCCGGAGATTGAGGGCGCGGGCTCTGCAGAGCTGCTCTCGGCGCTTTCTGATGGTGGTTTTGTCTGTGAGCCGGGAGAGAGCTATGGCTCCTGTATTTCCACTGCCTTCATCCGTATGAATGGATGCACAATCGGAACTGTCGCTGCGCTCTCTGAGGAGATCTGCTGGAAGGGCGTCGAGAAGGCCGCGCGCTTTGTGCGCTTCTGCGATGCATTCAGTATTCCGCTGCTCACACTTGTTGATGTGAAGAGTATGGATCACTGCATCTGCACAGAGCGTCAGATGGCGAAAAAGGCAGCCTCTCTGATTACTGCCTATGCGAATGCAACTGTGCCGAAGGTTACAGTCGTGACCGGAAAGGCCTACGGACTGATCTATAATCTCTTTGCGCCGAAGACAGTCTCTGATATTGTCTACGCGTGGCCGAAGGCCGAGATCGGCCTCATGGAGGCCGGAGATGCGGTTAAGGTTATATATGCAGAGGAGCTCGCTGCGGCAGAAGACAAGACTGCTCTCTACAGTGAGAAGACCGCAGCCTATGCAGAGCTTCAGAACGGCGCCGTCAGTGCGGCCCGCCGCGGCTACGTTGATGATATCATCGACGCTCAGCTCACCAGAAAGCGCGTGATCGCCGCCTTCGAGATGCTGTTTACAAAGAATGAGGACCTCCCTGCGAAAAAGCGCGGAACGGTCTGAGTGAGGTGTCAGAATGATACAGAAAATCAGAAAAATCTTTCTGGCAGCTCTGCTCTGCCTGAGCACAGTCCTGCTGTTTCCGTCGAGCTCCTATGCGGCGGCTTCGGCGGCTGAGCTCTCAGCAGTCCAGCAGAATGCGGAGGATAATTTAAAGGCGGTTGTAGAGCTCGATGATGTGACGCTTCAGAAATACATTGAGCAGTTCAATGCGCAGAATTATACGACGCTGGCCTCCGGTCTTCAGAGCTGGCTGGATCTGAAATCAGAGATCGGCGGCTTTGTCTCGATTGATTCAACCGAGGTAGAGGAGAGCGAGGACGGCTATCTTGTAATCATGCAGATCAGCTGCGCCGGTCAGAGAACAGCGACAGTCCACATCGAATTTCAGAAAAAGGACGGATCCATATCCCGGATCAGCTTTGATAAAAATGAGACACTTCAGGAAAAGCTTGTCAGTGCGGGGCTGAATCTCCTGATCGGCATGGGAACGGTTTTCATCGTATTGATCTTTATTGCGTTTCTTATCAGCCGCTTCAAGTACATTAACCGCTGGGTCACTGCAAAGGAAGAGGCAGAGAAGGAAGAAAAGGCCTATCAGGCAGCAGTTGCAGCAGCAAAGAAGCTGCCGGGAAGCGCAACAGATGTCTCGAAGCGCATATCTCCTGAGGCTGTGCGCGCTGCGATGATTCCTGCGGGGACAAAGGCAGAGCTGATTGCCGGTGACGCAGAGAACGGTCTGCAGGATGAGACAGCTGAAGACGCACAAATGGTAGCAGTGCTTGCCGCAGCAGTTGCAGCGGCGCAGGAGCCGGATCCGCAGCTCATTGCGGTTATCACTGCGGCGGTTATGGCGATACAGGCGGAGCAGGGTGAGGATCCGGGGCCTGACGGGCTGGTGGTTCGATCTATACGCCGTGTATCCGTAAGAGGCAGAAGGCGCTGATGCGCGGTTTCGATTCAATCAAAATACAGACTATATCACTCATAAGGAGAAAAATTATGAAGAACTATACCATCACAGTCAATGGGCAGACTTATGCAGTTCAGGTAGAAGAGGGGATCACCGCAGCAGCGCAGAGCGCTCCTGTTGTCACCATCCCGGCAGCGCCGGTTTACACTGCGCCTGTGGCTGCTCCGGCTCCGGTTGCGGCGGCCCCCGCGCCTGCGGCAGCCCCAGCCCCTGCTCCTGTACCTGCGGCAGATCCGGCACCTGCACCGGCAGCAGCAGCTCCCTCCGGCAGTGCGGGAAGCATCACGGTGGAATCTCCGATGCCCGGAAAGATCCTGAGCATTGAAGCGGCTGTCGGCGACAGCGTTGCGGCAGGTCAGACTATCATGATTCTTGAGGCCATGAAGATGGAAAATGAAATTGTGGCTCCCGAGGCAGGAACCATCGCAAGCCTGAATGTAACCGTGAATCAGGCCGTTGAGGCAGGAGAGGTGCTCGCAACACTTAACTGAGCCGGGCGTATGACTTCAGCCTGAAACGGAGGAATGAAATAAGATGGAGTATTTAACAAACACACTCAGTAATCTTATTCATCAGTCCGCATTTGCTTCAATTACCGTGGGCAATCTCATCATGATTGCGGTGGCGCTCGTATTTCTCTATCTTGCAATTGCAAAGGGATTTGAGCCGCTGCTGCTGGTGCCGATTGCCTTCGGAATGCTGCTGGTGAATATCTATCCAGATATCATGTCAGATCCCTCGAAGAATCCCGGAGGTGCAGGCGGACTGCTCGCTTATTTTTACAAGCTTGACGAGTGGGGCATACTGCCGCCGCTGATCTTTATGGGAGTCGGTGCCATGACGGACTTTGGTCCGCTGATCGCAAATCCGATGAGCTTCCTTCTCGGAGCTGCGGCGCAGTTCGGCATCTATATCGCTTACCTCATGGCTGTACTCATGGGCTTTAACGGTCAGGCCTCTGCAGCTATCTCCATCATCGGCGGTGCAGACGGCCCGACCTCGATCTATCTCGCGAGCAAGATGGGGCAGACGGAGTACCTCGGTGCAATTGCAGTCGCAGCATATTCCTACATGTCTCTGGTTCCGATCATTCAGCCGCCGATCATGAAGGCTCTGACTACGGAGAAGGAGCGTAAGATCAAGATGGCACAGCTGCGGCCGGTCTCCAAGGTCGAGAAGATACTCTTTCCCATCATTGTGAGCATCGTGGTGAGCCTCATACTCCCGAGCACGGCGCCGCTCATCGGCATGCTGATGCTTGGAAACCTCTTCCGGGAGTGCGGCGTGGTGCGTCAGCTCACAGAGACGGCGAGCAATGCTCTGATGTATATTGTCGTGATCCTTCTCGGAACCAGCGTCGGCGCGGCGACGAGCGCGGAGGCGTTTCTGAAGGCTGATACGCTGAAGATCGTTCTGCTTGGCCTTATTGCCTTTGCCTTCGGTACGGCTGCTGGTGTTCTGCTCGGAAAGCTGATGTGCAAGCTGACCGGCGGCAAGGTAAATCCTCTGATCGGAGCTGCCGGCGTGTCTGCGGTTCCCATGTCGGCGCGTGTCGCCCAGAAGGTCGGTGCGGAAGCGGATCCGACCAACTTCCTGCTGATGCACGCGATGGGACCGAATGTCGCGGGCGTGATTGGAACTGCCGTTGCAGCGGGAACCTTCATGGCAATCTTTGGCGTAAAGTAAAGGAGACTATTTGAATGGATAAGGTTCAGAGAAAGCCGGTTCAGATCTGTGAGACTGTGCTGCGTGATGCACATCAGTCCCTGTTTGCGACCAGAATGACGACAGAGGAGATGCTGCCGATCATAGACAAGATGGATAAGATCGGATATCGCTCAGTGGAGTGCTGGGGCGGTGCGACCTTTGATTCCTGCCTGCGCTTCCTCCATGAGGATCCGTGGGAGAGACTGCGTCTATTGAAGAAGGGGTTTAAGAATACTAAGCTTCAGATGCTGTTCCGCGGCCAGAATATCCTGGGCTACAACCACTACGCAGATGACGTTGTGGAATACTTTGTCCAGAAGTCCGTGGCGAATGGGATCGACATCATCCGCATTTTTGACTGTCTGAATGACATACGGAATCTGCAGACCGCGGTCAGAGCATGTAAGAAGGAGGGGGCAGAGGCGCAGATTGCACTGTCCTACACTCTGGGTGATGCTTATACCCTTGAATATTGGGCGGAGATTGCAAAGCATATTGAGGAGATGGGAGCAGATTCCATCTGCATTAAAGATATGGCGGGGCTTCTGACGCCGTACGCAGCCTATGATCTTGTGACAGCGCTGAAGAAGTCCACGAAGCTTCCGATCGACATTCACACACACTACACCTCCGGCGTTGCTTCGATGACGCTTCTTAAGGCGATTGAGGCGGGGGCAGATATCATAGATACTGCGATCTCTCCGCTGGCGCTTGGCACAAGTCAGCCTGCAACGGAGGTTATGGTGCAGACCCTGAAGGGTACGGACGGGGATACCGGTCTCGACATTGAGAAGCTCACGGAAGTTGCAAATTATTTTACACCGATCCGTGAAAAGTATATTGCAAACGGACTCCTGAGTCCGAAGCTGCTCGGTGTCAACATCAACACTCTGCGCTACCAGGTCCCGGGCGGGATGCTCTCCAACCTCTTAAAGCAGCTGACAGAGGCTCACAAGGAGAACCTGCTTCAGGATGTGCTGGAGGAGGTCGCAAGAGTGCGCAAGGACTTCGGTGAGCCGCCGCTGGTTACGCCTTCCTCTCAGATTGTCGGAACGCAGGCAGTCATGAACGTGCTGACGCATGAGCGCTACAAGATGGTGCCGAAGGAGTCAAAGAAGCTTGTTATGGGCGAGTTCGGTCAGTCTGTGAAGCCGGTGGATCCGGAGGTACAGAAAAAGATCATCGGAGATGCAGAGCCGATCACCTGCCGCCCGGCGGATCTCATCGAGCCGCAGCTTCCGAAATATGAGCAGGAGATAGGACCGTGGAAGCAGCAGGATGAGGACGTGCTCTCCTATGCGCTCTTCCCGCAGGTGGCGCTCGATTTCTTCAAGTGGAGACAGGCGCAGAAGACGGGAATGGATATCACAAAGGCTGATACGAAGGCAAAGGCATATCCGGTCTGAGCTGCACAGAGCAGAAATTGGTAAGAGACTGATTACAGGGAGTCTTCCGTTCGGAGGGCTCTCTGTTGTTTTTACTGTGATTAAGGTAAGAGAAATGATAGAATGTATCTGCCGGGAGAAGCAAGGAACATTGAGGTAGAAATAGAGCTCTATCAGAACAGGAGAGTTGTTGCGGTATGAGAAAACGGAATGGAATGAGATGCAAAAAGAACGGATGGAAGCGGAGGCGGGCGCTTTTATTGCTGACAATATTGGTGCTGGCGGGCTGTGCGGAGCAGGAGTGCTCACCCGCAGAAGCAGAAGCTGAAATAGCTCAGACAGAGACACAGGCGGCTGCTATGCAGGAAACGAATCAGGAAAAAGAGCTTAAGCCGCAGGAAGCGACACGGACTGTTGAGGTCAGTTACAGCAATATCGCGGATGAGGAGAGCAGAAAATTTGTGGAGGAAGCGCTTATTAGCGCCGGAGTCTCAGCGGAGCGGCAGAGGACATTCTTTGAGCATGTGGAGCAGTTCAATGCCTGCGCAGGGGAGGGAGATCTGACAGGAGGCTTTGAGACCGCAGCGGCAACGGAAATAAAATACGACCCCTATGAGCTGCAGGAGCGGTGGCAGGGCCGCCATGAGGACTTTGAGGGCTATAATTGCAGGATCACAGCCTACGGACTGTATGGAGATGCTCTGACGCTTGACAGCGCAAAACAGATGAAACGTGACAGTCTGATGACGGAGAATCTGGACTTTGATTTATATGCCCTGGGGCAGGATGCTTCCGCTGTTCCGACGGAAACGGAGCGTGATAAATTCCTTTCTCTTTATGCAGCTGTTCCGACAGATGCGACAAAGGATGTAAAGGTTCATGCGGCACATATGCAGGAGGCATGGCGTGCGCGTGGCCTCGGCTTTTCTGCGAGTGAAAAGCTGCGTCTCATCTCCGTGGTCTTTCATGACAAATTGACAGAAGGACAGGATAAGCTCTTTATCGGGCACATCGGCATATTGCTGCCTCTGGAGGACGGAAGACTGTGCTTTCTTGAGAAGGTCGCATTTCAGGAGCCCTACCGTGCGAACCTGTTTCAGAACAGAGCGAAGCTCTGCGACTATCTCATGGAGAAATATGATCTTGAGTATGATCAGCCGGCGGCAGCTCCATTTATTATGGAAAATGCAGAACTGCTGAGCAGGGAGGATGTATGAAGCAGCTGAGTTTTTATGCGATTTTGAAGCGCTGGTTCTGTGCGGCCATTCCCCTCATGCTGCTGAATTCTTTCCTGATAAAAAGCTCTCTGCTTGAAAATTTGATCCAGGCGTCGCTGGGAGTTGTGCTGCTCATTCATCCTGTCTATCCAGAAGCGCTGGGATATCGGTACAGCGTCAAGACGTGCAGGCGCATCATCCGTGGAATTGCCGTGTTTGAAATTCTGCTCTCATTCATGGTGCGGCATTATTATTAGGAGCTGGCGCAGAATGGAGGTGAGAGGGAGCAGTGCAGATTCGAACTCTGTCAGATTATTGCAGAGAGGTCTTTGGAACGAAACTCTATCGGCTGTCACTGACAAGCGGATGCAGCTGCCCCAACAGGGATGGCACCCTGGGCTATGGTGGGTGCAGCTTCTGCTCTGAGCAGGGTTCCGGTGAGTTTGCAGCTGTTTTACCGGATATACATGACCAGATTGAAGCGGCAAAGCAGAGGGTGGCACAGAAGCTTCCGAAGGGAGTCAGAAGCGAAGAGCAGAGGTATATCGCGTACTTTCAGTCCTTTACCAATACCTACGGAGATACCGCACGACTCGTATCGCTGTTTGAGGAAGTGCTGCGGAGGGAGGATATAGCGGCGCTCTCAATTGGAACCAGACCGGACTGTCTTAAGGAGGATATGCTGGAGGCGCTTGAGAGACTGAACCGGAGTAAGCCCGTATGGATTGAGCTGGGGCTTCAGACCATTCATGAGAGAACTGCCCTGCGCTTCAATCGTGGCTATGCGCTGGAATGCTTTGCAGAGAACTACAGCAAGCTGAAGCGTCGCGGAATTGCTGTGATTGTTCACGTGATACTGGGGCTTCCGGGCGAGAGCCCTGAGGATATGTATGAGACGGTACGATATCTTGCATCGCTCTGCCCGCAGCTGGACGGCATTAAGCTGCATGGTCTTCATATCTTAAGAGGAACAAGACTCGCGGCAGAATATCTCAGGGAGCCCTTTCATATTATGAGTCTTCCGGAATACACGGAGGTGCTGATTCACTGTCTTAAGCTTCTGCCTGAAGCTGTGGTAATCCACAGGATGACAGGGGACGGTGACAAGCGTCTGCTCATTGAGCCGCAGTGGAGTGGGGATAAAAAGCGTGTGCTGAACTATATCAACAGAGCACTGCGTGAAGCGAAGAGGGACAGAGGTGATGGTCAGGAGAGTACAGAAGCTTTTGAAGCAGCGGATCAGTGAGGGGAGGAGTCAGCAATGGCGATCGATAAGGTAAGAGCATATTTTAAGAAACTGAATATGGAGGACAGAATTCTGGAATTTGATGTCTCCAGTGCGACGGTAGAGCTGGCTGCTGAGGCCATCGGCTGCGCGCCGGAGAAGATTGTGAAGACCATGTCCTTTCTTGTGGCGGACAGGGCTGTGCTCATCGCGATGGCGGGAGATGCCAGAATCTCTAATCCGAAGTTTAAGGAGTTCTTTCATACCAAAGCAAAAATGATACCCTTTGATGAGGTGGAGCGCTATGTTGGTCACGCGGCAGGCGGCGTGTGTCCCTTTGCCCTGCCTGACGCAGTCGAGGTATATCTGGATATTTCTCTGCAGCGCTTTGATACGGTGTATCCCGCCGCGGGAAGCAGTAACAGCGCGGTGCGCCTGACTGTTTCAGAGCTTGTAGCCTGCTGTAATATGAAGTCCTGGGTCGATGTCTGCAAGGACTGGGAGTGATTGGTGAAGACGCGTATTTCAGATCATTTTACTTACAGAAAGCTCATACGCTTTGTACTTCCCTCCGTCATGATGCTGGTCTTTATCTCTGTCTACGGTGTGGTCGATGGCTTTTTCATCTCCAACTATGCAGGAAAGACGGCATTTGCCGCCATCAATCTCATTCTTCCTGTTCTGATGATACTGGGAGGAATGGGCTTTATGATCGGTACAGGCGGCAGCGCTCTCGTCGCAATGTCGCTCGGACAGAAGAAGGAGACAGAGGCAAATGCATACTTCTCCATGCTGATAGAGTTTACTGTGGTACTGGGCGTGCTGCTGACAGTGCTCGGGGAGATATTTTTAAGGCGGGTTTCAATTGCACTCGGCGCGACATCGGAGATGCTGCCGGATTGTCTCATTTACGGACGCATATGGCTGCTCTCGATCGGCCCGTTTATGTTGCAGAGCCTGTTTCAGAGCATGCTGATCACGGCAGGGAAGCCGCAGCTTGGCTTTGGGGTGACGGTCGCTGCGGGTTTTGCGAATATGCTGCTTGACTATCTCTTTGTTGCAGTGTTTCGCCGGGGCGTTGCAGGAGCTGCTGCGGCAACCGCCCTCAGTCAGTGCGTAGGTGGTCTGATTCCCCTCATTTACTTTGCGTTTGCAGAAAATGCAGGATTGCGGTTTCGCCCTGTAGGGCTGCGCATGCACCCGCTTTTGAAGGCTTGTGGAAATGGTTCCTCCGAGCTGATGAGCAATGTCTCCGCCTCCCTCGTAAGCATTGTCTACAATATACAGCTTCTGCGTCACGCAGGAGAGAACGGTGTTGCGGCCTATGGCGTTATGATGTATGTGAATTTTATCTTTATCGCAATGTTCATCGGCTATTCGGTCGGGACAGCTCCCATCGTGAGCTTTCATTATGGAGCGGGAAATGCAGATGAACTCAAAAATATGCTGAAAAAGAGTACGCACATTATGGCAGTCAGCGGCGTGCTGATGACAGCAGTGGCGGAACTCTTTGCATACAGTTTTGCAAAAATATTTGTCAGCTATGATGCAGGGCTTCTTGCACTGACGGTGCAGGGATTTCGTATCTTCTGTGTCTCCTTTCTTCTGTGTGGTCTGAATATCTATATCTCTTCCTTTTTTACAGCTTTGAATAATGGTGCAGTATCTGCTGCAGTATCCTTTCTACGGAGTCTGGTGTTTGAACTGCTCGCAGTGCTCCTGCTTCCTCTGATTCTTGGACTGACCGGCATCTGGGCTGCGGTGAGCGTCGCCGAGGTGATGGCATTTGCCGTGTCCATGCTCTTTCTTGTATGGAACAGAGATAAATACCACTACTAAAAAGTGGATATAGAGGCTAATGCAGGAATGAGGCAGGAGTCCTCGCTGAGAATCAGCTCCGCGTCCTGCATGATAAAGATATTACAGTATCTTATAGGATATTCAGACATCGCAGTTACCAGGAATATATACTCATATCGACTTTGATACAGTTGAGAAATAACTTTGAATTTGCGGAGAATAAACCTATAAAATTTGTACGGATACTGTAGGGTAGTAAAAGAAATCTTCCTCTATACTAAAATAAACCGAACGAAAGGAGGTAAATGAAATGAATATTATTAAGTCATTTAACAGCACGATTGATTATCTTGAAACCGTTCTTGATGATGAAATCAATGAAAAGAGAGTAAGTCAGTTATCTGGATATTCTTATTCAATGTTCAGTCGTTTATTTTCTATTTTGACTGAAACAACACTTTCAGAATATTTAAGGAGTAGAAGATTAACGGAAGCAGCCATTATATTAAGAGATACAGATGAAAAAATCATTGATGTTGCATTCAAGTTTGGATATGAATCATCAGATTCGTTTGGAACAGCATTTAAGAATTTTCATGGATTTACTCCTTCAGAGGTAAGAAATGGGAAACCATTCAAATTAGTTTCACGAGTGCAGTTGGCACTAAGTGTAAAAGGAGGAAGAAGTATGAATATTACGATTCAAAAGAAACAAGCATTTACAGTTGCAGGTTTAAACGAACAAAACATCAATTCATCATTATGTCCGAGTGTTTGGGATAAACTATTTGAAAAATATAGTCATGATGATTTAGCAATGCTTGGAGAAGGACGAAGCGTAGGTATTTGTCATGATGTAGAAAGTCCGAATTCTATAAATTATATGGCAGGTTATATCATTAGTGATGCAGACAAAGCAATAAATATGGGCTTAGAGGTTTTAGAAGTTGAAGAAGCAGAATATGCCATCGTAGAGCTGACAGGAAGTGTTCCAGAGTGTATTCATAACGGTTGGAAATATGCGATGGAAGTATTCTTTCCTGAGCATGGATATGTTCATTCAGGAAAGCCTGACTTTGAATATTACTTTGAAGGTGATATGCATAGTCCTGATTATAAAATGGAGCTGTGGATTCCGATTGTTAAGGGATAAATCTCAGTTTGTGGAGTAGAATATGGGCATAGACTATATCAGACTCTCAGTCTACAATTATATTGATAATTCAATTAACATATTTATTGATCAATATGAAGATAGATTTACACCGAAACCGAACATAAACAAGGAGAGATTTGGTGTCCAAGCTGATTGATATTAACGCTTATCCGGTCAAAGATTTATTGCCGGTTCTTCTTCAGGATAAGTCGACGAAGAAGAATATTATATGGGCCACAGATGCTTATGCGGATTTCGGGCCCGGCTACGATGATACGAGCATCATCGCACCCAGTCTGCTCTCAAAGGTTACGCTTCAGCCTCGTATCAGCAAGACTCTGGAAGAACAGCAGGCGCGGACCCGTAAGAAGGCCGAGGTTATGACGCCTGTCTGGCTATGCAATAAGTACCGCATTTTACAGATTTTTGAAGGAGTTGGGAATATGATAAAAGTGCTTTTCGTCTGCCACGGCAACATCTGCCGCAGTCCTATGGCAGAATATGTGATGAAGGATCTGGTGAAGAAATCCGGATGTGCTGAGCGTTTTTTTATTTCTTCCGCAGCGACCAGTCAGGAGGAAATTGGAAATCCGGTTTATCCACCCGCGCGGAGAAAACTTGCAGAACATGGAATTTCCTGTTCCGGACACAGTGCGCGTCAGCTTGTGCGAAGTGATTATGAGCGTTATGATTATTTCATCGGGATGGATCAGGAGAATCTGCGGGAGATGTATCGCATACTGGGAGCAGATCCCGGACAGAAGCTCTCTCTTTTGATGGATCACACGGAACGGCCGGGAGAGGTGGCCGATCCATGGTACACGCGGGATTTTGAAGCGACCTGGCGGGATGTAGAAGAGGGGTGTCGGCGCCTGCTGGAAGCCCTGTGCCACGGAGCTGACTGAGGATAACAGAATGTTTTCTGCCTCCGATGTAAAAAGATGAGCAGAGGACCGAGAGGAGATGAGAATATGCTGAAGGCATACAGTAAACAGTGGCTTTCCCGCGAGGCGGAAGGGGATTATAAGCGCAGTCAGCGCATTGAGAGCTACCGGATCGGAGAGCAGTTTCTCTTTCTTCCGGTCGGTATCAGCTGGAAATATATTCCCCTTAAGGAGATACAGCGCACGGAACCGGGGCAATGGCAGTACAGCGGTAAGGGCTGCTGCGTACGCGTCAGTATGGAGCTGCCATCGCTGGAGGTCTTTTGCGGGGAGCTACAGATATCACTTCGCTTTAATGTTGAGAGTTCTGTGAAGCAGATGAGGAAGGCCATTGAAAAGACTTAAGTTTCCCTGTCGATTTAATGGCTTATGTTGACCCGCTTCCGTCATATTATTATAATAGCTTCTGATATACAGCGACGATTCGTGCAGTTTTTTGCACAGCGGAACGGAGAAAGCAGATGAAGAAGGTAAGTACAGGCTTGTTGTCCGGGACTCTGGCTGTGATCCTATCAATCGGAATGACAGCGGGACTTCCCGGTATTTTTAATATGCGGGCTTCTGCGGCGGCAGTGGCTACAGTACAGGCGAGCACTCTGAATATGCGGAGCGGGGCGGGAACCGGTCACAGCAAGGTGAAGGTGTTGCCTCACGGTGCCTCTGTGTCCGTGCTTGAGGAAGTCATGGGAGAGGACGGAAAAACCTGGGCGAAGATCAGCTATCAGGGCAGTGAGGGCTATGTTCAGAAGTCCTATCTGCGTGCTCCGGTCAGCTACACGAGGGATGAGCAGTTCGAAAGTCAGCTCTCTGCGGAGGGTTTCCCGGAGTCTTATAAGGAGGGGCTTCGGCAGATTCATGCGCAGTATCCGAACTGGGTGTTCCGCGCAGATCACACGGGCCTTGGCTGGGAGGAAGTGATCTCCAATGAAAGTGTGGTCGGACGAAATCTTGTAGATACCAACCGGCGCTCCTCATGGAAATCCACGGCGGACGGTGCCTTTGACTGGGCGGGAAACCAATGGCCGGGCTTTGATTCCAGTGCATGGGTTGCGGCAAGCGAGGGCATCATCCGTTATTACATGGATCCCCGGAATTTTCTCGACAGTGCCTACGTGTTTCAGTTCCTCACACAGAGTTATGATGCGGCTACACAGTCTGCGGGCGGTGTTGAGGCCCTTGCAAAGGGAACCTTTCTGGAGGGGCAGGCAAGCAGCGGAACAGCGACCTCCGCTGAGGCTCCTCTGACGCCGGACGGTGCTGTGCCCGGCGGTGGGAGCACGCAGCTGGTTGGCCCCTCGGGGGAGCCTTTTGCGCAGGGAACAGCGACGGATCAGAGTCAGAACGGAGCCGCTGAACAGAATACCACAGAAACTACAGTGGGAAATGCAGCCGGCCCGGGAGCGCAGAGCGCGGACAGTTCCTCGCTCATCGGCATCATCAGTGCAGCTCCGCAGAGACGCATAGAGGACAGTGAGCTGTCCGGCACGGCGAGCGGAGCCGGGGAGCGGGCGAGTGCCCCGGAGCTTCTGGACACACTGAAAGTGGATTCCAGAGCCGTGGTAGTGCGCGGCAGCAGAAAAAATGCACCTGAGAGTGAGGACAGCAACTCTGTGCAGCAGGACAGCCAGCGCAGTGACAGCGGCGTGAATTACATTGATATTATCCTGCGGGCTGCGGAGCAGTCGGGGGTAAATCCCTATGTGCTCAGCTCCATGATTATTCAGGAGCAGGGAAGCAAGGGACGCAGCGGACTGATCAGTGGAACGAATTCCAGCTATCCAGGCATCTATAATTTCTTTAATGTACAGGCGTACTCAGATGGTTCAATGAGTGCCACCACCCGTGGACTCTGGTGGGCATCTCAGTCCGGCTCCTATGGGAGACCCTGGAACAGCATTGAGAGGGCCATTATTGGCGGAGCGGAGTATTATGGCGAGAACTTCATAAAGAGCGGGCAGGACACCTTTTATCTGAAGAAGTTCAATATTACGGCAAAAAACCGCTATCAGCATCAGTATATGACCAATGTGGAAGGCGCGGCGAGTGAGGGCTTTAAGCTCGGGGAGGCCTACAACGAGGATCTGAAGCAGAATGCACTGGTGTTCAGGATTCCTGTCTATTCCGGAATGCCTGACACCCCCTCAGCGGCACCGGAGGGCGACGGCAGTCCGAACAATAAGCTCTCCTCCCTCACAGCGGCGGGCTTCAGCATCACCCCCTCCTTCCAGATGAATCAGCTGTCCTATGACCTGATTGTAGACCGCTCCGTATCTCATGTGAATCTCAGCGCAGAGGCGATTGATCACAGAGCCACGATTGAGGGGACAGGGGATATTTATCTCTCAGACGGCACAACTACAGTGACGGTAAGAGTGACTGCGGAAAATGGAGAGCAGCGCAGCTATGTGCTGAACATCTCGAGGCAGGACGGAGCTCAGACCGGAAATAATCAGGCCGGAGAATCACAGAGTGATGCTTCCGGCGGCCCCGGCGTCGGAAACACAAGGCTCTCCGGGACAGCCTCGCCGGATGGCGAAGAGAGCGCGGTTGGAAGTGCAGCGCCGGGCGAAGTCAGTGGAAGTGCAGCTCTGGTTGCACCCTCAGAAAATTGACAGTAACAGGAGAGATTCTTCATCTTTTGTCTCTTCAAAAATGCGATTATAGAATGGAGTCCTGGAAATGAAAACAAATCGACGCTTTCTGAAATCCTTCCTCGGAGGGGCGGTGACAGTCGCAGCCATGAGTATACTGCTCTCTGTGACGGCATTTGCCATGAATGTCTCTGTCAGTTTTACAGATCCGAGTGCAGAGGTGGGAGAGGATGTCACGGTATCCATGCATATACTCTCTGACAGCGGTGAGGCGCTGGGCAGTGCCAATATTATGTTGAATTATGATGCCTCTGTGCTTGAATTTGTGAGTGGAGATAACGCGGAGGGGGGAGCGGGCTCTCTTCATATCAGCGGTCAGGCCACTACAGATGCAAAGGAGTGGTATTACGGGCTTCACTTTAAGGCGCTGACCGGTGGCACAGCCAAAATCGAGGTTGCGACTGCGGAAATCTACGACGCAGATGCCAAGATTGCGACGATCTCGCATCAGGGAAGCTCGGCAGTCACGGTCGGGGCTGCGGCACAGGAGTCGGAGGCTGAAAAGCCGGCTGCGCTGAATGCCCTCTCGATCAGCCCCGGTACGCTTTCTCCTGTTTTTTCTCCGGAGCAGAGCAGCTACACTGCGGTCGTTGGTGACGAGGTCACGAGAATTGCGGTGAGCGCTGTTCCTGCGGCGGAGGGGGCGCGCATCACCGTATCAGGAAATGAATCTCTGGAACTGGGTGAGAATACCATCAGCGTGCAGGTGAATTCTGCTGACGGCGCAGAGCTCGGAAGCTACACGATCACCGTGACGAAGCAGGAGGGAGTGACGCCGGCAGAGAGCGCTGCGGCAGAAAGCTCCGCTCTTACGATAGACGGAAAGTCCTACGAGATTGCGGACAGCTTTGACACTACGCTGCTTCCTGCGGGGTACACAACCGGAAGCTACAGCTTTAAGGGACGGACAGTGCTTGCCGGAACCGCGCCGGATAATAAGCTGCATATTATGTATCTGCTGGCCGAGGGCGGAAGCGGAGATCTCTTCCTCTATGATGAGAGCAGCGACAGCTGGGCTCCCTATGTCGAGGTCGGTATGAGCGCCAGGGCGGTTACGGCAGTTCCGCTCGGTGCGGACGTACAGGTTCCGGAGGAGCTTGTGTCCAGCCGGCTGAATCTGAACGGCAAGTCTGTGGAGGGCTGGATCGGTGCTCAGGATCAGGGACAGAATTACTGTGTATTCTATGGAATGAACGCGGAGGGAGAGAAGAGCTTCTATCGCTTTGATCTCTCTGAAAAAACCATACAGCGCTACTTTGACGAGGCTGCGGGGGCGCGCGCGGAGAAGGATGCTGTGTCGGAAGAGCTTCATACGCTTCACAGCTTATACCGACGCAGGACGATCATGATGTTTGTCATGTTCTTTGTGGCTCTCGCTGCAGTTATTGCTGCATCTGTTCTGGCGCTTCAGAGCAGGCATGGAGAGAAGCGCTCTGCTGTGCGGAAGGACAGTGTATCAGGAGGTGGAAAAGAGGAGGAGCGCTCCGATTCGGATCATCTGTTCGCAGACAGAGCCAAGGATTCGGATGAGCAGGAGCCTTTCAGTGAGGAAGCTCTTGAGGAGACCGATTTTACCGAGATATCAGAAAATGAAATAGCTGAGGCGCAGGCGGGACAAAATAGCGACTCCGCAGACGATGATTTTCAGGATATAGAGCTCTGAGACGGCGCTTCAAAAACGGAGGATTTTATTTGAGGACTGCTGCAGCAATCCAAAAAACTGCAGACCATCGAGGAGGGCGTGCCCGAAAAGCACTGCCCTCCTTTATGCTACCGGAATACCTTTCAAAATTTGGTATCGGTAAGAATGAAAGGAAAGTCTGCACGCTCAAAAAACACAGCGTTTCCTGCAATTGACTGAGCTTCAAAACTGTTATATAATCCCTATAACAAATGCAAGGCGGCGTTTGGCTGAGAAAAGAGGTAGGATATGAAGATTTATATTGATTTTAACAGCGATCAGGCCTTTTACATCCAGCTGATGAACCAGATCATACTGGGCATCGCCATGGAACAGCTGCATGAGGGAGACAGTCTCCCTTCCGTACGACAGATGGCGGACGCTGTGGGTATTAATATGCATACAGTCAATAAGGCCTACACGATACTGCGCCAGGAGGGATTTATCAAGCTGGATCGCAGAAAGGGCGCCATCATCAGCATTGATATGGACAAAATACGTGTACTGCAGGAGATGAAACAGGAGCTTTCTGTAGTTCTGGCACGCGGTATCTGCAACGGTGTGGAACGTGATGACGCTCACCAGCTGGTGGATGAGCTCTATGACGCATTTATGAATTGTGAAGCGGAGGAGCAGGATGCTTTGTGAGAAATGTAAGATCAGAGAAGCAACCATTCAGTATACAGAGATCGTCAATGGTGTAAAGCGGGAGCACAGCTTCTGCGCGCAGTGTGCGCAGGAGACCAATCTGGGGCAGATTTCTGCTCTTTTTGAGGGAGAGTTCCCTTTCTCCAGAATTCTTTCTGCTCTTCTGGGAGAGGATGGACAAGTGGAGGACGGCGACTATGCACGTATCAGTTGCCCGCGCTGCGGAACCAGTTATCAGGAGTTTGTAAAGAACTCCCGCTTTGGATGTCCGGATTGCTACGAGCTGTTCGATATTCTGATCCGGGACAGCATAAAACAGCTGCAGGGCAGCGAGCAGCATAAAGGTAAGCATCCGAAATATGGACTCAAAATACTGCCTGCGAGCCTGACCCGCGAGTTGCCCGGTATTATGAAGCAGAGTGAGGAGGAGAAGACCATACCCGGAGACAGGGGAGATGTTCAGGCTGTGCAGAACGAAAGCAGTGAGAAGCAGCTCCATGAAGTGACAGAGACGGACGGGCAGTTAAATGATGGTGTTTCCTTAAGTGCAGTTCCGGACAGAGCCAATGAGAATGGCCTTGGAGCTTCCACCTTGTCAAAGCAGGACAGAAAACAGGGAGAGCTCAGGGAGCTCCGGAAGAAGCTCTCTCATTCCGTGGCGGAGGAGGATTACGCTGCCGCTGCAAAATACAGGGACATGATACGGGCGCTTCAGAAGGAGGGGACGGATGCTTAAGTGGTATGAGCAGGTTAAGACAAGTCCTGGAAACAATTATATTTCCAGCAGAATACGTCTCACCCGGAGCTGGAGCGAGTATAAATTTCCGCATTGCCTCAGAACGGAGGAGGCCTATGCACTGATCGAGCGCATGAACAGTGCACTCTCGGAATTTCCAAGGCAGACGGGGGAGAACATGAGCTCCATGCTGCTCTCTGAGATCCCGGAGGTGAGCCGCATGGCAATGCGGGAGCGCCGTATATTCAATGCCGGGATCACGGACAGAAAGACGCCGGTCGGCGTGATGTTCTCTGAGTCGGAGTCCATCTCTCTCGTTCTGAATGGCGATGATCATCTGCGCCTACAGCTGCTCTCACCGAATTTTCATCTGTATGATCTCTGGGAGCGGGCTAATCGGCTTGATGATTATATGAACGAACATTTTTCTTATGCCTTCGATGAGCGCTATGGCTATCTGAGTTCATTTCCCACCAATGTCGGGACGGGAATGCGCGCGAACGTTGTGGTGCACCTCCCCGCACTGTCGACAGGACGGCAGTTCCCAAGCCTTCTGGAATCCATGACGCAGTTTGGGGTCACAATACGCGGTGTATACGGAAATGGCAAGGAAAATTACGGTGCGCTCTATGATATCTCCAATTCGAAGACGCTGGGACTCAGCGAGCGGGAGATACTGGATCTGGTCTCAAAGGTGGTGTCTCAGCTGAACAGCGAAGAGAATCAGGTTCGGAAGAAATCTCTGGAGAGCCATCGACTGGAGCGTCTGGATGAGGTGTACAAGTCCTATGGGCTTTTGAAATACGCGCGAAAGCTGAGTATACGCGATGCGCTGCGCTACCTCTCACAGGTGATGGCAGGTCTCTCTGACGGTCTTATAAAAACCAGCGTGCCGTGCAGCATTTACCGCCTCTATTTCGGCGTTCAGCCCTCTAATTTGATCGCCGGGGCGAAGGGACCTGTTGACAGAGAGAAGATCGATTCGATACGGGCAGACTACATAAGAAGAGAGCTTCCGGAACTCACGGAGAGCTGAAAGGAGTACATTTATGGCAGATTATTTTACCGAGCAGGCGCGGGAGGCAGTGAATCTCGCATATCAGGCCGCCCGGGAGAGCTATAACAACTATATCGGAACGGAGCACCTGCTGCTGGGACTGGTGCGTCAGGGCAGCGGTGTCGCTGCGCGTGTTCTGGAGGAAAATGAAGTCACGGAGCCGAAGATCCTTGAACTGATGGATCAGCTGATTTCCTCCGGCGGCAATGTCAAAGTGCAGGATGAGCCGCAGTATACGCCCATGGCCCGGCGTGTGATCGAGAACAGTCACGCGGAGGCGGAGCGTTATCACGCGCCGCAGATCGGGACAGAGCATCTGCTTATCGCCATACTCCGGGAGAAGAATTGCATCGCCAGTAAGCTCCTCTACACGATGGGCGTAAACGTGCAGAAAATATATGTGGATATGCTCGGCGCGATGGGAGAGGAAGGTGCGTCACAGGGAGAGACAGCAGGCGCGCAGCATCAGGACAATATGCCGGAGACTCCTACCCTGGATCAGTACTCAAGAGATCTCACCGCACTTGCGCGTGCAGGAAGGCTGGATCCGGTCATTGGAAGAAGCATGGAGATGCAGCGCGTCATGCAGATCCTGAGCCGGAGGACAAAGAACAATCCCTGTCTCATCGGTGAGCCGGGTGTCGGAAAGACAGCGGTCGCAGAAGGGCTTGCGCAGATGATCGTCGCGGGGGAGGTTCCTGAGACAATAGAAGGAAAGCGGCTGGTTACGCTGGATCTTTCCGGCATGATCGCGGGTTCCAAGTACCGCGGCGAGTTTGAAGAGCGCATCAAGAAAGTATTGCAGGAGGTCATGCAGGCGGGCAATATTCTCCTTTTCATTGATGAGCTGCATACGATTATAGGCGCAGGCTCTGCGGAGGGCGCCATGGACGCGAGCAATATTCTGAAGCCCTCTCTGGCGCGCGGAGAGCTGCAGCTCATCGGAGCCACAACCATAGAGGAGTACAGGAAATATATCGAGAAGGACGCTGCTCTGGAGCGTCGCTTTCAGCCGATCACGGTTGAGGAGCCAACGGAGGAGGAATCTGTAGAGATACTCACGGGACTTCGCCCGCGCTACGAGCAGCATCATAAGGTGCGTATTACAGATGCGGCACTGAAGGCTGCAGTGCAGCTCTCTGTCCGCTATATCAGCGATCGCTTTCTTCCGGACAAGGCAATTGATCTCATAGATGAGGCTGCCTCCAGAACCCGTCTCGAGGGCTACATTGAGCCGCCGGAGATACGGGCTCTCACGGCTGATATTGAGAAGCTGGAAAAACAGAAGCTGGATGCGGTGAAGGCAGAGGAGTTTGAGCGCGCCGGAGATATTAAGAAAAAGCAGGAAAAGAAGCAGCTGAAGATTGAAAAGATCCGGGAGAAGTGGCAGAAGGAAAAAGCAGAGAGAAAGCTTGTCGTAGACGAAGCGGAAATCGCGGACGTTGTCTCGGCCTGGACCAAAATTCCGGTACAGAAGCTCACGGAGGAGGAAAATGAGCGCCTGAAAAAGCTGGAAGCTGTGCTGCATGAAAGGGTGGTCGGTCAGGAGGAGGCCGTCAGCGCTATTGCAAGGGCTATCCGGAGAGGCCGGGTCGGACTCAAGGATCCGCGGCGACCCATCGGTTCCTTTCTCTTTCTGGGGCCTACGGGTGTCGGAAAGACAGAGCTCTCAAAGGCGCTCGCGGAGGCGCTCTTTGGCACGGAGCAGGCGCTGATTCGTGTGGATATGAGCGAGTACATGGAGAAGCACAGTGTCTCCAAGATGGTTGGCTCTCCACCCGGCTATGTCGGCTATGAGGAGGGGGGACAGCTCTCCGAGAAAGTGAGAAGAAATCCTTATTCTGTGATACTTTTTGATGAGATTGAGAAGGCACATCCAGATGTCTTCAATGTACTGCTTCAGGTGCTGGATGACGGGCACATCACGGATTCACAGGGACGAAGGATTGATTTTAAAAACACTGTGATTATCATGACAAGCAATGCCGGAGCGTCCAGAATTATTGCGCCAAAGGTATTGGGCTTTTCGGCACACGAGAGCGCCGAGACCGACTATCGCAAGATGAAGGACGGAGTGCTGGAAGAGCTGCGCCGCATCTTTAAGCCGGAGTTTCTGAACCGTATTGACGAGACGATCGTCTTCCATCAGCTGAATCGCGAGAACATGAAGCAGATCGTGGAGATTCTTCTGAATGCGATCGGAAAGCGCACGGAGGAGCAGATGGCGCTGAGCCTCTCCTTTGATGAAGCGGCAAAGGAATTCCTGATTGATAAGGGGTATGATCCGAAATACGGAGCGCGGCCACTGAAGCGCGCCATTCAGAATGAGCTGGAGGACAAGCTTGCGGAGGCGGTGCTGGACGGTCGCATCCGTGAGGGAGACAGCGTGCTTGTCAGCTGCCCGGAGCGGGAGAAGCCGGAGGAGCGCGCGCTGGAGTTTATTAAAAAAGCCGCCGCAAGGCGTACAGCCGTCAGAAGAAAGAGAGCTTCAGCACACACGGAAAAGGCCGGCAGTATTACAGCTGGAACGAAGCAGTCATGAAGCGGACAACAGGTTTTTTCTGCAGTGAGTGTGGCTTTGAATCCGCAAAGTGGGTCGGGCAGTGCCCGGCCTGCCATGCGTGGAATACGATGGTAGAGGAGCCTGTCGCGGCGAGATCTGCACGCGGACTCAGCGGAGCAAGTCAGGGGCGGGATGCCGTGCGGGGAGGAATGCAGCTTGCTGTGCGTCCGGTATTGCTCTCAGAAATTGATGCTGCAGGAGAGGAGCGCTTTGGGACAGGCTATGCAGAGTTGGACCGCGTGCTCGGCGGCGGTACAGTTGCGGGCTCCATGGTGCTGGTGGGCGGTGATCCTGGCATAGGAAAGTCTACGATACTGCTGCAGGTCTGCCGGAATTTCGCGGCAGTCGGGAAAAAGGTGCTCTATATCTCCGGTGAGGAGTCGCTGAAGCAGATTCGTCTCAGAGCGAACCGCATCGGGAGTGTACAGGGCGAGCTTCTCTTTCTCAGTGAGACCAATCTGAACCTGATTCGAGGGAGCATAGAGGAGCTGCGGCCGGATATTGTAGTGATTGATTCTATTCAGACTATGTACTGTGAGGAGATTTCTGCCGCTCCGGGTTCTGTGAGCCAGGTGCGTGAGTCTACGAATATACTGATGCAGATCGCAAAGGGCGGCGGTATTGCAGTTTTTATCATTGGACATGTGACCAAGGAAGGGCAGGTGGCCGGGCCGCGTGTGCTGGAGCATATGGTGGATACTGTGCTCTATTTTGAGGGCGAGAAGCACGCTTCTTATCGCATCCTCCGTGCAGTAAAGAATCGCTTTGGCTCAACCAATGAGATCGGCGTGTTTGAAATGACGGAGACCGGCCTCCGTGAGGTTCAAAACCCTTCTGAATATATGCTGGACGGGAGGCCTGTCGGTGCAAGCGGAGCAGTGGTCGCATGCTCCATGGAGGGCTCGCGCCCTCTGCTTCTTGAGGTACAGGCACTGGTAGCGGAGACGGCTTTTGGTATGCCGCGGCGCACCGCGGCCGGCTTTGATTATAATCGCATCAATCTTTTGATGGCGGTGCTTGAGAAGCGCTGTCATCTTCCGATGTCGCGTCTGGACGCGTATGTCAATGCAGCGGGTGGAATACGCATGAATGAGCCTGCGATGGACCTTGCAGTTATGATGGCGCTGGTCTCCTCCTATCGGGATATTCCGGTGGAGGAACACACAGTACTGTTCGGAGAGGTTGGGCTCTCTGGAGAGGTCCGCTCAGTCTCCATGGCAGAACAGCGCGTCAGAGAGGCTGCAAAGCTCGGTTTTCAGCTCTGTATACTCCCGAAGTCCTGTCTGAAGAAACTAAAACAGCCGGATGCAATACGCTGTATTGGGGTCTCAACGGTAGCAGAAGCGATAGAACTTCTGTTTCACTAAAGACAGATCGAAAATTCAGGAGGGCAGTGTCACTGTTTTGCAAAGATTTTCCTTGACAGTAAGACAGCTTAATGGTATATTAACTCGCGTGGCTGACAGCTGTCATCCACGTACAGAGGAATAGTTCAGTGGTAGAACGTTGGTCTCCAAAACCGAAGACGGGAGTTCGAGCCTCTCTTCCTCTGCGTGAGCCTGAATTGTAAAGATTCAGGCTTTTTGATTGATTAAATCAAAATTTTCTGCCAATTAAAAACTTTTATAGGATTTGCTTATTTCCTTTTTGAAGAGAATGTTGCTAAAATATTAAAAAAATATTAAAAAGCAAGCAAAATTCTTGCAATTGCGAAAAGGCTCTGACATACTGTGTGACGACTACAGATTATGAATCCGCTGAAACAGCGGATTCCTTCAGTTTCAGGGGAGTAACATCATGTCAGAAAAAATCAGAGCGGCGCTGCACAGGGAACAGCTGCGTCTGCTCGCAGCGGTGCTTCTGACAGCAGCTGGGATTTTGTCCGCACTGCTTGCCGGGAGAACCGGAAGCAGGAATGCGCTTGCCGCTGTGCAGAAGACAGAGGAAGCTGCAATGGAGGCTTCGGATATGCCGGATTATATCCTCACTGAGGGCGGCAGCAGAATCCTGAAAAACAGTGAGGGCGGCAGCTGGACCGAGTCAGAGGCAGGCTGGAGCTACAGTGATGCAGAGGGACGGCCGGTTTCCGCGTCCTGGCTGTTGTATCAGAACAGGTACTACTATCTGAATGCGGCAGGCATCATGGAGTGCGGACAGTTTCGAAAGATCGGGAATTACCGCTATCATTTTGCCGCGGACGGCAGCATGGACAGCGGGCGCTTCTATGTCGGAGAGCAGGAATATTATGCAGACGTCAATGGGATACCCTGTGTGGACAGCTGGGCGTCCAGTGAGGACGGGAGATGGTTCTACTGTGATTCCATCGGCAGAATTCTAAAAGATGAGATGACGCCGGATTCCTATTATGTTGGTCCGGACGGCTATATGGCCGCCGCGGCTGGTTCGCGCTATGAGGGTTTTGACTATAGCAATGAAGGAAATCATCGTCTTTACCTAAACCTCGGCACTGCAGATCTGATCTGGAATTATTTTAAGGGAAAAGGATGGGAGGAAACAGCAATCGCCGGCCTGCTGGGGAATTTTCAGCAGGAGAGTGGCATAGACCCGGGTTTTGAGGAGAGAGGCAACCATATCGGCTACGGGTTGGGACAGTGGAGCTTTGAGCGAAGAACACAGCTTGAGCACTACGCAGCTTCGCGCGGCTGTGCAGCAGGCGACATCTATGCGCAGCTTGACTTTTTGTGTCAGGAGGCAGGAGAGAAAGACTTTGTGAATCACTTTGCAAAAACAAAATGGTCCTCTCCGGCTGCAGCGGCGATTGAATGGGGCACGCGCTGGGAGCGCTACAATCTCTCGGATCGTTCCATGAGCCGTGTGCGTATTCCCTACGCAGAAGCTTATTATGCGCATTATGTAGCCGGGGTGTCCTTTCTTGTGTCCAATACGCGTTACAGCGAACCGGAGGTTCTCGTAAAACTGGCCAGTGCAGCGGATGCAGAGGTAAGAGAAGAGCTCTCTCCGGAGGACGCAGCAGTCACGGCACAGGAGCTTCCGGAGGAAATTGCGGAGAAGAGCAACGGGACATATTTCAGCGAGGGAGATCATTCGGAGCTGAAAACCTATTCCGGTCAGAGCGCAGGAGCCAAAGTTACGAAGGTGAAACGCGTGCTTTCTGTTCAGCAGGGGGAGACTGCCGGACCGGGTATTGAAATGAAAACTGAGACAGAGAAGGTTGAGACGGAGGCATTGCCGGAATCAGCAGAGAAGGCGGAAACAGAGGCTGAGAGCAGCTTAAAATAACGCGGAGAGGAGATAGAATAGAATGGAACGCAGAATCAGATTACATGGAGTGGAAGAAGTAAAACGCTTTGTGCAGGCGGCAGAGCGCTGTGATTTTGATATTGATGTGAGTTATAACCGGATCGCGGTAGATGGGAAGTCCTTTCTCGGTATTATGGGAATGGATCTCGCAAGAGTTCTGAATGTGAGCTATCACGGGCACAATTTGGAATTTGAGCAGATGCTTACGGACTTTGCAGCGGGTGACAGCACCGCAGCCTGAGCCTGCTGAAACGAATCTGTGCAAAATGACACAGCAGAGATATGGGGCAGAATTTGCCTGTCTCTGCTGTTTTTTTGCCTTTTTATAGCTTTTATGCGCTGGCGACATGGCAGTACACCCCTCTGCAGTGATAGAATGAGAGCATGATGTACGCACAGAGAATTTCAGTCCGGAATCTGGTGGAATTTATACTCCGGTCTGGAGATATTGACAATCGCACGGAATTTGATACGGATCCGGAGGCTATGCTGCAGGGCGGCCGCATTCACAGAAAAATACAGAAATCCATGCCTCCAAACTATCAGGCAGAGGTCCCGCTGAAGGCTCTGTATGAGGAGAACGGGCTTACCCTGTCTGTCGAGGGACGCGCAGACGGAATCCAGCGAGAGCAGGATAAGATCACGGTGGACGAGATCAAGGGCATCTATGCAGATGTAAGAAGGCTTACGGAGGCGCGCCCTCTGCACCTTGCACAGGCAAAGTGCTATGCCGCCATGCTGGTCAAAAATGAAGAACTGTCAGGGCGGCTTTGCTGTCAGCTGAGTTATTGTAATCTGGAGACGGAGGAAATCAGACGTTTTCAGATAGAGTATGAAGCGGAGGAGCTTCTTCGCTGGATGAACGCCCTGGTGTCAGAGTATTTCCGCTGGGCGCGTTTCCTTGCGGAGCACAGAGAGGCGCGTAACCGCAGCGCGGCAGTTCTTAATTTTCCCTACAATTACAGAAGCGGGCAGAAGGAAACTGCAGTAGACGTCTTTCGTGCGATCAGACGCAGTCGCAATCTCTTTATTCAGGCCCCTACCGGAGTCGGAAAGACACTTTCTGTGATTTATCCCTCCGTCAAGGCGGTCGCCGAGGGACTGTCAGAGCGAGTCTTCTATCTGACAGCCAAAAACATTGCGCGCAGTGTAGCGGAGGAGAGCTTTCAGCTTCTGACCGGGCGGGGACTGTCCTGGATTAGCTGTTCGCTCAGTGCAAAGGAAAAGCTCTGTCTGAACGAAGCTGTCGATTGCAATCCGGAGGCCTGTCCCTATGCAAGGGGACACTATGACAGAGTCAACGAGGCAATTTATGAGCTCCTGCAGACAGAAGCAGTGATCACAGACCAAGTGCTTTTTTCTCGGGCAAGGCAACATTCTGTATGTCCCTATTATCTGAGCCTTGATCTCAGCAGCTGGTGTGACAGCGTCATTGCAGATTATAACTATGCTTTTGATCCGCGTGCGCACCTGAAGCGTTTCTTTTCGGAGGGTGCAGATAAAAATAACATCTTTCTTATTGATGAGGCACACAATCTTCCTGAGCGCGCGTCAGAGATGTACAGTGCTGCGCTGAAGAAGGAGGATGTGCTTGCCTTAAAGCGGCTGCTCAGGCCTTATGGGAAGCGTCTCGGTGCAGCGCTTCAGTCATTGAATCTTGCCATGCTTGCGATGCGAAGAAGCTTATCCGAGTATCCCCGGATCTCAGCTGATCCGATATCCGGCAGAGAGGCGGCAGAGCTTCCGGATGTAAATTTTCTGCTGTCGCCTCTAAATCAGTGCTACACGCTGCTCTCAGAGCTTATGGAGGACAGAAAAGAACTGCCGGAGCGAAAGGAGCTGCTTTCGTATTTCTTTGTGCTGCGCAGTTTTCTTGCGGTGGCAGAGGAGCTGGATGAACACTATGTTGTCTATGCTGAGCGCAGAGGGGAGCAGTTTCTTGTAAAGCTCCTCTGTATTGACCCTTCTGCACAGCTAAAAAAATATCTGGAATTTTCACGGAGCGCGGTATTCTTCTCCGCGACGCTGCTTCCGATTCAATATTACAAGGACCTGCTGACCGGCGAGCGGGAGGAATTTGCGATCTATGCGGAGAGCCCTTTTCCGAGAGAGCGGCGGCTCCTTCTCTGTGCGGCCGATGTGAGCTCCCGCTACACGCGACGGAATGAGGCGGAGTATATACGGATAGCGGCCTATATCCGCACACTTCTTACAGCGCGGCCGGGAAACTATCTCTGCTTTTTCCCTTCCTATACTTATTTGGAAGCGATACACAGACATATCGAAACGCCCCCTGTCTGTGTAAAGGGGGACATGCTTCCGGTGCGCTATCAGCTTCAGATTCAGCAGCCGGAGATGCAGGAATCTCAGCGTGCGAATTTTTTGTCTGCGTTTCAGGACGGCGCGTGTCCGCAACTTGGGCTCTGCGTCATGGGCGGAGTGTTTTCAGAGGGCATTGATCTCCGGGCAGAACAGCTGATCGGCGTCGTGGTGGTCGGTACCGGACTGCCCGCCATCAATACGGAATCTGAGTTAAAGAGACAGTACTACAATCGCCGAGGGGAAAACGGCTTTGATTACGCCTATCGCTATCCGGGGATGAATAAGGTGATGCAGGCGGCCGGACGTCTGATTCGAAGTGAGAATGACAGAGGTATTATCCTGCTTCTGGACGAGCGCTTCCTTCACCGCGATTATCGGGTGCTGTTTCCGCGGGAGTGGAGTGACTGTGAGACAATAACAGAGGAAAAACTGAGGGGGCGCCTCTGTGAATTCTGGAGATATCAGGGTTAAATCAGCACTCTCCGCTCATGAGTGCCAAAAAGGATTGACATCTGTTCTATAAGGACTATAATGCAAGATATGAGTTCATATACGGACAGGCACGGTCTGTTTGATTGCTTTACACTATATAGGATGAGGTGATGTTTTATGGCGGCAAAGAAGGGCAACTTATCAATTAACAGCGACAACATTTTCCCGATTATCAAGAAATGGCTCTATTCCGATCACGATATTTTTGTGCGAGAGCTTGTGTCAAATGGCTGCGATGCCGTGACAAAGCTGAAAAAGCTTGCGCTGATGGGAGAGTACACGGAGAGCGAGGGCGAGAAGTACAGCATTCAGGTGAAGGTGAATCCCGGGGAAAAGAGTCTGAGCTTTACGGATAATGGTCTCGGCATGACAGAGCAGGAGGTGGACGAGTATATCAACCAGATCGCTTTTTCCGGTGCCAGAGATTTTCTCGAAAAATATAAGGACAAGGCAAATGACGATCAGATCATCGGTCATTTCGGCCTTGGATTTTATTCGGCATTTATGGTGGCAGACAGGGTGAGTATTGACAGCCTGTCCTATCAGGAGGGGGCTGATCCGGTTCACTGGGAGTCCGATGGCGGCGTGGAGTATGAAATGACAGATGGCACGCGCACGGAGCACGGTACAACAGTGACGCTCTATCTGAATGAGGATTGCGCGGAGTTTTCCAATGAATACCGCACCCGTGAGATCCTTGAAAAGTATTGTTCTTTCATGCCGGTTCCGATTCTTCTCTCTGTGGAGGGAGGCGAGCCGCAGAGTGAGATGATAGAGAAGGATGAGCTGCGCGAGGACGACACCATCATCGAGACTGTTGTTGAACCTGCGAAGACGGAAGAAAAGGAGAAGGAGGACGGCAGCAAGGAAACGGTAGAGATCGAGCCGTCCTGTGAGCGCTATAAGATCAGAAAGCGTCCGGAACAGATCAATGAGATTCATCCGCTCTGGACAAAGCACCCGAATGAGTGCACGGAGGAGGAGTATAAGGAATTTTACCGCAAGGTCTTCCTCGATTACAGAGAGCCGCTGTTCTGGATACATCTGAATATGGATTATCCGTTTAATCTGAAGGGTATACTTTATTTTCCGAAGATCAATATGGAGTATGAGTCGATTGAGGGAAAGATAAAGCTCTACAACAATCAGGTCTTCATCGCGGATAATATCAAGGAAGTGATTCCGGAGTTTCTGCTGCTCTTAAAGGGCGTGATCGACTGCCCGGATCTTCCGCTGAACGTGTCGCGCAGTGCGCTGCAGAACGATGGCTTTGTGAAGAAAATCAGTGATTATATCACCAAAAAGGTCGCGGACAAGCTCTCCGGCATGTGCAAGACGGACCGCGAAAACTATGAGAAGTACTGGGATGACATTGCGCCCTTTATCAAGTTTGGCTGTCTGAAAGACGAGAAATTTGCGGAAAAGATCAATGACTATATTCTCTTCAAGAATATTGACGGCAAGTACCTGAGCTTAAAGGACTGCATGGAGGAGAACAAAGAGCGCTTTGAAAATAAAATCTTCTATGTGACCGACGAGAAGGCGCAGAGTCAGTACATCCGCATGTTCCGCAATCAGAAGATCGATGCGGTGATTCTCCCCCACGCGATTGATATGCCCTTTATCGGACAGCTTGAGCAGAAGAATAAGGATTTGAAATTCCTGCGTATCGACGCCGATTTAAACGAGGCCTTCCGTGAGACAGAGGATACGGAGCAGAGCGAGGACGCAAAGAAGCAGGACGAGGCTCTCATCAAGGCTGTGAAGAAGGCGATCGGAAATGAGAAGCTGACGATCACGCTTGAGGCCCTGAAGGACGCAAACACTGCATCTGTCCTCACGCTCTCTGAGGAGAGCCGCCGCATGCAGGACATGATGAAGCAGTACGGCATGGGGGAAAATGAGGATTTCTTTGCGGGTGAGGGAGAGACGCTGGTTCTGAACACAAGGCATCCGCTGGTCGAGTTCCTTCGCTCTAAGGTTGTGGTGAAGGAGAAAGGCGCTGATACGGAGAGCAAAGCTTCAGAGCATGCAGAGGCGGTGAATGCCGAAAAGGCTGCTGATTCTGTTCCGACAGAGGCTGCGGCAGAGACAAAGCCCTCTCTCACAAAGCAGGTCTGTGAGCAGCTCTATGATCTTGCCAGAATTCAGCACGGAAGTCTTGGGGCGGAGCGCATGGCAGAGTTTATTCAGAGAAGCAATACACTGCTTGCGGCCCTGACAGAGAGACAGTGAAGGACCTTTGGCTGAAAGTCTCAGCCTGCGGGTCTGATCCAAAGAAGCACTTGCAATTATTGTAAACCTGTGTTAGAGTGACAATGATAACAGTTAAACTTAGAAAGTGTGGGCCGAGCGGTCCACACTTTTAGTTTGTATCGCGGCGGAAAGAACGAACATTCAGGAGGGAAGTTATTTGGCAAAGCATGAGAGCTATGTGCAGCGCACAGAGCAATTTCTTGCAGAATTACAGAAAACCATGGATTTTGAAGTGGTGGATGTAGAATTTGTGAGAGAGGCGGGAAGCTGGTATCTCAGGGCGTACTGTGACATGGAGGGCGGCATCGGCATTGATGACTGTGCCGACATCAGCCGCAGGCTCTCAGACTGGCTGGATCAGGAGGACTTCATCCCGGAGAACTATATTCTGGAAGTCAGCTCTCCCGGACTTGGCAGACAGCTGAAGAAGGACAAGGATTTTATCAGGGAGAGGGGAAAGAGGGTCGAGGCGAAGCTCTACCGGGCTATCAACGGAAGCAAAGAAATTTCCGGCACGCTCGGCGACTTTGACAGCTCCGTGATCACTCTTATAGATGGAGAGACAGAGCTGAAACTGGAGAGAAGTAACATTGCCATGCTGCGGCTGGCGATTGATTTTTAAATCGGACAACGGAGGAAAAACGAAGGACCATGAGAAAGACTACAAAGGAACCGGTCGAGAGCGGGAACGAGCTGAAGGAAGCCATTGAGCTCCTGGAGCGTGAGAAGAATATCAGCAAGGATTCGCTTCTTGATGCCATTCAGAATTCGCTGCTCAGTGCCTGTAAGAACAGTTATGGCACGGCGGATAATGTCGATATCCTGATGGACAGAGACAGCTGCAAATACAGAGTGATGCAGAAGAAGACCGTTGTCGAGGAAATGCCGGAGAAGCCAAGCGCAGAGGAGAAGGCTACAATGATCTCCCTTGCAGAGGCGAAGATGATCGATGCAAAGTATGAGGCCGGAGACATCGTTCCGATTGAGATCAAATCCAGAGAGTTCGGCCGCATTGCGACCGGGATTGCAAAGAATGTGATCCTCCAGAAGATACGCGAGGAAGAGAGAAAGGTAATTTACAACGATTACTTTGAAAAAGAGAAGGATATTATCACCGGTATTGTGCAGCGTCACGTTGGGAACAATCTTTCCATCAGTCTGGGGCGCTGCGATACACTGCTCACTGAGAGCGAGCAGGTGAAGGGGGAGGAATTCAATCCCACAGACCGGATCAAGCTCTATGTCGTGGAGGTCAAGGACACGCCGAGAGGGCCAAAGATCACAGTCTCCCGCTCTCATCCGGAGCTGGTGAAGCGTCTGTTCGAGCAGGAGGTTACGGAGGTGCGTGACGGCACAGTGGAGATCAGAGCGATCGCCCGCGAGGCCGGCTCCAGAACCAAGATGGCTGTCTGGTCGAACGACCCGAATGTGGATCCGGTCGGCGCCTGCGTCGGCATGAACGGAGCGCGCGTCAATGCGGTGGTCGATGAACTGCGCGGAGAGAAGATTGATATTATCAACTGGGATGAAAATCCTGCTTACCTGATTGAGAATGCACTGAGCCCGGCGAAGGTGATTCTTGTTATGGCGGACGAGGAGGGAAGAGAGGCGCAGGTGATCGTCCCCGATTACCAGCTCTCACTCGCCATCGGCAAGGAGGGACAGAACGCCCGCCTGGCGGCAAAGCTCACCGGTTTCAAGATTGATATCAAGAGTGAGACACAGGCGCAGGAGAGCGGGCTCTTTGATGAGCTTGGCATTGATTATCAGACGGAGGGCAGCACTGAGATTGAGGGAGAGCTTTACAGTGAAGAATCCGGTCCGACCGAGCCGGAGGGAGAATAAGGCTTGAAGAAAATACCGATTCGTACCTGCATAGGATGTGGAAGCGAGAGGCCGAAGCAGGAGCTGCTGCGCATTGTCAGAACTGCCGGGGGAGAGATTTTTATGGATCCCGGCGGAAAGAGTAACGGCAGAGGCGCCTATATCTGCAAAAATCCTGAATGTCTTCAGAGAGCGTGGAAGACAAAGGGGCTGGATCGCTCCTTTCGCGAGGCTGTTTCAAGAGCCGTGTACGAGCGTCTGGAAAAGGAGATGACTGCATATGCGGACAGAGGATAGAGCGCTGGGACTGATCGGAATGGCGCAGCGGGCAGGAAAGCTTGCAAGCGGAGAATTTTCGGCAGAAAAGCTCATTCAGAGCGGAAGAGCTTTTCTGGTGATTGTTGCGGAGGATGCCTCGGAAAACACGAGAAAGCGTTTTCAGGACAAATGTACATTTTATGAAATTCCGTGTTTTGTATTTGAGACACGGGAGCGGCTTGGACGAGCTATTGGAAAGGAGCTGCGTGCCTCTCTTGCAATTGGAGACGAAAATCTCGCAGGAGCAGTGGAAAAACTGCTCAGACAGCTTGAAGCCGGAAGTCAGGTATCGGATACAGATAAAAAAGCAACGGATGGACAACAGATATGACAGAGTAAATCAGGAGTACAGCGCGGATGCGTTCCGCAAGTATGATAAGCCGAAAAAATGGAGGCCCAGGTAGTGAAGAAAACAGAAACATCAGAGACAGCGAAAAAAGTAGAGGTAAATACAGCGCCGGCAGGCGAGAATACTGCATCAGCAGCGGAGCAGAGTGCGGAGGCGGCACCGAAGAAGAAAAAATTCACGGCGGTTTTCCGCCCGCAGAATGCCCAGCAGATCCGGGTAAAGCCGAAGAGCAGCCCAAAGCCCGCAAGGACTAAGACCGCAGCTGCGCCGAAGGATAGTGAGAAGGAGCTGAAGCAGGGCGTTCAGCCGGACAATCATGCAGCAAAGCCCGCTGAGAAGGCGGCTCCCGCTGCCAGAACGGAGAAGCCGGAGACGGATACTGCGGCAAAGAGCACGGAGCAAAAGACCGCAGCAAAGCCTGTTGCGCCTGTGAGACCAGCAGCTCCGGTAAGACATACAGCTCCGACCAGACCCGTCGGAAGCATCATAAGAAATGGTGTTGTGGTTCAGCTCAATACGCTGCAGGGCGATAGACCGCAGGGGAACTATCAGAGCCGCGGCGGACAGGCCGGCAGACCTGCACAGGGTGATCGCCGCCAGGGAAGCTATGGAAATCGCAGCGGCAGCTATCAGGGCGGCAGACCCGCACAGGGACAGAATGGAAGCTCCGGCGGCCGCAGCTCCGGCGGCTATCAGGGCAATCGAAACGTCCAGACGCAGGGTGGAAGCTACGGCAACCGCAGCGGCAGCTATCAGGGCGGCAGACCTGCACAGGGACAGGGCGGTAGATCCGGTTCCTTCAGTGCGCGTCCGGGCAGCGGCTATGACAATAGGAAGGGCGGAAACTTTGCCTCCAAGAATGTCGGCGGCGGGGATACTCCGCTTGTGAAGAAGCCGGTCAGCAACCGTCCGAGCAAAAATAACTTCAAGGACAAGAATGACAAGCGCTACAAGACAGAGGATGGTTTTAAGAACGGCAAGGGCGGCAAGGTGACACGTCACCCCTTCATCATGCCGGAGAAGCCGAAGGCTGCAAAGGTAGAGGAGGAGATCAAGGAGATTATTCTTCCGGAGAATATTACCATCAGCGAGCTCGCGAAGAAGATGAAGAAGAACGCCTCCGAGCTCATCAAGAAGCTCTTTGCGAAGGGGGAGCTTTATACTATCAATTCGGAGATTCCCTACGAGAAGGCGGAGGAGCTCGCGCTTGAGTATGAGATCCTCTGCTCTCCGGAGGAGAAGATCGACGTGATCGCGGAGCTCCTGAAGGAGGAGAAGGAGGATGTCGGGGAGATGGTCTCCCGTCCGCCGGTTGTCTGCGTCATGGGTCACGTTGACCACGGCAAGACCTCTCTGCTCGACGCAATCCGTAAGACCAGCGTTACAAGCCGCGAGGCCGGAGGCATCACCCAGCATATCGGCGCTTATATGGTGAAGGTCAAGGATCGCCCGATCACCTTCCTCGATACACCCGGACATGAGGCATTTACAGCGATGCGTATGCGCGGCGCACAGTCCACGGATATCGCAGTTCTGGTTGTCGCGGCGGATGATGGCATCATGCCGCAGACCGTCGAGGCAATTAACCATGCAAAGGCTGCGGGAGTAGATATTATTGTCGCAATCAATAAGATCGATAAGCCCGCGGCAAATATTGAGCGCGTCAAGCAGGAGCTCATGCAGTACGAGCTTGTCGCAGAGGACTGGGGCGGAACCACAATCTGCTGCCCGATCTCCGCGAAAACGCATGAAGGAATTGAAAATCTCCTGGAGATGATACTGCTCACAGCGGATGTGAAGGAGCTGAAGGCAAATCCGAACAGAAATGCCCGCGGACTTGTGGTTGAGGCGCAGCTTGACAAGGGCAAGGGGCCGGTTGCGACCGTTCTGGTTCAGAAGGGAACCCTGCACGTCGGTGACTTCGTGGCGGCGGGCTCCTGCTACGGAAAGATCAGAGCCATGCTGAACGACAAGGGCATGCGCGTGAAGGAGGCGAAGCCTTCCACTCCTGTGGAGATTCAGGGTCTCAGCGCAGTGCCGAATGCGGGCGAGATCTTCGTCGCCATGGACAGCGACAAGGAGGCCAAGGACTTTGCGGCAACCTTTGTCAGCGAGGGCAAGAACAAGCTGATTGAGGAGACCAAGGCGAAGCTCTCTCTCGATGATCTCTTCGGGCAGATCAAGGCCGGCGAAATCAAGGAACTGCCGCTCATTGTCAAGGCAGATGTTCAGGGCTCTGTGGAGGCAGTCAAGCAATCTCTGAGCAAGCTCTCCAATGAAGAGGTGCAGGTGCGCGTGATTCACAGCGCGGTCGGCGCCATCAGTGAATCGGATGTGGCTCTCGCGAGTGCCAGCAATGCGATCATCATCGGCTTTAATGTGCGCCCGGATGCAACGGCAAAATCCATCGCAGAGCACGAGCATGTCGATATACGCCTCTACAAGGTGATTTATCAGGCGATTGAGGATATTGAGCACGCACTGAGCGGCATGCTTGCGCCGGTATTTGAGGAAAAAGTGATCGGTCACGCGGAGGTGAGAGCACTGTTCAAGGCCTCCGGTGTCGGAACCATCGCGGGCTCCTATGTGCTTGACGGAAAAATTCAGCGTGGCTGCAAGGCGCGTATCACCCGCGAGGGAGAGCAGATCTTTGACGGCGATCTCGCCTCTCTCAAGAGATTCAAGGATGATGTCAAAGAGGTGAATGCCGGCTATGAGTGCGGTCTGGTATTTGAGAAGTTCAATGACCTTATGGAGGGCGATCTGGTTGAGGCCTACGCCATGGTAGAGGTACCGAGGAAATAACAAGATGAAAAAAGGCAGCATTAAAAATACAAGAATCAATGCTGAGGTACGCAAGGAGATTCAGTCTGTCGTGATGAACGGGATCAAGGATCCGCGCATCAGTCCGATGACCAGCATCACGGACGCGCGGGTCACTGCGGACCTGAAGTACTGTACTGTTTATGTCAGTGTGCTGGGAAATGACGCGGCGGTGGAGGATACACTTGCGGGACTGAAGAGTGCCACCGGATTTATTCGCCGTGAGCTTGCCCGCACGATCAATCTCCGCATCACACCGGAGCTCCGCTTTGTCGCGGACCGATCCCTTGCCTATGGCGCTCATATCGACAGCATACTGGATGAGCTGAAGAAGGACAGAGAGGGCGAAGAAAATACAGCGGAAGACGAAGAAGAGGCATAAATGAACACTTTGCTTTTGGAAAGAATCGCTGCTGCGAGGAGCATTGCACTGTTTGGGCATGTGCGTCCGGATGGGGACTGTGTCGGCTCCACTCTGGCACTTTACAATTACATACGAAGCACAGCACCAGAGAAGCGGGTCAGTATCTGTCTGGAACAGCCAATGGCAAAATTTGCTTATCTTGAGGGATTTCAGGATATCGTGACAGATCCGGCACAGGGCATACATGCAGAGCTCGCAATAGCCCTGGATGTCTCGGATCACGGCCGGCTCGGTGATTTTGCTGCGCTCTTTGATGCAGCAAAGCGGAGCCTCAATATTGACCACCATGTGACCAATCCACATTTCGCGATGGAGACAATCTGTGAGCCGGAGCGGAGCTCTACCTGTGAGCTTCTCTATACGCTGCTTCCGGAGCAGGAGATCAGCCGGGAGATTGCGGCCTGCCTCTACACGGGCATCATCACGGATACAGGAGTGTTCAAGTATTCTCAGACCAGCGCAGAGACCATGCGGATTGCCGGAGTGCTGATGGAGACGGGTATCCCCTTTGGAGATATGATTGATGTCGCCTACTACAGAAAGACCTTCGTGCAGAACCGCATTCTCGGCAGGGCGCTGACAAAGGCCGTCTCTGTGCTGGACGGCCGACTGATCTACGCTGTTATCACCCTGGAGGATAAGGCGGAATACGGCGCAAGCTCCATGGATCTTGACGGCATCGCAGAACAGCTGCGACTTACGGAGGGGGTGGAATGCTCTGTGCTGTGCGGCGAAACAGAGCCAGGCGAGTTCAAGCTGTCCATGCGCTCCTATGAGAAGGTAAATGTATCAGAGATTGCCGCCTGCTTTGGCGGCGGCGGGCATATCCGCGCTGCCGGCTGCACGGTCCGGATGCCGGCGGAGGAGATCATGCGCGCTGTCACAGAAAAGATAAGAGGGCAGCTCCTATGCTGAACGGGGTACTTAATGTCCGGAAGGAGCGCGGGTACAGCTCCCACGATGTCGTGGCAAAGCTTCGCGGTATCCTCCATCAGAAGAAGATAGGGCACACCGGTACGCTCGATCCCGATGCGGAGGGTGTGCTTCCGGTCTGTCTCGGGAATGCGACAAAGCTCTGCGATATGCTGACTGAAAAGACAAAGTGCTATCGCGCGGTGCTGCTTTTGGGAATCACAACGGACACGCAGGATATCAGCGGTGCGGTACTAAAACAGCTGTCACCCTGTGCGGATGAGGAAAAAGTGAGGGCGGCGATTTTTTCCTTCATTGGTGATTACGATCAGATCCCACCCATGTACTCCGCTCTGAAGGTGAATGGGCAGAAGCTTATAGATCTAGCGCGGCGCGGCATTGAGGTGGAACGAAAGCCAAGACGCATCCATATCTATGACATCAGAATAGAAGAGATGCAGCTGCCGCGCATCACTGTGACAGTCGAATGCAGTAAGGGAAGCTATATTAGAACGCTCTGCCATGATATTGGTGAGAAATTGGGCTGCGGCGGCTGTATGGAGCAGCTGCTCAGAACGCGTTCCGGAAGCTTTTCACTTGCACAGGCGAAAAAGCTTTCCGAAATTGAAGCTGCGGTGGCAGAAGGGGGGATCTCAGAGCTGGTGATACCCACAGACCGTTGTCTCGCCGAGTACCCCGCACTCCATGCCGTTTCTCAGGCTGATCGCTATCTGCACAACGGGAACCCTGTCGCAAAGGAGCTTCTGCTTTCGAAGACGGATGGTTCCGAAGAACAGAACAGCTCTCAGAGGACAAGTGCTGCGGAAGTCCAACATCAGCCTCAGACTGAACAGGATGGGGCGATTTTTCGGGTCTACGACAGTGAGCAGCGCTTTATCGGGCTCTATTACCGCAGCGATCAGGGCCTGTACAGGCCAAAAAAAATATTTTCGCTGCAATAACGCAGCGGCGGAAGGAAAAAATTTGAAGGACTGGATCGAGACAACAGAGATACAAATTCCGGTCCCCACCGTAGTCTCCATCGGAAAATTTGACGGAGATCACAAGGGGCATCAGAAGATATTTTCCTGTATGCGTAAAATTGCGGCGCGAGAGCACTGTGCCACGGCGATATTTACCTTTGGAACGCCCCCAGCACAGATTGTCACAGGAAGCAGCCGACCTCAGATCACGACCAACGCCGAGCGAAGAAAAAAGCTGGAGAGCGCCGGGATCGAGTATCTGGTGGAATATCCCTTCACTGCGGAGGTTGCAGCCATGTCAGGTGAGGATTTTCTTAAAAATATCCTTATTGGCCGCATGAACATGAAGTTTATTGTCGCAGGACCGGACTGTGCTTTTGGGAGGAACCGCAGCGGCAATGCGGAGCTGCTGCAGAGGCTCGGTCCCGAGCTTGGCTTTCAGACTTTTATTATAGAGAAGGAACAGGACGAGGGACGGGATATCAGCTCCAGCTACATCCGGGAGGAGCTTCAGAACGGCAATATCGGGAAGGCGAATGAACTGCTTGGCTCTGTGTACTCCGTAGAAGGCATCGTAGAGAGAGGCAACCACATCGGAGGAAGCATACTTGGCTTTCCAACGGTGAATCTCTCTGTCCCGGAGGGGAAGCTTCTGCCGCGCCACGGTGTCTATGAGACAGAAACCCAGCTTCCGGATGGAAGCTGGGTTCGCGGGATCACCAATGTCGGTACGAACCCGTCTGTAAAAGAGGACAGACAGCATCATCGCGCAAGGATTGAGACCTTTCTGCTGAATTATTCCGGAGATCTCTACGATCAGAGAATATGTGTGCGTTTTCTTCGCTTCCTCCGACCAGAGCTGAAATTTGACAGTCTGGATGCTCTGAAGGAGCAGATTCAGAGGGATATTCAGAGCATCGGCAGCTGAGGAACTGAAAGATATCTCTGAAAGCGGTTGACACTCACAGAACTTACGTGGTACTATTTTCAAGTATTATGCGCCCGATACTATGTTTTCGGCAACTCCACCGAATCCGCAGTGCCGGGTCAGAAAAAATCAAAGGAGAAGAGACATGATTACAAAAGAGAAGAAGGAAGAAATCATCAAGGCATATGGAAGAAAGGAAGGCGATACCGGTTCACCGGAGGTTCAGATCGCACTTCTGACTGAGCGCATCGCGGAGCTCACAGAGCATCTCAAGGCGAATCCGAAGGATCACCACTCCAGAAGAGGACTTCTGATGATGGTAGGTCACAGAAGAGGACTTCTGGGCTATCTCAAGAACAACGATCTTGAGGGCTATCGCGCTCTGATCGAGAAGCTCGGACTCAGAAAGTAAACACAGGCTTTCTTTCTCAGGGTGGAATACGCATTCCACCCTGATATTGCTTTATCATATAAGAAATTTCTCGGAGTTATCGTCCGCTTGTGGACTTTGTTCAGTACCTGTTCGCGTAATTGGAGAGAGGAAAGGGAAACATAAAATGAGTAAAGAATTTAAGAGCTACAGCATGGAACTGGCAGGCAGAACGCTGACTGTAGAAATCGGCAGAGTCTGCGCACAGGCAAACGGTGCAGCGCTGATGCACTACGGTGACACAGTGGTACTGTCCACTGCAACGGCCAGCAAGCAGCCCAGAGAGGGCATTGATTTTTTCCCGCTCTCTGTGGAATACAGCGAGAGACAGTATGCTGTCGGCAAGATCCCCGGCGGCTTTATGAAGCGTGAGGGCAAGCCCTCTGAAAACGCAATTCTGACGGATCGCGTGATCGACCGCCCAATGCGCCCGCTCTTCCCGAAGGACTACAGAAATGACGTCACTCTGGAAAATCTAGTGATGAGTGTCGATCCTGACTGTGCTCCGGAGCTCACTGCGATGCTCGGCACCGCACTCTCCGTGACTATTTCCGATATTCCCTTTGATGGTCCCTGCGCGATGACGCAGGTCGGTCTGATTGATGGAAATTTCATCATCAATCCCACCAATGCGCAGAAGAAAGTATCCGATCTCGCCCTGACGGTTGCCAGCACAGAGCACAAAGTCATTATGATCGAGGCCGGTGCAAATGAGGTTCCGGAACAGAGCATGATCGACGCAATCTTCGAGGCAGACCGCATCAACAAGGAGATCATTGCCTTCTTTAAGAAGATTCAGGCTGAAGTCGGCAAGGAGAAGCACAGCTATATTTCCTCAGCGGTTCCGCAGGAGCTCTTTGACGCGATCAGAGAAGTGATTCCGCAGGAGGAGATGGAGGAAGCTGTCTTTAATGACGACAAGCAGACCCGCGATGCCAATGTGGATAAGCTCACAGAGAAGTGCAAGGAGGCGCTCGCAGATCATGAGGAATGGCTCGACCTGATCTCTGATGCAATGTATCAGTATGAGAAGAAGACTGTGCGGAAGATGATTTTAAAGGATCATAAGCGTCCGGACGGCAGACAGATTACAGAGATCCGTCCGCTGGCGGCTGAGATTGATCTTCTGCCCCGCGTGCATGGCTCTGCGATGTTCACAAGAGGTCAGACCCAGATACTTGATGTCTGCACACTCGCTCCGCTCTCTGAGGTTCAGAGACTTGAGGGAATGGATGTCGATATCAAGAGCAAGCGCTACCTGCACCAGTACAACTTCCCCTCCTACTCGGTCGGAGAAACCCGTGTCTCCAGAGGTCCGGGCCGCAGAGAGATCGGCCACGGCGCACTGGCAGAGCGCGCACTGCTTCCGATGATTCCGAGCGAGGAGGAGTTCCCCTACGCGATTCGCTGCGTATCCGAGACTATGGAGTCCAACGGCTCCACCTCTCAGGCCAGCGTATGCGCATCCAGCCTTGCACTGATGGCTGCCGGTGTTCCGATCAAGCGTCCGGTTGCAGGAATCTCCTGCGGTCTGGTGACCGGTGAGACGGATGATGACTATCTCGTGCTCACGGATATTCAGGGCCTTGAGGACTTCTTTGGCGACATGGACTTCAAGGTCGCAGGAACGGAAAAGGGGATCAACGCAATTCAGATGGATATCAAGATCCACGGTCTCACACGTCCGATCATTGAGGAGGCGATTGCCAAGACCCGTGAGGCCCGGATGTATATCCTCAACAACATCATGAATCCGGTAATCTCCGAGGCAAGGGCCGAGGTCAGCAAATATGCGCCGAAGATCCTTCAGATCAAGATCGACCCGAAGAAGATCGGAGATGTCGTCGGCAAGCAGGGCAAGACCATTAATAAGATCATTGAGGACTTCGGTGTTCAGATTGATATAGAGGAGGATGGCAGCGTCAACGTCAGCGGCATCGACAAAGAAAATATCGAACAGGCTGTCCAGACCATTCGAAACATTGTTACTGAGATAGAGGCCGGACAGGTCTTTACGGGTAAAGTGGTTCGCATTCTGGAGTTTGGCGCCTTCGTCAGTCTGACCCCAAACAAGGACGGCATGATTCACATCTCCAAGCTCGCGGACAGAAGAGTCGCGAAGGTAGAGGATGTCGTCAACATCGGTGATGAGGTTACTGTCAAAGTTATCAAGGTCGATCCGGTAAAGGATCGCATTGATCTCACCATGAGACCCTCCGATTTAGAGAAGCACTGATGTATCTGCCGCGGGCTCTGCGATCACACAGCCCGCGGCTGTTTTGACTGAAGTTGCATAAAGAGGGAGAGGAGGAGAGGTTTATGGCTGAAGAGAAGATAAATGAGATTGAGGAGGAGGAGGAGAGAAACGAGGCTCTGCTGGCCCTGGTGCATGAGAGTAAGTTTCGTACCCTCCGTCAGGAACTCTCCGAGATGAACGAAGTCGATGTCGCCACCTTCATCGAGGAGCTGGATCCGGAGAAGACCGTCGTCGTGTTCCGCCTGCTTCCGAAGGAGCTTGCGTCAGAGGTCTTTGCCTGCCTGGAGCTCGATAAACAGCAGCATATTGTCAGCAGTATCACAGATAAGGAGCTCACAAACATCATCGAGGATCTCTCCGTGGATGATGCCGTTGATATGGTCGAGGAGCTTCCGGCAAATATTGTGAAGCGTGTGCTTCAGAATGCAACCCCTGAGACTCGCTCTCAAATCAATGAGTTTCTGAAGTATCCGGAGAATTCCGCGGGTTCTATTATGACGGCGGAATATATTGGCCTCCGCAAGATGATGACCATAGAGGAGGCATTCAGTTACATCCGCCGTCACGGCGTGGACAAGGAGACCATCTACACCTGCTACGTCATGGACAATAAGCGAACGCTCGAGGGCGTGGTGACCGTCAAAGATCTGCTCATGAATCCCTATGAGACCCTGATCGAGGACGTCATGGACACACATGTCATTAAGGCGCAGACCACGGAAGACAGAGAGGATGTTGTAGATCTCTTCAATAAGTACGGTCTGAGTTCACTTCCTGTAGTGGACAAGGAGAACCGTCTGGTCGGTATCGTCACCTTTGACGATGCGATCGATGTCATGGAAGAAGAGGCCACAGAGGACTTCGAGAAGATGGCTGCTATCACGCCGTCCGAGAAGCCCTATCTGAAGACAGGTGTCATTGATATGGCAAAGCACCGTATACCCTGGCTGCTTATTCTCATGATCAGCGCTACCCTGACGGGAGGAATACTTGCAAAGTATGAGGCAGCCTTCGCTGTACTGCCCGTACTTGTAACCTTTGTTCCTCAGCTCATGGATACAGGAGGAAATGCAGGCAGTCAGGCCAGCACCATGATTATCCGAGGTATGGCAGTCGGCGATATTGAACTGCGCGATGTACTGAAGGTGCTCTGGAAGGAGCTGCGCGTGGGACTGCTCTGCGGACTGGTGCTCGCAGTCGTAAACTTTGTGCGGATCCTCCTCTTTTTCCCGGGGCAGCAGCTCGTGGGAATTGTTGTAGTACTCAGTATGTGCCTCACTGTGATCGTGGCGAAGATGATCGGCTGTCTGCTTCCCATGGCCGCTCAGCGCGTCGGGATCGATCCGGCTATCATGGCATCGCCCCTCATCACCACTCTGGTAGATGCTGTGAGCCTTACCCTGTACTTCGAGTTTGCGACAAAGTTTCTGCACATCGCCTGAGCCGGTATATTTGCTGCGCTCAGAGTTTCGGGCTTTACATCCAGATAAAAATGTTGTAATATTTCTTAAGTCAAATCGTTGAAGAGAAGAGTAAGCTGCAAGTACAGTCAGAGAGGGGCGCCGGCGCAGGCCGTTCTGCAAGTGCCTTCTGTGTGAACAGCTGAAGACCAGCTCTGAGAGGCCCCAATCCGGCCCGGTGATGCCGTTATCATCAGAATGAAGCGATCTGAAGTTCGTACTTCAGATAAACAGGGTGGAACCGCGCATATGCGTCCCTGCATTGTCAACAGACAGTGCAGGGACTTTTTCTATTTCTACCACCAAAAGTTTCGGCACTGGTACACGGCGCGCCGACCTGCGGACGCCAGCATGAACCAAGGAGGTATTTAAGTGGAAAGAGCAGAGTATCTGGAGGTTTACCGCCACTCCCTCGCGCATATACTGGCGAAGGCTGTGATCGAGATTTTTGGCAGAGAGAATGTACAGTACGCCATAGGGCCGCAGATTGCAGATGGTCTGTACTACGATTTTGTCCTGCCGAGAACTGTGAATCAGGATGATTTCAAGACGATCGAGAACAAGATGCGCGAGATCATCAAGCGCAGAGAGGACTGGAGCGTGAAGGAGCTCTCCCGCGCAGAGGCACTGGAGCTCTTTAAGGATCAGAAATTCAAGACCGAGCTTATTCAGGAGCTCCCCGAGAATGAGAGACTCACAGTCTACTACACTGGCGATGATTACGCAGACCTGTGTCGCGGACCGCACGTCCAGAACTCCCAGGAGCTCATGAGTGCGGCTTTTCAGATCAAGTCCGTCTCCGGCTCCTACTGGAGAGGTGATGAGAAGCGCGATCAGCTCCAAAGAATCTATGTCTATGCCTTCCCGAGCAAGGATGAGCTGAAACAGCATATCAAGCTCGTGCAGGAGGCCATGGAGCGCGATCACAAAAAAATAGGTCCGCAGCTGGATCTCTTTATGTTTGATGAGACTGCACCCGGCATGCCCTACTGGCTGCCGAGAGGCTGGAAGATGTATCAGGCGCTGCTGCAGTACTCCCGCGAGGTGCAGGAGGCACACGGCTATACTGAGATCTCCGCGCCGCTCATCAACAATAAGAAGCTCTGGCTCATCAGCGGTCATTGGGCGCACTATGTCAATAATATGTTTATGGTTCCGGGTGTTTCCGGATGGCTGAAGGCCGATGCGGAGATCCCAAATGTCATGGAGAATCTCCTCGAGCCAGATGCGGCGCCGGGCTGTGTGAAGATGCTCGCCGGCTCCGCCGTCTTTGACCGCGAGGCGATTGACACTATGGCTGCCAAACCCATGAACTGCCCGAATGCCATGATGACCTATAAGCGCAGCACACACTCCTATAAGGAGCTTCCGATCCGCTACAGCGAGTATGATGTCCTGCATCGCAAGGAAAAGTCCGGACAGATGAACGGCCTGTTTCGCGTGCAGGAGTTCCGTCAGGATGACGACCATACCTTTGTGATGGAGTCTCAGATAGAGGAGGAGATCGCTGATATTATTTCGATAGCGGATGAGATCTATGGAACCTTCGGTGTTACCTACCGCGCGGAACTCTCCACCCGTCCGGACGACTTCATGGGAGATATTGAGGTGTGGAATCGCGCAGAGGCCGCACTGAAGAAAATTCTGGACGACAAGTACGGTGAGGGCGGATACGAGGTTAATGAGGGAGACGGCGCCTTCTATGGCCCGAAGATTGATCTTCAGATCAAGGATGCGCTCGGCAGAGAATGGCAGTGCGGGACCGTACAGCTCGATTTCCAGCTCCCGCATAACTTCGGCCTGAGCTATATTGCCCAGGACGGAAGCAAGGAGATGCCGGTCGTCATTCACCGCGCTATTTACGGTTCCCTTGAGCGCTTCATCGGCATCATCATCGAGAACTTCAAGGGGGCGTTCCCGTTCTGGCTCTCTCCGATGCAGGTCGGCATCGTTCCGATTCGTATGGAGCACAATGCTTACGCAGAGAAGGTGGAGAAGCTTCTTCAGAAGAACGGCATCCGCTGCGAGGCAGATTACAGCGACAGCAATATGAAAGAGAAGATCAAGAAATATAAGAATTACAAGGATCCGTATATCATCGTGCTGGGTGACAGAGAGGCAGAGGAGAATACCGTCTCCATCAATGTCCGCGGCTCCAACAGGCAGATTCAGAACGTCCCCCTGGATGTCTTCCTGGATCTCTGCGAGAGCATGAACGAGGAGCACTCTCTGGAACTCATCAATGAGCTTCCGGCGGAGTACGGCGCAGAATAAAAATAAAATGCTTCTAGATTGCAAGATCAAGTAGGACAGTCTGAAATAATTCCTCCGGCGAACTGTAGTGAAAGGACTTTCGGGGGAGTTGATTGATCCAGTTCTG
>NZ_JAUSTO010000007.1:0-152860 GCF_030812885.1 Moryella indoligenes
ATACAAAACTGGCGTTTCGCTTTCAAATATGCAGTTTTCAATTTACAAACAAGCATCTCGCCTTACAAACTGGCGCCTCAGATTACAACTCAGCGAGATTTATTTTACCATACATCAAAATCACCAAGAAATCAACCGGTATATCCAAATATTCATAGAAAGTTTCAAGTTCTTGGAGCCAAAATCAAAAAGAGTAGCCTGACCACATTCTCATAATGCAGTCAGGCTCGGCGCATTTATTCGAGTTGAGTGCTTCGTTTTTTCGTGACTTCCGTTTCACTTCCCAGACTGAGAAACATATCAACATTCGCTTTGATGGTGTCGATCTGCTTCGCTTGTTTCTTGAGGATTGCGCGTTCATCGTAAAGCCTCCTATCATGAATACGTTGATGTTGATAGAGTTGTCGGAAAATACTACAATATAGGCAAAAAGAAGTATGTAGAGACTAGACGGGTATGTATCAAGTATTCCTCTGGGGAGATACATGTCTATCCAGCAAAACCTTGGAAGGAGGAGTAGCTATGCTGAAGGTAACTGAATTAGAGCTTATCGGTGACAGGGGGCATGATGCTCTGGTGACCTTTAAGGACGGGAGTACCATGAGATGCAGACCGGACTGTCTGACAGAGAATGACGATGACAGAGATCTGACATGGATCCATGTTTATGAGAAAATTTTCTCTTCGGACAAAAAGGGGTTGGGCACAATCATAGATGAAGAGGAGATTGAGTCCATACAGGAACTGACAGATTAGAGTTCTTCCATGCTCTAATCAAAAGAGAATGGCCCAATCGCTTTGTGATTCTTGATTATCAGCGTGCTTACCGTCTTGTATTCGAATATATAGAGACGTTCTACAACACGGTAAGGATTCATAGCCACTGTAATTATCTATCGCCGGATCAGTATGAAGAGGAATTCCTGGAGAAACTGGAGAAATCACTCAAAATTGCGGGCTGAATATCATTACATAGGAGCAAGGTCATTTTTAACTTGTACTTTTTCTTGACATAGGACCACATCTTAATTAAGTTAGAGGAAGTAAAGCCTGAAGATAACAACATTTATCTTAATGGCGATTTAGGAAATGGCAGACTTTTTGCCGATGTGTTTAAGGAGGTTCTTAGGTACGTTCCTGAAAGAAAAATGTGGTTTTTCTATGATGGAATCAAATGGACTAAAGATACAGGAACTCTAAAAACCATGGAACTTTGTAAAGACTTAGCCTTATCACTTATTCAGTACGCAGGCGCTATCAGAAATGAGGCTAAAAGGTCTTATGCAGTGAAACTTTGGAATCAGTGGAGTACTAGAAGGTGTAGAGAGATTTGTATCAAGGAAGCACAAAGCGTCTCTTGAAAGAAAAAGAATACAGATTTGTAAAACAGATGAAAGGGATAGGGGAAAAGGTATGAGGCACAAAATGGAAAAACTGCTCTGGACACTCAGCATAACAGCATTGTTCACAGGGACTGTGACAATAACTGCGATGGCAGAAATCGTCGCAGGAGAGGCACATGGCAATATCAAGGGGATACAGATGGTGGATATGGATTCCTCTGAGTCAGCAAGGACGCTGGGATGTGGTCACGCGGCGTGGAATGTGCGCGTCAATGATTCTGGGGATGTGCTGAACGGAAATCAGGATATTCTCCGCAGAACGAAATCCTACGGTATGAAAAATACAATCAAGATTCACAATCCATGGCACACAGATGAGCCGAATCTCATGCCCGCGGAAGAGCCGACCGGCGCAGTGTTTTACGGCTACAATGTCCGCACGGAGGAGGGAAGATCTGCAACCAGAAGAACGGCGGCGCGAATTGCACGGATCTATGGAGGGCTTGCCGATAACTGGATCATCGGCAATGAGGTAAACGAGCCGAACAGCTGGTACTATATGTCCAGTGTCGGAAATCTGAACGATTACACGGGAGATGTCGCGACAGCCTTCCGCATCTGGTATGAGGAGATCAAGAAGGTGGATGCGAATGCCAACGTCTATATCCCTTTCGACTACAGATGGAAGTGGTATACAGACCAGGGGCAGTCCTATCAGGCAAAGGATATGATACAGATTCTGAACACACAGCTCAGGGATACAGATTATGGCATTGCATGGCATCCCTATCCGGAGGAATTGAATGACCCGAACTTTTTGAATGATCCGGATGCAAAGGAGACCGGCACAGCATTTAACTCACCCATCATCAACATGAAGAATATCAGTGAGCTGACACGCTTTTTTGAACAAAGCGATTATCTGGCGCCGTCAGGGGCAGTGCGCCACATCATACTCTCTGAACAGGGCTTCAACTGCACGAGTGAGGAGGAGCAGGCGCACTTTATTCAGCAGGCGTATGAGCGGGCGGCAGCGAATCCTCATATTGAGGCATTTATCCTGAGCAACGACATGGATATCCCGGGAGAGATGTGGGCAGGAAACGAGATGCACTACGGTCTTCGCACAACAGGCAGAACGAGGCGAAAGGCGTACGATCTGTACCGTAGTTTAAACTGAAATTTGGCTTTTTATAGGACATTCAGCAGATGTTGAAAAAGACAGCCGCTTCCGGACGATTTACATTCGTTCGGGGCGGCATTGTCTTTTCTCTCCTTCTCTTATACCGAAAAATCACGTATAATGTAAAAACATATTTGTGCGCAGCAAGCGTTTCGGAAAGGACAGGGAGTCAGGTGACAGCAGAGGAATTAAAGAGAAAGAAAGCGGTCGTGCTTGCACTGATGAACGACCCCATGTATAAGCCCATGCGATTTCGGGATATCGCGAGCTTTCTGGATGTGCCGAAGAACCGCAGGGAAGAGCTGCTCCGAACGCTCGACGCACTGGTGGAAGAGGGGCAGCTGCGTCTCTCGAAGCGCGGGCGCTACGGAAAGCCGGAGAGGCATGAGCTCATCGGCAGCTTCCTCGCGAATGCGCGGGGCTTTGGCTTCGTCCGGGCGGAGGGATTGGAGCAGGATATCTTCATTCCACGTCAGGATACACATGGCGCCATGAATGGCGACAGTGTGCGCGTTCTGGTGGAACCGGGCCAGCGCTTTAAACACGCGGAGGGGCGGGTGCTGGAAGTCTTAAGCCGTGCGAACCGGCGCGTGGTGGGCTACTACCGGCGCGTAAACAGCTTCGGAATTGTGATGCCTGACAACCAGAAGCTCACAGAGGACATCCGCATCCCGAAGGGGCAGTCCATGGGTGCGGTGACGGGACACAAGGTAGTCGCAGAGATCACCCGCTTTCCGGAGCACGGAGAGCGGGAGTCAGAGGGCCGCGTGGTTGAAATCCTAGGGCATGTGAACGATCCGGGCACGGATATTCTGTCCATAGTCCGCGCCTATGAAATTCCGGAGCAGTTTCCGGAGGAGGTACTCCGTGAAACGGAGCAGATTGCAGATCGCGCCGGGCAGCAATTGCGGGAGCTTCAGGCAGAAGCGGGGGCGGAGACCCCGGAGGCATTTGCTGAGCGTGTGGAGATAATCAGGGAGGAGTGTTCTGCGGCGGAATATGCTGCCCTGGAGCGCATACAGCGGAGAGCAGATTTCACAGCGCTGCCGACAATCACCATAGACGGCGAGGATGCAAAGGATCTGGACGATGCGATTTCCTTAGAGGAGCTGTCCTCCGGCAATGTGCGGCTCGGTGTACATATTGCAGATGTCAGCGAATATGTCCGCGAGCGCTCAGAGACGGATCAGGAGGCGCTCCGCCGCGGGACGAGCGTCTATCTTGCCGACCGCGTGATTCCCATGCTGCCGCATGCGCTCTCGAACGGCATCTGTTCCCTGAACGAGGGAGAGGAGCGCCTGTGCTTAAGCTGTATGATGGAGATAGACCCGCGGGGCAGGATTATTTCCCATGAGATCTGTGAATCAAGGATACGATCCAGGCACCGCATGAGCTACACGGCGGTGAATCAGATTGTCACAAATCGTGAGCCGGAGCTCTGCGAGCGCTACGCGGATATCGTCCCCATGCTGCTTCGGATGGATGAGACGGCGAGGAGCCTGAGGCGGCAGCGCAGCGAGCGCGGCTACATTGACTTTGACTTCCCGGAGAGCCGGGTGGTACTCGACGGGAGCGGAAGGCCTGTGGAGATACGCGCCTACGAGAGGAATGCGGCAACGCGGCTCATCGAGGACTTTATGCTCGCGGCAAATGAGACTGTCGCGGAGGAATTTTCCTGGCGTCAGCTCCCGTTTCTGTACCGGGTGCATGAGCGCCCGGATCCGGAGAAGATGAAGGAGCTCTCGATTTTTGTAAATAATTTTGGTCTGACGCTGAAGACCAGAAACGGTGAGGTGCATCCGAAGGAGATACAGAAGCTTCTCTTAAAGGTAGAAGATACAGCGGCGGAAAGTCTGATAAGCCGCGTTGCGCTGCGTTCCATGAAGCAGGCGCGCTACAGCACGGAGTGCAGCGGGCATTTTGGGCTTGCGGCGAAGTATTACACGCATTTTACCTCACCGATCCGGCGCTACCCGGATCTGCAGATCCACAGAATCATAAAGGAGCTGCTCTCCGGGGGCTACGACGCGCGGAGGGCAGAGCACTATGAGGCGATACTCACGGGGGTTGCGGACGAAGCCAGCCGTCTGGAGCGGCGGGCGGAGGAGGCGGAACGCGAAAGTGTGAAGTATAAGAAGTGCGAGTACATGGAGCGGCATATCGGAGAGGAATACGAGGGCGTGATCAGCGGTGTGACGCGCTTTGGCATCTACGTGGAGCTCCCGAATACGGTGGAAGGGATGATACGTCTCTCGGAGCTCCGGGACGACTACTATGAATTTGACGAGAAGCGCTGGGAGCTCGTGGGGGAGATGACGAAGAAGCGCTATGTGCTCGGCGGAAGGCTGCGGGTGAGAGTCGCGGCGGCGGATCGTCTCTCGCGCACGGTGGATTTCCTTCCGGCTCCGCCAAAGGAACTGCCGGAGGAAGATCTCTGAGTCCGGCCAGGGGCTGCGGGGGAGTGTGAACCGGAGTCAATGCGGATCGGCGGCACGGAACGTCGGACGAAGGTCTTGCGGGACGGGAGCATCAACCGCATTCATTTACAGAAAGAGGAGGGCGTGAGCCATGGCACAGACAGGAACAAAGCTCATCGCAAACAATAAGAAGGCGCGCTTTGATTACTTCATACTGGAGAGCTTCGAGACGGGGATAGAGCTCTTTGGCACAGAGGTAAAGTCACTGCGTCTTGGGCAGTGCTCCATCAAGGAAGCATGGGTGGATATCCGGGATGGGGAGGTCTATATCTACGGCATGCACATTAATCCCTACGAGAAGGGCAACATCTTCAACAAGGATCCGCTGCGCGTCCGCAAGCTCCTCATGCACAGAGAGGAGATACGGAGACTGATCGGGAAGATCAAGGAGAAAGGGCTCACTCTGGTGCCGCTTCAGGTCTATTTCAAGGGGAGTCTCGTGAAGGTGGAGATCGGCCTTGCACAGGGAAAGAAGAAATATGACAAGCGGGAATCCATAGCAAAGAACGATCAGCGCCGGGATTTCGAGCGGAATTTTAAGGGGCAGACCCGGTATTGAACCGCTGTTCTGCGGTTGTAAAGAGGGCAGCTGTGAATTAAATGTGAAAAATTCTGTCCAAGCGATAAAGCTTTTTTAAGATATTTTGAAGCTGATTGCAATTTGCATTGCGCGCGCTATAATGCGTCTCAGTCAGGCGGGTATCAGGAAAAAGGAAAAGAAAAAGCCCGGCAGAAGGAGAATGAAAATGAGAAAAAATATGACACGCGCAATGCTTTTGGTTACAGTCGCTGCGGCGGCAATCGCGTTCAGCGCCTGCGGAAGTAAGAAGGCACAGGAGACAACCGTTGCAGAGACGACAGCGAAGGAGGCTCTGTCCGAGGTGGAGAGCACCGTGGAGGAGGCAATCGCCGAGGCAAAGGAGAAGAGCTCCGAGCTCGCCGGGGAGGGCGAGAGCAAGGCAGAGGAGAAGGACAGTGAGGCGGCCGAGGCGCAGACAGTCACCGGAACCATCGAGTCGATCAAGGATTTTATGTTTACGATTCAGACCGAGGACGGCAAGTCCTATGCGCTTTCCTTTGAGCAGGGCAAGGCTCCGGAGGGTCTCTCCGCGGTGAAGGAGGGGCAGAAGGTTACTGTCAGCTACACCGGTGAGCTGAGCGAGGTGGATGCGTTCCAGGGTCAGATTCTCTCTGTGAGGGCAGCAAAGTAAGCCGAGAGAAAGCAGCGAGATTTTCGGTGCAGACCTGGCGGAACAAATAATAAAGAACGGATTCCCGACCGTCAGCAGAGGCTGGCGGTCGGGAATCCGTTTTGCTTTGATACAGAAAAATCTGCTTTTCGGTATCGAAGCGGGCAGTGGAGCTGTGCGCTCAATATCCGAACTCGAGATAGTGAGCGTATTGTTCCCCGAAATATTGAAAGTCAGAACGAGCTTACGTCCTTTATCCCCATCATCGTACACATAAACCGAGTTGACAAGCGTGTCGATGATACGCCGCTGATACTCAACATCTTCCATATCGCCCATCTTGAACGATTCGAGCCAATACATGATTCGCTCCTTCGTCAAGAGGGGCTTTTTCATTTCCTCCTGGGCAATCTGCCCTTCGAGGTCTCTGCGTTCTTCTTCCAGCTCCTCAAGACGTTCCTTCGTTGTTGGTGTGATAATGCCTTGCTCTATTGCAGACATAAGGTTCTTGATTTTCTTATTGGTCTCCTTCAATCGTTCCTGTAAGCCTATGAGAACGGAAGTGTCTTGAAGCTCCTTCTCAATCAGTTCCATAGCTCGAGTGGATATTTTCTCTATGTTTTCATCAGTGAGTACCTGTTGCACCGTGAACTCAACGACAGTCCGCTCGAGCCATTCTTTTTTCTCAACCTTCTTTTCGCAGTTATGCTTCCTCTTACGATTCACGCACTTGTAATAATGGTGAACCTTCCCGGTCTTTGAAGTGCCACTCTCACCCACCATAGGCTCGCCACAGTGCCCGCAGAAGACCTTTGTAGCGAGTAGATAGTCTTCAATAGCTTTGGCTTTTGCCCGGGCTGTGTAGTTGTGCCGGAAGGTTGCTTGCACCTTATCGAACAAAGTCTTGTCGATGATAGGAGGTACAGCGTCTTCCAAGACTACATCATCGTATCGGTACATATAGTAGTAATAAAATAGAACGTTTTATATGGGCGATAGAGTAAGACACCCATACAAATAAATAGGCGGCATAGATCAGTACCAGGGAGGGGCTGGCCTATGCCGCTTATTTTGCATTTTGGAGGAAGTATGGCTACATACTCCGACAAAATAGGGTTTCCAAAGGGGATCCCTTTGGCACACGACTTTGCTTGCAAAGTGTAGTGTGTTATACCTGCTGTCACGGCTGGCGGGTAAAATGAGGGTTTCGACGGATGGAAACACTCGTTTTGAGCGGCAGGAAAATGGGCAGTTTTTTGCTGGGCAAAAAGCTGGGTGGTTTTGGGAGTGGCAGTGGGTATATTGGCTATTACCGGAATAATCTGTTTATCTCTTGATCAATATGCTGCTCATAAGCATCAAATTGATCTTTATCATACGGTATTTTACTATCATAACAGTCTATCAGTTTAAACGGAACTCCATAATCACTTACTTTACGTGCATTGGGAGAAAGGGCATTGTATTCAAGTTTTTGAAGAAGTAAACCCAATCCAGCCACATCTTCCATAGCGATATCCTCTGACTTTGAAATTTGGTATCGGAAGAACACATCAAAAAGGCCGAGATATTTTACTAAATGATACTTAAAAACATTGTAAACGAGATCAGCTACTTGCCGCATTGCTTCATCCTTTGTTTTGGGATTATCTTTCCGCCCGACATAATACTGTACCATTGAAAGAAAACCGCCTGAAAGATATGAACTCAATAGATTTGTTATCAATGAGTACTGCTTCTGTCCTACTCGTATTACAATAAGTTGTTTAAGTTTCTCTTCGCGTACAATGGGCAAGATAATATCCATAATGGCTTGAAATCCGGGCCAATATAGTCGGTGAGCATTGCTGCCCGCCAATGTTATTGAGACACGTTTAATATCTTCAAGAGTCCACCATGGTACACTTGAAATATAACCGTATAGTGTTAATTTATCTTTTGGCCCAACAACCCGAAAACAATCAAATACTTCTGATGGGATTTTGGATGCAATGATCTGAGCTCGGATATCCTCCTTATCTTGGCGTTCAACTTCAGATAAATATTTATCTTTTGTTATCTGGTAATCAACATCCGTTTTCGGGAAAGCTATATCATAGTTTTTATGTTCCAGTATTTCAGGTTGTCCATTCACAATTTCCTCAAAATTATTATTCAAATCTATAACTCTTCCAGAATAGTGTTGGTAAAACCTACCCGCCCGACCAGCTATATTTTTAGCGTCAAATTGCCGTAGAGGTTTTATCCCCTTTTTGTTTGATGTAATAATTATGTTTTTTGCTGAAGTGTTTACACCTTCAGTGATAGTCGTAGTCGAAAAGAGACATAGTAATGTCCCCTCATTAAATAAATTTATAATTTCTTTCTGGATGTATTTGGGGATAAGGCTGTGATGGATACCTATCCGGTCTTTCAACGCTTTTAATACAATCCAATCATTGCCAAATGTGTGTTCCAAATGATTTAAAAATATTTCATAAGTAGAACTTTCTATCCCTGAACAAGTTTCTTGAAAAGAAGAAATCAGCATTTGATCCCTTAATAAAGTTTTGGCATACATTTCTGTATCGGCTCTTCTGCCACAATAAATAATCGTATTTTCTTTAGGCGTGCTTAACGATTTAATTATATTGGCAATTTTCTGCCCTTTACTTATAGAACCAATTTCTACTGGGATTTCATCTATATAATATTGACGTTTACCTTTTACTGTTGTGTATTCCTTTGAAACAATTTCAAATTGATTGTAACGTAAAAAAGAAAACCCATTATCTTCCGCAAAATTATTAAACGATTTATGTTGCTGGGTACCAGGTTGGGGAAGTGCCATATATGGACCAGCTAATAGCATATCGCTTGTCAAATTACAAATAAATTCCAATGCTAAACGGTACGCGGTATCTCGTTCGTTTTCGCCAGATGTTTCCGAATCAATGATAAAACTGTTATCAATTTTATAAATCTCATCAATAAAGGCAAAATCAAAGTGAAGCTGTTGGTGCGAATCCATAAATGACAAGAATCGCTCGGGTGTAAAAATAAAGATATTTCTTTCGGATAGACTAAATTCTTCTTCGCTTAGGGAATGAATCTTATATGATTGAAATGTGTCCAACTTGCATAAACGGGCGTAATTTTCGGATAAAAGGCTAATTGCCGGAAAAATCAAAAGGACATTCTGATACTGCATCTTTTGTATAATTTCATATACCAAAAAGGTCTTTCCAAAAGAAGTAGGTGCAGTCAAAACAAAACGATTTTGTTGCCCGATTTTAAAACTGTCAAGAACGTTCTTTTGATACCGATGTAATTTGCTAGTTCCTCTAATAAGGCTGGCATCATGAAATAGAGCACTTATGGTAAGTGTTTTGATATTTTCATCAGATATACGGCAATCTGTAAACTTATCTTTGAACAAGTCAAAATATTGCGGGATTCCCGCTTCATTAGCCAAAAATATAAGGAAATTCATATCTGCTTCAGAGATAGGCTCATTTTTTATAAAGTCAAAAAAGCCACATACTTCTTTTACAAAAGTTGCAGCATCTGAATTCTGTTTGTATGAATAGTACGCTTTAATTATATTAGCGGTTCTCGTGAGTCTATCCATTTTATCACATTCTCCTTGATTTGCTTAACTTCCGATAGTGGTAAAAAGATAAAAAATAACCGGTAGTCAAACGAAGCAGGTACAATAATATTAAGCCGTGTATATTCTGAAGCAATATGCTCAATACACTTTTTTATGCTCTGATGATATTGATCAGTGCAGTTTTTTTGATAAGCAATAAATATAGGGTATATTAACCGAATCCCTCTATTCTTTATTTCTTGTGACAGCTTAATATCTGGATTTTCTTCCCACGAATTTAACAAGTTTTCAAGCTGTTCATTGTGTGTTGAGATATGGAGGCGCTCATCTATGATTGCAAGTAAATTTCGATTCAAATATCCATCAGAAAGTGAAGTGCTTAATTTTTCCATCACGGGAGTTATTGCACTTTTATATTGCACATAGAATTTTGCTTCTCCAAACCATAAGTCAATATTCCCTTCTCTTTCCATTAAATGAAAAGCATCAAAACCTTTAGCCTCGCTATTTTCAATAGGAGAATAAAAATATCCTCGCGCGGCAAGAACACTCGTGTTTAAAAACACACGCAAGATTAAATCCAAGAGTACTTCACCATAAAAACCATATTTCAGCTTAGTGTCCTCAGATGCTTCTGGGTTATAACGAATACGGCTAAGAATAGCTTTTCGCTGTTCACGCTCTAAAGCTGTGTAATCAATTTCATATTCGTTGATTGCAAATTCCACAATACCATTATAGATAATCTTGGAAATTTCTTGGGGATTAGAATTACTGAAACAAATATCATTTTGGGAAGAAAGGCATGATTTATCTAAGCCGCTTTCTTGATGCGGCAATTTGCATTCAAATAAAATTGCATTATGTATGGCATTCTTTAGTGCATCTCTCATGCCTTATCCCTCCGATGTTAATTTCCTGAATTAAACTCCACGAGCTTCTCCCAATCAATACTACCATCCTCAAAGCAAAACTCTTGGGTAAACTCCCGGACAAGCCGATTTGAAGCTTTTTGATAGGAAGCATCAAATTCTTCTACATATTTCTCTGGCAGCTTATCCATGAAACGGATCAGCTTTATGTAGAATTCTTCATCTCCGGTCAATTCCGTCCAGAAATCCTTGCCTGCCAATTCCATATAGAATTTGGGAAGCCCACGGCTGGATGTTTTCTTCTTTCCGTAGCCATAGCCTACAATCGGGACAAAGCGTTTCTTTGCCTGCTGTGCCAGCTTGCTTGCCGCCATAAAGTTCTGCTCTTGTTTCTTGCGGCTGTCCGCATTGAAAACGCTTGTGCCAGATTTTACAGCAATAGCATAGATAGTGTTGTCCCGCTCTACCATAATATCAACACCTTCTGCTAATGCCTTCTGTCCTTGTGCAGCAGCAGTAGCAATAGGTTCAAAGAAAACATTGCCAAATATTGTTTCCTCGGATGAGGACACAAAGGCAGCAAGGATTGCGTCAATAATTTGTGCAGCCCCATTCATAGCCTTCGCCCGGAACAAGTACGGGTTCTTGCGCTTCATAACTTTTTTGATGTTGAGCTTGTCAATATTGCTAATTAAGTTAGTGTAAAAATTATCCAATGCAGTTGCAATTGCTTCTACGATAGCTTCTTCATTGTAATTGCTATTTATTGGCATAACAGCTTCCTCCTATTTCGATAGCTTGTTTCAGTTTTTGATGGATGTCTGTCCCTCTGAATCGTTTTGTACGGATTTCAGCGGATTGATCCGCAACAGAAAGTACCGCATTTCCCAATGCTAATGCCAGCCCAACCGGTACAGCATTACCGATCTGTCTGTATTTTGCAACACTTGTCCCCATGAACTGCCAATCATCAGGAAACTGCTGAATACGGGCATATTCCCTGATACTTAAAGGTCGATCTTGGGTCGGATGGCACATCATAGTTGCTTTTTGTACCGGGGAGGTCACTAAAGTTGGTGAAGGCTGGCTATAAGATAATCTCCGATAAAATCCAACTTTTCCGCCGCCAGAACCATAAGCACCGCCCATGGCTTCTTTCCGAATATCTTCCGGTAGGTCACGCCAATTTCCGCCTTCCGGAACAAGACGGAGATATGTAAGGCGGTCTTTACTGAAGGCAGCACATTCCCTGCAATTATTTTCCAAATCCCGGATGGTATCATTCAAGGTACGCCAACGGTATTGTGAGTTTTGGTGCATCTGGAAGTGTGTCGGGAATGGCAGGAAAATATCTTCATTGTCTCGGCTTCCAATTAACACAAATCGTTCCCGGAATTGAGGTACGCCATAATTGACGGCATCCAAAATCCCATACACCGTTTTGTATCCTAATTTATCAAATTCAGAGAGTATGACATCTAATACAGTTCCCAAATGCTGTTCAGGATCGTTTTTATCACGCTCCGCAAGAGGCATATGCTTTAACGGGGCAGACATAATCCCTTTTACATTTTCCATAATGAAAAAACGGGGACGGATATAGTCAATCATTCGGATAAAATCCATAAACAAGCTGCCCCTTGGATCGTTAATTCCCAGCCTCTTACCGGCAGTAGAAAACGGCTGACAGGGTGGGCCACCGCAAATCAGAAAAGGTTCTCCCTGCGCTAATCCAGTCTGTTCCAACAAATCTGTTTCATTGATTTCACGGATGTCACCGCCCAGAACCTTATGTCCATTTGCACGCATAGTTGCGACACAAGCAGGGTCAAAGTCTTGCCCAATTACGATGTTGAGACCCGCTTTTGAAAGGCCAATATCCAGCCCCATTGCCCCTGAAAACAGGGAAATTACATCCCGATTTGAGGCATTATCTTTAAAGTGTAATAAATTCATGTATATCCTCCCATTAAATCTTTTCTCCATCTGGAAGGACAAAATAGCGTTCAAAAGAACACCCCAATGTTTCTGCCAGATATTCTAAATCAGAGATTGTAAAGCTTTCCCGTTTCATTTTTGAATTGAAATTCTGAGGGGTAGTCCCCATACGCCTTGCCAGTTCCGCAACACTGATATTGCAGCGTACACAAAGCACCTTAATCTGTTCTGATATTGTCATAAGGGTACTCCTTTTATTTTATCAATATAGTCCCTTCTTTCGTCTGTCATAACATCAAATTGGCTCATCTGCAATTCAAAAATCAAATCTTCGACGGCTTGTACACATTCCCCTGTGTGTTTTTGTATCTCTTGACCCCCAAAATGCATGGGAATCCAATCCATAGCAATTAGCTTGAAATCATTTTCCCGGTCACGGGCCATATTGCGTTCGATTTTTTTGATCCAATATTCCCGGTTATGACCAAGCTTTTGTTGCTTGATCTCCCAATTATAGCCGTGGAAGAACTCGCTGTCGCAAAAGATAGCAATCCTGTATTTTGTTATAGCTATATCGGGCGTACCCGGCAGCTTTTTATAATTTTTCCGATACCGGATGCCTTTGTGCCAGAGTGCTTTCCGTAGTATAACCTCAATACTGGTATCTTTTCCCTTAATATGGCTCATAGCTCGGCTCCGCTGCTCCTGGGTCATTACATCACTCATGGTTCTTCCTCACAGTAACCATTACTAAATTATAGGACAATTAAAGGTTTTTTTGCAACATTTCTTGTAATGCATAAGAAATCGTGCGGAGTTCTTTGCCCTCTGTCGCAACTTTACCATAAGGCATACTTACGCCTGCCTTTAAGTCAATCGTAAATTTATCTGAATATGTCTTTTTAGCCCCAGAATGGTATTCAAGAGTAAATGTTACTGCTCTATCTATTCTCTGATAATCAAGTGTACAAATTCGTGACTGCCCCGGTGCCAAAACAGCATTATTAAGTTGTTGCAAATAATCCCTATCATTTCGTATTTTATAGCATCCATTGAAATTAAAGTCATACTCAAACTTTGTTATATAAGCTGTCGATTTCCCAAAGTTCTTAACAACTAAGTAGAAAAATGGATCGCCTGCGTTAATTTCATCAGTATAAACTGAAATAAATGGTCGTGTTGATTCTTCAATCATCCTATTATTCTGGCGTAAGGTGGTTATAACTGTAACAACAGAGATAACTGCTAATATGAATGAAAGAATACACAAAATAATATTAACAATAGTTGATATATCCATATTTAATCCCCCAATAGAATCTTTATTTTCCCGACTGTTCCATCATCTTTTTTGCCAATGTTTGAAATTGCCCGATGGTTTCTTCGTCCATCGGAAGAAGTTGCCCAATCTGTCCGGCAATCATAGCAGTCACATCGTCCATAGATAGCGGCTCCTGTTTTTGTTCTGCCAGTGCGTCTTGCATGGTCTGGAACATAGCGGCGGTCACAGCTTCTCCCGGCTGTTCTCCGCTGTCCATATCTTTCTTAATATCCCGCAGGATAGCAAGAAATACATTCTTTATTTTTTCAATCTCTGCTTCGTGTTCGCCCATCTTCTGTGCGTTCAGAAGTTGCAAATCCTGTCTTGCCTCTGCCCGATGTTCCGGGTGTTCTTTCATCAGATCGGACAGGGAAGCTGTTGCCAGTTCAATCAGCTGATTTCTTGCCATGATACCCTTTGCCGCTGTGTCTTGAAAATAAATCCGTATCAAATCCATCAGTTTCGGGAAGTTCCTGCGTTCCAAACATCAATTTTAAGGAGGAAATCAACATGATTAACTGGAAAGTGCGTATCAAAAACAAGAGCTTTTGGATTGCTATGATTCCGGCGGTGCTTCTGCTGGTACAGGTGATTGCCGCTGTTTTCGGTTATACCCTCGATTTGGTGAGCTGGGAGACAAGCTGTTGGCTGTTGTCAATGCCCTGTTCGCAGCCCTTACGATTCTCGGTATCGTGACTGACCCGACTACTGCTGGCATTGGAGATTCCAAACAGGCGCTTACTTACGAGACACCTAAAAAAGAGGACGCAGTTTAACCTACGTCCTCTACTATGAAAACAAATCCGACACAGTGCTTCACGAAAAAGAATGAGTTCGGATTTGCACTATTTGGTGGAGATGACGGGAGTCGAACCCGTGTCCAAAAACCGATTCCCCGTTCTTCTACTATCATAGTTCATTCTTTGACTTTCCCTCTGCCGCACGAAAATGAACATTCTTGCGGTTTCAGTAGCTTCATAGTACGCCCACGCGGGCAAAGCTTAGCGCGCGTCGTTTCTCACATAGTCGACGCCTGGATCCCGAAGTGTGAGTGCTTCAGGTCAGACGGCAGGCCCTCAGGCCGCGTATGCTAATTCGTCGTTAGCGTTTATATTTAAGTTTGCCGTTTAACGCACCGCATGCGGATAGCTTCACCGGCTGCACGGTCCCTGTCGAAACCGGTACATCCCCAAAGATATATTAAGTTTAGCACAGCCCTTTATGCGGGACAAGACCTGTGCGGATGAAATTTTGATGAACGCCGTGTGGAGAGGGGAAGGGATGTTCGGGGGCGGGGATGTGCTGCAAAAAGCGGTACTTGTATATGCCGCGTCTTTGCCCTATGCTATGCTTATATGAAGGTGGCGGAGAACCCACGTAAACAACAGCGAAGGCATAAAATGCACAGAAGGAGAACGCTATGAACTATGCAGAGGAATCACTGAAGAAGCACTACGAGTGGAGGGGGAAGATCAGGGTCGAGACCGATATCCCCGTGAAGACAGCGGAGGATCTCTCCCTCGCCTACACGCCGGGTGTCGCGGCACCCTGCCTGGAGATTCAGAAGGACGAAAGCAGGTCCTACGAGCTCACGCGCCGCTGGAATCTCTGCGCTGTGGTTACCGACGGCAGTGCGGTGCTGGGGCTCGGCGATATAGGCCCTGAAGCGGGCATGCCGGTGATGGAGGGAAAGTGCGTGCTCTTCAAAAGTTTCGGCGATGTGGATGCTTTTCCGCTCTGTGTGAAGTCAAAGGATGTGGACGAAATCGTGAATACGGTGCGCCTGATCTCCGGTTCCTTCGGTGGTGTGAATCTGGAGGATATCGCTGCACCGCGCTGCTTTGAGATTGAGCGTAAGCTGAAGGAGTGCTGCGATATCCCAATCTTTCATGACGATCAGCACGGCACGGCGATCGTGGTGCTCTCAGGTCTCATCAATGCGCTGAAGGTCGTGGGAAAGAAGAAGGAAGAGGTTCGTGTCGTGGTGAACGGCGCGGGCAGTGCCGGTATCGCGGTGTCAAAGCTTCTTCTCGCCTACGGCTTCAAAAATCTGATACTCTGCGACCGCTATGGTATTATGTCCTCCGCTTACGAGGGGCTGAACTGGGCGCAGCAGGAGATGCTCGCCGTGACCAATCGGGAGGACAAAAAGGGGACGCTTGCGGACGCGCTGGCTGGTGCGGATATCTTTCTTGGCTTCTCCCGCCCGGAGATGGTGAGCATTGATATGGTAAAGAGCATGAACCGGGATGCGATTGTCTTTGCCTGCGCAAATCCTACCCCTGAGATATTCCCGGAGGACGCAAAGCGGGGCGGCGCGCGGGTCGTCGCCACCGGGCGGAGCGACTATCCGAACCAGATCAACAATGTGCTCGTATTTCCGGGCGTGTTCCGCGGGGCCTTTGATGTCCGCGCGCGTGATATCAATGAGGAGATGAAGATGGCGGCGGCCATCGCGATAGCCGGCATCATTCCCGAGGAGGAGCTGGACGCGGAACATATCATTCCGAAGCCCTTTGATCCGAGGGTGCGTGAGGCTGTCGCTGTGGCAGTTGCGGAGGCCGCACGGGAGAGCGGTGTCGCAAGAATATAAAAGTCGGCTCATATTGTTTCTTTTTCGACAGTTCAGACAAATGATGATGATTTGTCTATTGACAGTACTGGAGAAAAACGTTTATGATTTGCGCGGAACAGGGGTCGGGGAAGCCCGGCTGACAGGAGGACTATGAAGCTTTATTTTGCCGGAACAGGAGCTGCAATGCCGGAGAGGGTCGTGACAAACGAAGATCTCTCCAGACTGATTGATACCAGCGACGAGTGGATCTTCAGCCGCACCGGGATACATCAGCGCCACATTGCAGGGGAGAAGGATAATATCGCGGTATATGCCGAGCGCGCCGCGCGCGAGGCGATGGAGGAGGCGGGAGTAGCCCCGGAGGAGCTCGGCCTTATCATCATGGGAACCGCGACGGACGGAAATGTCACACCGAGTGCGGCCTGCCAGGTACAGGCGCTGCTCGGAGCAAAGAACGCCTTCTGCTTTGACCTCAATGCGGCCTGTGCGGGCTTCCTTTATTCGCTCAGGACTGCGGAGGCGCTCATGCGGACGGGAGATATCGGCACGGCGCTGGTGATAGGCGGAGATCTCGTATCGCACTATGTGAACTGGCAGGACAGAACGACCTGTGTGCTCTTCGGGGATGCTGTGGGAGCGGTGGTGCTGAAAAAGGGCGAAGCAGAGGAATGTGGAGATATTCTCGGCAGCGTGCTGGGCTCAGACGGCGCACGGGGACATAATCTCGTGGCGCGTACCGATGTAGATGATCACTACATCCGCATGAACGGGCAGGAAGTATTCCGCTTCGCAGTGCGCACGGTCCCGGCGAGTATAGAGAAGGTACTTTCAGAGACCGGAATCCGCAAGGAGGAGATACGCCACTATGTTCTCCATCAGGCGAATGCGCGCATCATTGAATCTGTCGCAAAATACCTGAAGGAGCCAATTGAGAAGTTTCCGATGAATCTGAGCGACACAGCGAATACCTCGGCTGGAAGCATCCCGACGCTCTTAAACCGGATGAACCGAGAGGGGCAGCTTAAGAGAGGGGATTACCTCGTACTCGCGGGCTTTGGCGGCGGACTCACCTGGGGTGCAAGCGTGATCCGCTATTGACGAAGTGATGCAGATCGTTTAAAAATGAATGGATAAATAAAAAACAAATATTCAGGAGGATTTTAAAATGTTTGATAAGGTTAAGCAGATGATTGCAGAGCAGCTGAGCGCGGATGCGGCTTCCATCACAGAGGAGACTTCCTTTAAGGATGATCTGGGAGCAGATTCCCTGGACCTCTTTGAGCTGGTTATGGCGATGGAGGACGAGTTTAATGTCGAGATTCCGACGGATGATCTTGAGAATCTGCTCACTGTGGGCGATGTTATGAAGTATCTGAAGGATAAGGGCATCGAGGAATGAAAACCAGAGTTACGGAGCTCCTAGGGGTCGAGTATCCTATCGTCCAGGGGGGCATGGCGTGGGTCGCCGAGCAGCACCTCGCGGCAGCGGTGAGCGCTGCCGGCGGGCTGGGGCTGATCGGCGGCGCCAGTGCGCCGGGCGAGGTGGTACGGAACATGATTCGCGATGTGCGGAGCATGACAGACCGGCCCTTCGGCGTGAATGTGATGCTGATGTCTCCGCACGCGGCGGATGTGGCCCGCGTGGTGCTGGAGGAAGGTGTGAAGGTTGTGACGACCGGTGCGGGCGTTCCCGATAAGTACATCAGGGACTGGAAGGCCGCCGGTGTCCGTGTGATTCCGGTTGTGGCGAGTGTCGCGCAGGCGCGGCTCATGGAGCGTCTCGGTGCGGATGCAGTCGTTGCGGAGGGAACAGAGTCCGGCGGGCACATCGGAGAGGCGACGACCATGACCCTGCTTCCGCAGGTCGCGGACGCAGTGAGCATACCCGTGATTGCAGCCGGAGGTATCGCCGACGGCAGAGGCATGATGGCAGCGTTCATGCTTGGCGCGGAGGGAGTACAGCTCGGAACCCGCTTTGTGGCGAGCACAGAGGCAGTGGTCGCGGATGCCTACAAGCAGCGCATTGTGAAGGCGAAGGATATAGACAGTGCAGTCACCGGGAGATCCCACGGACATCCGGTTCGCTGCCTGAGAAACGATATGACCCGTGAGTACGCGCGGCTGGAGGAGGAGGGAAAGAGCTTTGAGGAGCTTGAGTATCTGACGCTGGGATCTCTGAGGCGTGCGGTGCAGGAGGGCGATATTAAGAACGGCACGGTGATGGCCGGACAGATCGCCGGATTGGTGAAGGATGTAAAGCCCTGCGCGAAGATCATCCGGGATATGATGAATGAATTCCGCGCGCTGGCAGGAAAGGCGGCGGATTATGAGTAAGACAGCATTTCTTTTTCCCGGTCAGGGTTCTCAGAAGTGCGGCATGGCAAAGAGCTTTTATGACAGCGACTGCGACGCACGTGCTGTATTTGACATGGCCTCGGAGCTTCTGTCCATCGATATGGCGGCGCTCTGCTTTGAAGAAAATGACAGACTGGATCTGACAGAGTACACGCAGTCCGCCATGGTCACGGCCGGAATTGCCATGCTGAAGGCAATTGAAAAGCGCGGAAAGAAGGCGGAGGTCTGTGCGGGACTGAGCCTCGGAGAGTACGAGGCGCTCTATTACTCCGGTATTCTCAGCGCAGAGGACGCTATCGCGACTGTGCGGAGACGCGGCATTCTCATGGCGGAGGCAGTGCCTGCGGGGGTAGGCGCAATGGCGGCGGTGCTCGGCGCAGAGGCGGCGCTCATTGAGGAGACGCTTGCTCCGATTGATGAGGTCTGGATTGCCAATTACAACTGCCCCGGACAGATCGTGATTTCCGGTCGCAAAGAGGCAGTAGATACAGCTGCAGCGGCGCTGAAGACCGCCGGCGCGAAGCGCGTGCTTCCGCTGAATGTGAGCGGCCCATTCCACTCCGGTATGCTCGCGGAGGCGGGGCAGAAGCTCGACGACTTTCTTTCTGAAATCACCTTTCACAAACCATCTATTCCGTACGTCGCAAATTTCACAGGAAGCTATGTTGAAGATGAGACACTGGTCAGAGACCTCTTGAAGAAGCAGGTCTCAGGTTCCGTGCGCTTTGAGCAGAGCCTCCGCGCGATGATCACAGACGGTGTGGATACTTTTGTAGAGATAGGCCCGGGCAAGTCTCTGAGCGGCTTTGTGAAGAAGATCGACAGAAACCTTACCACCATCAATATAGAGACAGCAGAGGATATGGAGAAGCTATGAGTAAGCTGAGTGGAAAGACTGCGCTGGTCACCGGCGCTTCGAGAGGGATCGGACGCGCCATTGCACTGCGCCTTGCGGCGGAGGGAGCGGCGGTTGCCATCAACTACAACGGTTCTGCGGAGAAGGCGGAGGCAGTGGCGGAGGAGATTCGTGCGGCCGGCGGAACGGCGTCTGTGTTTCAGGCGGACGTCGCGGATGCGGCCTCTGTCGCAGCGATGTTTGAGCGCTTTTTTGAGGAGTTTCAGCGCCTGGATATTCTGGTGAACAATGCCGGCATTACCCGTGACGCTCTGCTCATTGGCATGAAGGAGACGCAGTTTGATGAGGTGATTGCGGCCAATCTGAAGGGATGCTTTCTCTGCACCCAGCTCGCGGCGAAGAGAATGATACGCCAGAGAAGCGGACGCATCATCAATATTTCTTCTTATTCCGGGCTTCACGGCAATGCGGGGCAGATGAACTATGCGGCGAGCAAGGCAGGCGTGGTGGGAATGACAAAGACGGCGGCGCGTGAGCTCGGCGGCAGGGGTATCACGGTCAATGCAATTGCTCCGGGCATGGTGGAGACAGATATGACGGCGGCACTCTCCGGGAAGGCGCGCGAGGCGATACTCGCGCAGGTTCCGCTGCAGCGCATGGGATGCGCAGAGGAGATCGCGGCAGCGGCAGCATTTCTCGCAGGAGATGAGGCGGCTTATATCACGGGGCAGGTGCTGTCCGTGGACGGCGGATTGTCGATCTGAGGCAGAGCCTCAAGGGTATACAGAAAGATGCAGCAGGTAAACATGCTTTAGGAGTCAGGAGAAGAGCGGCAGATGATGGATAGAAGAAGAGTTGTAGTGACAGGTCTCGGCGCTGTGACGCCCACCGGCATCGGGGTTGAGAATTTCTGGAATTCCTGCAAAGAAGGCGCTGTGGGAATCGGGGCGATCACGCAGTTTGATACGACGGAGTACAAGGTGAAGCTCGCGGCGGAGGTCAAAGGCTTTGATCCAAAGCTCTTCATGGATCCGAAATCTGCGCGCAGAATGGAGCGCTTCTCACAGTTTGCGGTTGCGGCTTCAAAGGAGGCAATGCAGGACAGCGGCATTCAGATGGAACAGGAGGATCCGTTCCTGGTGGGCTGTGCAATCGGCTCCGGAATCGGATCGCTGCAGGCGGTGGAGCGCGAGTGTAAGCGCCTCGCGGAGAAGGGGCCGGGCATGGTAGGTCCGATGTTCATTCCAATGATGATTGCCAATATGGCCGCGGGAAATGTTGCCATCCAGCTGGGCCTTAAGGGGAAGAATATCAATGTCGTGACGGCCTGCGCTTCCGGCACGCACAATATCGGCGAGGCATTTCGGAGCATTGCCTGCGGTGAGGCAGATGTGATGCTTGCGGGCGGTGCAGAGGCCTGCATCACCACAATCGGCGTCGCCGGCTTCACTCAGCTCACAGCGCTTAACACAACGGAGGATCCGGCGCACGCGTCCATTCCCTTTGATCGGGACAGAGCGGGCTTTGTGATCGGCGAGGGCGCGGGTATCCTTGTGCTGGAGGAGCTGGAGCACGCGAAAAAGCGCGGGGCAAAGATCTATGCGGAGCTTGCGGGCTACGGTGCGACCTGTGACGCACATCATATCACCGCGCCAGTGGAGGACGGATCGGGTGCGACGGTGGCAATGCGCTTATGCATGCGCGATGCGGGCCTCGCGCCGGAGGACATTGACTATATCAATGCGCACGGAACCTCCACGCAGCTGAATGATCTCTCTGAGACGAAGGCGATCAAGCTTGCGTTTGGCGATCAGGCGAAGCGCCTTAAGATCAGCTCCACCAAGTCCATGATAGGCCATCTTCTCGGTGCCGCGGGCGGTGTCGAGGGCGTGGTTCTCGCAAAGACTGTGCAGGAGGGCTTCATGCATATGACCGCAGGTCTTCAGAACAATGATCCGGAGTGCGATCTGGATTATTTGAAGGGGGCGGGGCTGGAGGCTCCGGTGCGCGCGGCGATCAGCAGCTCTTTGGGCTTTGGCGGACATAATGCGGCGATACTCATGAGAAAGTACGAGGCGTAAGAAATGCTTGGAATCAGAGAAATTCAGGAGATCATTCCGCATCGGCACCCCTTTTTATTGGTGGATTGCATTGAGGAGCTGGCCCCGGGCGAGCGCGCTGTGGGCTACAAGGCGGTGAGCTTTGACGAGCCCTATTTCGTGGGGCATTTCCCGGAAGAACCGGTGATGCCGGGTGTGCTTATCATCGAGGCACTGGCGCAGACCGGCGCAGTGGCCATTCTCGCAAAGGAGGAGAATCGCGGAAAAACCGCTTATTTCGGCGCAGTGGATCATGCGCGCTTCCGCCGCAAGGTGGTGCCGGGCGACAGACTGAAGCTGGTCTGTGAGATTTTGAAGGTCAGGGGTCCGGTGGGAAAGGGACGTGCAACTGCTTATGTAGAGGATGAGAAGGCTGTAGAGGCGGAGATTACCTTTATTCTCGGAAAGTGAAAGTGAGCTTATGCTGATTGATTTTATAAAGAAGAATGCAGGAAGACAGGAATCGTCGAGTCCGGTCTGGAAGTGCAAGAAGTGCGGTGCTACTGTTGAATCGCGCGAGATACGCCGGAACTACTACGCCTGCCCGGAGTGTGGCGCTTATGTGCGTATTCATGCGTATCGCCGTATTAAGCTGCTGGCGGATGAAGGCAGCTTTGAGGAGTGGAACCGCGAGCTGGAGTCGGTGAACCCGCTGGATTTTCCGGAGTACGAGCAGAAGGTCTGGGAGACGCGGGAGGCAACCTCCCTGAATGAGGCGGTCGTCACCGGAAAGATTACACTGGACGGCGTTGCCTGTGCGATCGGCGTCTGCGACGCGCGCTACATGATGAGCTCCATGGGACATAACATGGGGGAGAAGATCGCACGGATGGCGGAGCGCGCTGCCGAGGAGCAGCTTCCTGTGATTCTCTTCGCCTGCTCAGGGGGGGCGAGAATGCAGGAGGGTATCATCTCCCTCATGCAGATGGTGAAGACCTCTGAGGCGATCGGCAGACTGCAGGAGAGTGGTCAGCTCTTCATTTCTGTTCTGACAGATCCGACGATGGGCGGTGTCACAGCGAGTTTTGCGATGCTCGGGGATATCATTCTCGCGGAGCCCGGTGCACTGATCGGCTTCACGGGTCAGCGCGTGATACAGCAGACGATAGGCGGAAAGCTCCCGGAGGGCTTTCAGAGAGCGGAGTTTCTCTTAAAACATGGCTTTGCAGATGCCATTGTGGAGAGACGGGATCAGAGGGCGGTGCTTTCCGCCCTGCTGCGGCTGCACGTTCCGGGAGCAATGGAGCTCTCCGGAGATGCTGCGATGGAGATGCCGGCGTTTACAGATATGCTGCGCGGAAGCGTGGGAGCAGTCGGAGCTGCGGCCAATGTCGGCATGAAGTTGAGCTCCCAGGCAATATCTGCGCTTCAGCGTGTGGCCTTTGGAAAGCGCGGCAGGGAATACACCTCTCTCTGGCAGCGCGCTGCGGTGCAGGAGGAGCAGAGTGCTGCGGCAAATCAGAGGCGCACAGCCTGGGAGACAGTGAAGCTCTCCCGTGCGAAGGACAGAGCGCATGCGCTGGATTACATCATGGCGCTCTTTCCTGACTTTTTCGAGCTTCACGGAGACCGCTGTTTTGGAGATGATGAGGCGGTAGTCGGTGGAATCGCTTCCTTCCACGGGATTCCTGTGACGGTTGTGGGCATACAGAAGGGACGGGACTTTAACGACAATAAGCGGAGAAACTTCGGCATGCCGAACCCGGAGGGCTACAGAAAGGCTCTGCGGCTCTTAAAGCAGGCGGAGCGCTTCCACAGACCGGTGATCTGCTTTGTGGATACGCCCGGTGCGTACTGTGGTGTCGGTGCGGAGGAGCGCGGACAGGGACAGGCAATCGCGGAGAATCTTCAGAAGCTCGCGGCGCTGAAGACGCCGATTCTCTCCATTGTGATCGGCGAGGGCTCCAGCGGAGGTGCACTGGGGCTGGCGACAGCGGATGAGGTCTGGATGATGGAGAACGCAGTCTATTCCATTCTCTCTCCCGAGGGCTTTGCGGCCATTCTCTACCGCGATGCGAAGCAGTGTGAGCTGGCAGCGGAGAATATGCGGATGACCTCTGCGGATCTTCTGGAGCTCGGCGTGATCGAGCGCATCATCCCGGAGAAGGAACCCGTGACAGTGGAGAATGTCGCGACGATTACAGAGCAGCTCGATCCGGAGATTCTTGAGTTTATCGGGAAGTACGCGGAGATGAGCGCCGAGGAGCTCAGGAACCATCGCTACGACCGTTACAGAAAGTTCTGAATATAGGCTTATGGCTATGGAAAGCTGCCGGGTGAATAACCTCGCAGCTTTTGCTTTTCAATCCAATAAAGATTTGAAAAAGAAGCTCAAATAGTATAAACTATGCCCATACGACAGTCGGGAGAGCGCAGAGTGTGCAGAGCACTTTTTGTTTCGCACTCAAGGCTCTTGTGGAATGGAGGTGTGGAGTGAAAAAACAGCTGATTTGGACAGCAGTGCTGGTAACAGCATTCCTGTGCCTTGTGGGCTGCGGACAAAAGAAGCCCGCAGAGACGGAAGCGAAGCAGCAGAGCAGCGCTGCGCAGCAGACGGAAGCGACTGCATCTCAGACGGCGGAGACAGAGGAGACTCATGAGCGGGAGCTTCAGGCCGTAATTGTCGCCGCAACCATGAATGAGCTGACGGTTCAGACAGAGCAGGGAGAGCTTCTCACCATTGCGACGGGAGCGTCGGCAAAGGAGAAGGCGGATATGTCCGGTCTCGCGAACGGCGTAGTCACCGGACACGGCGTGAAGCTCACAGGACGCATGGAGGAAGGGCATTTTGTCCTTCTGAGGGCGGAGGATAAAGCAACGCGCTGCGGGGATGCGGATGCGCTGGCCGCGGCGGGTAATGTGATACTCTGTGTGCGGGAGAAGAATCTGCAGGGGCTTGCGAGCTATGCGGATTTTCCGCTCTATGTAGGAATAGGAAGCGGAACAGAGGTCACGAGTGAGGAGGAGCTTTTGCAGCAGTTTACTGCGGAGCAGATCTTTACACCGGAGTTTGTAGAAGCAGTGACAGGGACAGATCTGATGTCTGTTGAGGCGGCAGATTCCTCTCTGGTGATTTCCAGAGACGGAGGAAAGCCAAATATTGTGATCAGCCGCTCGGACGACGGCTGGGGTGTCACAGGCATTAACCATAAGTAAATACGGGAGGAAGCATGAGCGAAGAGAGCAGAGAGAATATTGTGACAGCCGGGGAAGCTTTAGAGGAGAGAAAGGAAAGCAATTTCATAGAGCAGGAGATAGATAAGGATCTCGCAGAGGGGGTGTACAGTCATGTACAGACCCGTTTTCCGCCGGAACCGAACGGCTATCTGCACATAGGCCATGCGAAGTCCATACTTCTAAATTATGGACTCGCGGAGAAATATGGCGGGAAGTTTAATCTTCGCTATGATGACACAAATCCCACCAAGGAGAAGTGGGAGTTTGTCGAGTCCATCCGCGCGGATGTGGAGTGGCTCGGCGCAAAGTTTGAGGACAGAGTGTTCTTTGCCTCCAACTATTTTGACGAGATGTATGAGTGTGCGCTGAAGCTGATCCGGAAGGGCAAGGCCTTTGTCTGCGATCTCAGCGCAGAGGAGATCCGTGCGTACCGCGGGGACTTCAACACGCCCGGCCGGGAGAGCCCGTACAGAAACCGCTCTGTGGAGGAGAATCTGAAGCTCTTTACGGAAATGAAGGAGGGAAAGTACGAGGATGGCGCGCGCGTGCTTCGCGCAAAGATCGACATGGCGTCTCCGAACATCAATATGCGTGATCCGGTTATCTACCGCATCGCCCATATGTCCCATCAGAATACGGGAGATAAGTGGTGCATCTATCCGATGTACGATTTTGCACATCCGATTGAGGACGCGATCGAGCACATCACCCATTCGATCTGTACCCTTGAGTTTGAGGATCACAGACCGCTCTATGACTGGGTCGTGCAGGAGTGCGAGTTTGAGGAGCCGCCGCGTCAGATCGAGTTCGCGAAGCTCTATCTCACGAATGTCGTGACCGGGAAGCGCTACATCAAGAAACTCGTTGAGGACGGAATTGTGGATGGCTGGGACGATCCGCGTCTCGTCTCCATTGCGGCGCTGAGGCGGCGCGGCTATACGCCGGAGTCCATACGCCGGTTTGTGGAGCTCTGTGGTGTGTCCAAGGCCAATTCCTCTGTGGATTACGCGATGCTGGAGTACTGCATCCGCGAGGATCTGAAGCTGAAGCGCTCCCGCATGATGGCGGTGCTGCATCCGTTGAAGCTGATCATTGACAACTATCCGGAGGGACAGACTGAGCTTCTGCCCATGCCGAACAACCTTGAAAATCCGGAGCTCGGAGAGCGCATGCTGCCCTTTGGGCGTGAACTCTGGATAGAGGAAGAGGACTTCATGGAGATCCCGCCGCGGAAGTATTTCCGCCTCTTCCCGGGCAATGAGGTGCGTCTCATGGGTGCTTACTTTGTGACCTGCGTCGGCGTGGACAAGGATGAGGACGGCAAGATCACGGCGATACACTGTACCTATGATCCGGAGACAAAGAGCGGAAGCGGCTTTAACGGGCGAAAGGTGAAGGGAACCATACATTGGGTCTATGCGCCGACTGCGGTGCAGGCAGAGTGCCGCCTGTATGAGAATATTGTGGATGAGGAGAAGGGAAAGCTCGACGCCGAGGGCAATCTGAATCTGAATCCGAACTCCCTGACGATATTGAAGGACTGCAAGCTAGAGCCGAATTTTGAGAGGGCAAAGGCCTACGACAGCTATCAGTTTGTGCGAAACGGCTTCTTCTGCGTTGATGCAAAGGATTCCACAGCGGAAAAGCTGGTGTTCAACCGCATCGTATCTTTGAAGAGCTCTTTTAAGCTCCCGAAGGCGTGAGATGGTTTCAGATATGAAAAAATGTACGCTCTGTCCGCGCCGCTGTGCTGCGGACAGGACGAAGGGGCCGGGCGCCTGCGGAAGCGGAGCCCGGCTTCGCATTGCAAGAGCGGCGCTTCATTATGGCGAGGAACCCTGCATCAGCGGCAGTGAGGGATCCGGCACGGTGTTCTTCTCCGGCTGCAGCCTGCGCTGTGTGTTCTGCCAGAACCGCGCACTGAGTCAGGAACAGTTCGGAGAGGAGATCAGCGTGCGACGGCTCGCGGAGATATTCCGTGAGCTGGAGGAGCAGGGAGCGAACAATATCAATCTTGTGACCCCGACACACTACGCAGCGCAGATCGCAGAGGCGCTTTACATATACCGGCCGGGGATACCTGTGCTCTATAACTGCGGAGGTTATGAGAGCGTGGAGACCCTGCGCGCGCTGGAAGGGCTGGTCGATGTCTGGCTCCCCGATATCAAATATGCAGATCCGGAGCTCGCCCGCCGCTTTTCCGGTGCGGAAGATTACCCGGAACGCGCGTTTCAGGCGGTGGAGGAGATGCTGCGTCAGTGCGGAATACCGAAGCTGAATGGGCGCGGCATGATGGAACGCGGGGTGATGATACGGCACCTCGTGCTGCCTTTGCATCTGAAAAATACCTTTGCTGTGCTGGATGGAATCGCAGAGCGCTTCGGCACGGAAAGCTGGATCAGTCTGATGTTTCAGTACACACCGCTCTGGAAGCTGCCGGAGTATCCCGAGCTGAATCGGGGACTCACGCGGCGGGAGCGGGAGAGAGCGGAGGCATATCTTGAGCAGCGGGGATTTCGAAATGGCTATGTTCAGGAGCCTGACAGCAGGGGGACAGCCTTCATCCCGGATTTCGATCTGAGCGGCGTGCGCCAGGCGGCGCGGAAACATTAATCTGCGACTCAGAAACAAAGTGTGCAGGACAGAACTCTCCTGTTTGAGTGACAGGACAAAAAAGAGACCGACATATCAGAGCCTTTGCTCCGAATGCCGGTCTCCTGATTCATACCGCTATCAGCCGCCGGCGTCTGTGTCGAGGCGGCGCAACTTTTTATTCCTCTTCGATAATGCTGGTTGTGCTTTTTCTGATCTCCTCAGCAGCCTGCGCTGCTTTCTCCTGCACCTCTTCGGTCTTTTCAGAGACAGTCTCAGCGAGATCCTCTGCATTCTCCCTCACTGAATCAGCAGCAACCTCCGTGTCCTCTGCGAAGGCATGGTCAGCGGCAGAGCTGAGATGGTCTGCAAAATCCTCTTCATTTTCAGCCCGTTCACTGGAAACCGCGCTCTTCAGCTTATCCGCAGCATCCTTCACCTTTTCTGCGGTCTGCTTTGCGGTATCGCTCGCGACAAAGCCGCTGTCGCGCATATTGTCAGCGATAATATGTCCCACGTCCTTCAGCATCTCCTTTGCGGAGCTCGCCATTCCTTTCGCTGCCTCAAAGGTGTCCTTTGCAGCCACGGTGAATTCATCCTTATTGGCGTTCAGTGAGACATAGTTGCGATTTGCAGCTGCAGTGGATTCGGAAAAATTCTCCTCCCCCTCATCCTCAAAATCGTGGAATTCCTCGTCGAGATCCTTGTGAAATTCGTGATACTGGCGGTAATAGGAGACAGCGGCAGCTGCGACTCCTGAGATGATTGCGAGACTGAAGAGCTTACCTAATTTTTTACCCATGGCAGAAACTCCTTTCTATATCAACGATTGCTACTATTCTAATACGCACTTGGCAAAAAATAAAGAGTGAAAGGACAGCGCACCCCGAAAAGTCTGTAAAAATAGATTCAGAGAGGCGCGGATTGCATCAATGATCTCTCAGAACTCAAAATGCATGTAGTCGGCCTGCCGGAAGCCTGCGCCCCAGCCCCACCCGCGTGCGCCGAAGGCGTGGCACACATCGCCGTCCGGGCGTATGGAGTAGGGGTTAATGCCGGGCTCCCATCTGTTTCCGACAAGCGCCCTGGAGCCGTCCTCCGCCATCTGCGGGTTTTCATTCGGGTTGATATCAATGGCGCAGCCGCTGCTGTGCAGGCTGTTAAGGTCATTTCCGCGCCACTGATAGCCGCTGACACTGTTGATCGGGAACTTCTCCGGACCGTTGTATATCTCGGTGAAGATGGCCTGAACATCCTCTGAAAGGGAGGAAAGAATCTCAATGCGTGCGGTGGAGGAAACCTTTTCGCCGTTTGAGAGCTTCCAGACGGGAACCTCCACGACAAGCATTTCTGCTTTGGCTGTCTCGGGGACGGGATTCGAAGAAATGCGGTCATACTGCGCCCGTATCTGGTTTAAAAAGTCCTCAGTGAAATCCCGTCCCTGATACTGGTGCTCATAGTAATAGTAGGCCGCAAGGTCGTTTTCGCTGAGCCCGCTGCCGACATTTTCCGCTTTATAGCTCTCATAGCTCTTCTGGGTGCAGTGGCCTGCTGCGAGTGCGCTGAGTGTCAGAGCCGTACTGAGACAGAGGGCCAGCGCCGCTGTGTATAAGTGTTTTTTCATGTTGTCTCCCGTGGATGTATGCGTGGGTTCATCCGGTTATTATTACAGAATTGTAAAATTATAATAACATATTTTTATGCGTTTGTGGGTGTAGATTTGCAGGTCCAGTCGGGAGAGTGCGATATGAAAGACAATAACGCCTTCCAGAGCTATGCACTCTGGAAAGCGTTGGTTAATGAATGTATACCGGGAGCAATTTCCGTGAGTTCAAGGCCCTGGCTGGTCAGTCGGAATACCGCACGCTCGGTAATATAATAGACTTTCTGGCCGTTTTTCAGAGCTGTTTTCGCGGAGAAGGTTATTTGATCGACCTGGGAAACAAATTTCTCCCATCTTCCTTCTTCTATGATTTCCAGTTTTCCATCATGGATCTTTACGTTCGCTTTCTGTGCCATAAAGCTTCCAATGGACCTTGTGATTGGTTCATGTGAGAGTTTTTTTATGGAGAGCAGAAGAGCAGAGTTTCTTCGGGGAATTAAAATTATAGGTGAATTAGCACTCAGCACTTGACACTGCTAATAAACCATGTTATAACTGCATTTGTTGAAAGAAAAAGACAACCGGAGCGAGAGGGTCAGGAAGAAAAACGGCCCGGGCCGGTCGAAAAACTGCATAAGGAGGCTATAAAATATGAAGCTTGTACCTTTATTTGATCGCGTTGTTCTGAAAAAGATGGTGGAAGAAGAGACCACTGCTTCCGGAATCGTGCTTCCGGGTCAGGGTGATAAGGAGAAGCCGGGTCAGGGCGAGATCGTCGCTGTGGGACCGGGCGGTGTTGTGGATGGCAAGGAAGTCAAGATGCAGGTGAAGGAAGGCGACAAGGTTCTGTATTCCAAGTATGCCGGTTCCGATGTGGAGCTGGACGGCGAGAAGTACATCGTAATTAAGCAGAGCGATATACTCGCGATTATGCAGTAAACAGAACAGACAAAAACAACGCTGTGTGCCGGCATCAGCCGCGTTAAAAAAATCGGCGGGAGGCTGCCGGTAGCCGCAGTCAGAATATCTGAATAAAAGGAGAATACCATGGCTAAGGAAATTAAGTACGGCGTAGAGGCAAGAGAGGCGCTGGTAAAGGGTGTAAATGAGCTGGCAGATACTGTCAGAGTGACAATCGGACCGAAGGGCAGAAATGTTGTCCTGGATAAGGCTTATGGTTCTCCGCTCATCACGAACGACGGCGTGACCATCGCAAAGGAGATTGAGCTGGAGGATGCTTTTGCAAACATGGGTGCGCAGCTCGTGAAGGAGGTCGCAACCAAGACCAACGATGTAGCGGGTGATGGAACCACCACTGCGACTGTGCTTGCACAGGCGATGATCAATGAGGGCGTGAAGAATATCGCTGCCGGCTCCAACCCGATCATTCTGAGAAAGGGTATGAAGAAGGCCTGCGACAAGGCGGTAGAGACCATCAAGGCGATGTCTCAGCCGATTGAGGGCAAGAAGCAGATCGCAAGAGTCGCCGCAATTTCAGCCTCCAGTGACGAGGTTGGAGAGATGGTTGCAGACGCGATGGAGAAGGTCACAAACAACGGCGTGATCACCATTGAGGAGTCCAAGACCATGAAGACCGAGCTGGATCTCGTTGAGGGTATGCAGTTCGACAGAGGCTATATTTCCGCTTACATGGCGACCGATATGGAGAAGATGGAGGCGACACTTGACGATCCCTACATTCTCATCACGGACAAGAAGATCGGCAATATTCAGGAGGTGCTCCCGCTGCTTGAGGAGGTCGTGAAGAGCGGTGCAAAGCTCCTCATCATCGCGGAGGACGTCGAGGGTGAGGCTCTCACCACACTGATTGTGAACAAGCTGCGCGGAACCTTCAATGTTGTCGCAGTCAAGGCTCCGGGTTACGGAGACAGAAGAAAGGAAATGCTTCAGGATATCGCAATTCTGACCGGCGGTACCGTGATCAGCGAGCAGCTGGGCCTTGAGCTGAAGGATGCCAGAATGGCTCAGCTCGGTCGTGCGAAGTCTGTGAAGGTCACGAAGGAAAATACCGTGATCGTGGACGGCATGGGCCAGAAGGCAGATATTGATGCGCGCACTGCACAGATCAAGGCGCAGCTCGCGGAGACCACCTCTGATTTTGACAAGGAGAAGCTGCAGGAGCGTCTTGCGAAGCTCTCCGGCGGTGTCGCAGTGATTCGTGTCGGCGCGGCTACCGAGACAGAGATGAAGGAAGCAAAGCTCAGAATGGAGGACGCGCTGAACGCAACCAGAGCGGCAGTTGAGGAAGGCATCGTCGCAGGCGGCGGTACAGCTTATATCAATGCTGCAAAGGAGATTGAGAAGCTTGTGGAGAGCCTTGAGGGCGATGAGAAGACCGGCGCAAAGATTGTCATGAAGGCGCTGGAGTCCCCGCTCTACTACATCGCGGAAAATGCAGGCCTTGAGGGCGCAGTGATCGTAAATAAGGTCAGAGAGGCAAAGAAGGGCACAGGCTTTGACGCTTATCGCGAGGAGTACGTCGATATGGTGGAAGAGGGCATTCTGGATCCCGCAAAGGTCACCAGAACAGCGCTTGAGAACGCGACCAGCGTCGCAAGCACCCTGCTCACCACAGAAACCGCAGTTGCTACCATCAAGGAGCCCGCACCGGCTATGCCGGCAGGCGCCCCCGGCATGGGAGGAATGATGTAAGCGTTTAGCGAAGACAGTGCATAAACCGGGAGCCGCATGGAGGATTCTGCTTGCAGAAATCCCCATGCGGCTCCCGGTTTATATAGTGCGTGAGCACGGTATGAGCAAGCCGCGAAGCGGCTGCGAATAAGCACTGTCTGAGCGACATGAGTGCGTTTCAGCAAGCCGCGAAGCGGCTGCGAATAAGCACTGTCTGAGCGACATGAGTGCGTTTCAGCAAGCCGCGAAGCGGCTGCGAATAAGCACTGTCTGAGCGTCATGAGTGCGTTTCAGCAAGCCGCGAAGCGGCTGCGAATAAGCACTGTCTGAGCGTCATGAGTGCGTTTCAGCAAGCCGCGAAGCGGCTCAAGCCTTTCCTGTACTTGCAGTGGGTTTTGCCATCATGGACCAGTTTGTGTGGTAGATCACGAAGCCTGGAGGCCCTCCGTTCACCTTCTTTACAAAGCGCCGCTGAATATAATCCACCTCGACCTTTTCTCCGGCGCGCCCCTTGGAGTAGTAGGCGGCGAGTCCCGCAGCCTCCTCAAATGTCCGGTCCGGAAGCTCCTGATTCCCGCACTTCACCACCACATGGGAGCCGGGAATGCCCTTTGCGTGAAACCACCAGTCGCTGCCGGATGCGAGCCGGAAGGTGATCTCCTCATTCTGGTAATTATTTTTTCCGACATAAATATCGAAGCCGTCGCTGGACACAAAGTGCAGCGGACTGGAGATGAGCTTCTCTTTTTTTCGCCCCGCGAGATGCCGCCGCAGGTATTTGTACTCCGTCAGCTCCGCCTTGATCTGATTTAAATCACTCTCCTCAGTGGCGAGATCCAGCGCCGTGAGTATGCTGGAGAGATGCTCTGTCTCCCGGCGGGTCTTCTCGATCTCCTCGCTGACGGCCTCTTCCGTGCGCTTCAGCTTTGCGTAGCGCTCATAGTACTTCTTTGCGTTCTGTGCGGCACTGAGCTGCGCATCCAGCGGGATGCGTATCTCCCGGTTTTCATCATAGTAGTTCTCGCACACAAGCTCCCTCTCTCCCCCCTGCAGCGTATAGCCGTAGGTGTTCAGAAGATCGCCCCAGACCCGGAATTTTTCCTTCTTTTCACTGTCACGGAGCTGCTTCTCCTGAAGAATATATTTCCGCGAGCTGCGTTCCAGATGGTTCTGCACAAGCTTTCGGAGATCTGCACTTTTCTGGCGTATCCGGTTGACGCTGTTCCGGAGTGAGTAGTAATCAAAGAGCAGCTGACTCATGGAGCTGTACTGTTTTTCTGTGTAGCCCTCCGCGTGGAAGGCCGAGAGCGGCAGCGCGGCATATTCCTCCGGCGAGCCATCCCTCAGATACATGACAGGGGAGAAGCGCCCCGCGCGGATCTCTTCCATATATAAGGAGATGATACGGAACAGCTGGCTTCGCTGCGCCCCGGAAAGTGTCTCGGCGGTCATCCGGGGCTCCAGATCCGCCTCATGCAGAAACTCCCCTGAGAAGAGAGGGGAGATGCCGGAGAGCGTCGCGCAGATGGCGCGATCCAGAGACTGCCCTCCCGCAGCTCGCAGCGCCCCGCAGAATTGTTCCTCCGTCATGTCGAGCGGATCCAGCTTCTTTAGCTGCTCCGGAAGGTAGTAGCTGCGTCCCGGAAGAACCTCGCGGAGAGAGCTGAGCGATGCGGGAACATGCTTCATGCTGTCTATGATGACATCGTCCGCGTCCGTAAAAATGATATTTGAGTATTTCCCCATGAGCTCCACATAGAGCCGCTTCTCCGTGAGATCTCCTAGCTCATTCAGCTGCTCTGTCTTAAAGCAGAGGATGCGCTCCAGCCCGGCCTGGCTCACCTCCGTGATGCGTCCGGAGCCGATGTGCTTTCTCAGAAGCATACAGAAGCCGGGGGCGATGAGCGGAGAAGGCTTGTTGTTCTCTGTGAGATAGATCAGCGGCAGCGCGGCGTCGGAGGAGATGAGCAGACGCCAGGCCTTCGCGTGGTTTTTAACTGTGAGAAAAAGCTCATTTTTTTCAGGCATCGCAATCTTTGAGATGTGTCCGCCCTCAATGCTTTCCTTCAGCTCCTTTACGAGAGCTGCGATGGAAATTCCATCCAGTGCCATATAGCTTCCTTTCTTAAAGCGGGTAATGCTGATGCCCCGCGGGTATATGTATGAAGTGATTATACCACACTGTCGCAGGACTGCGAATACAGGCTGGCACTTGCAAAGTATGCAGAAATGTTGTATAAGTCTCCTCGAACTGTCTTTGCGCGAAGAGCCCCGCAGTGGATTCGTGCAATTATCAAATAAATAGTAGAAATGGAGTATGTAGTTTTATGGCTTCAAATCTTGTTATCGTTGAGTCTCCCGCAAAGGTGAAGACCATCAAAAAGTTTCTGGGCAGCAATTATATCGTGGACGCGAGTAATGGTCATGTCCGCGATCTGCCGAAATCACAGCTGGGGATCGATGTGGAGCACGGCTATGAGCCGAAGTATATCACGATCCGGGGCAAGGGAGATGTGCTTGCCAAGCTCAGAAAAGAAGTAAAAAAGGCGGATAAGATCTATCTCGCGACGGACCCGGACCGCGAGGGCGAGGCGATCAGCTGGCATCTCATGAAGGCCCTGAAGCTGGACGAGACCGATAAAAAGGTATGCCGCATCACCTTCAATGAGATCACAAAGAACGCAGTGCGCGAGTCCCTGAAGCATCCCCGGGAGCTCGATATGGATCTCGTGGACGCGCAGCAGACCCGCCGTATACTGGATCGAATGGTGGGCTATCGCATCAGCCCTCTCCTCTGGGCCAAGGTAAAGCGCGGCCTCTCCGCCGGACGTGTGCAGTCTGTCGCGCTCCGCATGATCTGCGACAGAGAGGCAGAGATTGAGGCCTTCATCCCGCAGGAGTACTGGTCGCTGGAGGCAGAGCTCCTGCCGGAGGGGATGAAGAAGCCGCTCACAGCGAAATACTATGGAAAAGACGGTGTGAAGGCGGAATTAAAGACAGAGGCGGACTGTCTCGCAGTCATCGCTGACTGCGGCAGACAGGAGTTTACTGTGCAGGAGATCCGTCGCAGCGAGCGCATCCGCAGAGCGCCGCTTCCCTTTACGACCTCCACACTGCAGCAGGAGGCCAGCAAGACACTGAATTTCTCCACACAGAAGACCATGCGCATTGCGCAGCAGCTCTACGAGGGAGTCGAGATCAAGGGGCGCGGAACCATCGCCCTCATCACCTATCTTCGAACCGACAGCACCCGCGTCGCGGAGGAGGCGGACAGCGCGGCGAGGCAGTATATCGCAGAGCATTTCGGAGAGAACTATGTCGCAGAGCAGCAGCGAAGTGCAAAGGGACAGCAGAAGATACAGGACGCACATGAGGCGATACGCCCTGTCAATATGCAGCTTTCTCCGGCGGAGGTGAAGCCCTCTCTTTCGCGCGACCAGTTCCGTCTCTATCAGCTCATCTGGAAGCGCTTCACGGCGAGCCGCATGAAGCCGGCGGTCTATGCCACCATTTCCGTAAAGACCGGCTGCGCCGGACACAGCTTCCAGCTCTCCGGATCCTCTCTGAAGTTCCCGGGCTTTATGGACGTGTACACAGATGGCGATGAGGAGAAGAACAGTGCGAACGCGGCACTCTCAAAGCTTTTAGAGGGCCAGAAGCTGAAGAAAATCGCCTTTCAGAAGGAGCAGCACTTCACCCAGCCCCCGGCGCACTATACCGAGGCCAGCCTTGTAAAGGCGATGGAGGAGCAGGGCATCGGCAGACCGAGCACCTATGCGCCGACGATCACCACCATATTGGCGCGTCGCTATGTCACCAAGGAACAGAAAAATCTCTATGTGACCGAGCTGGGACAGGTCGTAAACCGGATGATGGTGGATTCCTTCCCGGCGGTCGTTGACCCGAGCTTCACAGCGAATCTCGAGCAGCTTCTGGATTCCGTCGGTGAGGGGAAAACTGCCTGGAAGACCGTGGTGGAGAATTTCTACCCCGATCTGGATGAGGCGGTGCAGAGGGCGGAGAAGACCCTGGAGAGCGTCAAAATCGCGGATGAGGAGAGCGATGAGCTCTGTGAGCTCTGCGGCCGGCGCATGGTCATAAAGTACGGCCCGCACGGCAAGTTCCTCGCCTGCCCGGGCTTTCCGGATTGCAGAAACACCAAGCCCTATTTTGAGAAGATCGGCGTGAAGTGCCCGAAGTGCGGCGGAGAGCTGGTCTTAAAGCGCAGCAAGAAGGGGCGCATTTACTACGGCTGTGAGAACAGTCCGGACTGTGATTTCATGAGCTGGGCGCGCCCGGTGGCAAAGCCCTGCCCGGTCTGCGGAAGCTACATGGTGCTGCGGGGCAGCAGGCATCTCTGCTCAAACACTGCCTGCGGGCACAGTGAAAATGCCGCGTCTGAGGAATAAATCCCGGAAGAGGCGGGAATACCACTTGTAGCCTCCGACAAATCGTGTTAAAATCTGAAAGCGACACTGAAAGTAAGAGAATTCAGCTTTGTTTTTCGTCAGTTCTGCTCTGTATCGGCACAACCGGGGTAAGACATCGCAGCGGAGGAGAAAATGAGCGTACAATTACTTGATAAGACAAGAAAAATCAATCAACTGCTTCAGAACAGCAATTCGAGCAAGGTGATCTTCAGCGATATCTGTGAGATCCTGAGCGAGATCCTCGAGGGCAGCGCACTTGTGATCAGCAAGAAGGGCAAGATACTCGGAGAGGGCAAGCATGAGAAGAAGGATGAGCTCGGCACACTGATGCCCGAGACTCTCGGAGAGTTTGTGGATCCGCTTTTGAATGAGCGTCTTCTCTCCATACTCTCGACCAAGGAGAATGTAAATCTCGAGACTTTGGGCTTTGATATGGACGCAGTGCAGACGCATCAGGCGATCGTGTCACCCGTCTTCATCGCGGGCGAGCGTCTCGGCACGCTCTTTGCCTACCGCATCGGCGGCGGCTTTGACATCGACGACATCATCATCAGCGAGTACGCCGCAACCGTCATCGGCATGGCGATGCGTCAGAGCGTAAATGAGGAGTATGCGGAGGAGAACCGGAAGATACAGATTGTCCGCGGCGCCATCTCCACGCTGAGCTTCTCCGAGATGGAGGCAGTCACGCATATCTTCAGCGAGCTGAAGGGGAACGAGGGCATACTTGTGGCGAGCAAGATCGCAGACCGCGTCGGCATCACCCGCTCTGTCATTGTCAATGCGCTGAGGAAGTTTGAGAGCGCGGGCGTCATCGAGAGCCGTTCCAGCGGCATGCGAGGCACCTACATCAAGGTACTGAACGACGCAGTGTTTGATGAGATCAATAAAGTCAGCGCAAAGGGCGGCAGGACAAAGCAGAGCGCGCAGCTCTGAGCATCGGTGTTTTCGCCGGCAGCTCTCTGCTGATGCGGATCATGCCAAAAAAGAGCCGGAAACTTTCGGCTTTCAGGCTTGTTGCCGTGATGATTTTATGATATATTTACAAAGTTGCAGGCTCCGAAGAGCCAAAAGACACGTTCGCGGATCGAGGCGCAGGTGCTGCTTACCCGGCAGTCGTGCCGTGAGAGGAAACGGACGGATGAAAAAACCTCAGGAGGTATAGTAAAATGGGTGTTGTATCTATGAAGCAGTTACTCGAGGCGGGAGTTCACTTCGGTCATCAGACCAGACGCTGGAACCCCAAGATGGCGCCGTACATCTACACAGAGCGCAACGGCATTCACATCATTGATCTGCAGAAGACCGTGGGCATGGTGGACGATGCCTACAAGGCAGTTGTGGACATCGCCGCAAACGGCGGCTCCATCCTCTTTGTCGGCACCAAGAAGCAGGCGCAGGATGCGATCAAGGAAGAGGCGCAGCGCTGCGGTATGTACTATGTCAACGAGCGCTGGCTCGGCGGCATGCTCACCAACTTCAAGACCATTCAGTCCAGAATCAAGAGACTGTATCAGATCGAGGAGATGAGCCAGGACGGGACCTTCGATGTTCTGCCGAAGAAGGAAGTCACCGCACTCAAGAAGGAGTGGGAGAAGCTCGAGAAGAATATCGGCGGCATCAAGACCATGAAGAAGATCCCGGATGCGATTGTCATCATCGACCCGAAGAAGGAGCGCATCTGCGTTGCGGAGGCACACGCACTGCACATCCCGCTCATCGGCATCGCGGATACCAACTGCGATCCGGAGGAGCTGAGCTACGTGATCCCGGGCAACGACGACGCGATCCGCGCTGTGAGACTCATCGTCTCCAAGATGGCGGATGCGGTTATCGAGGCCAATCAGGGCAATGAGGAGCAGGCACAGGTGGTGAACGAGGGCGGCGATACGCCGGCTGAGGCACTGGCTGAGGCTCTTCAGGCAAATGCGCAGTAAGAGCCTGAAAAAATATAAATCACTGTGGATACTACAGGTGCGGGAGGAAGAAGTTCCGCCCGCATCTTACAGTTAAGCAAGCGATAAGGAGAAAACAAAATGGCAGTAACAGCAGCAATGGTAAAGGAACTCAGAGAGGCAACCGGCGCCGGAATGATGGACTGCAAGAAGGCTCTTGCGGCGACCGAGGGAGATATGGAGAAGGCGATCGACTTCCTTCGCGAGAAGGGACTGGCCGGCGCACAGAAGAAGGCCGGAAGAATCGCGGCTGAGGGCATGGTAGAGGCGCTTGTCTCCGAGTGCGGACACGACGCGGTTGTCGTTGAGGTCAATGCAGAGACCGATTTTGTCGCAAAGAACGAGAAGTTCCGCGGCTATGTCGCAGAGGTCGCAAAGCAGGCACTCACCACCGGCGCGGCAGATCTCGAGGCTTTCTTTGCAGAGCCCTGGGCGGGCGATACCGCCCTCACCGTGAAGGAGCAGCTCTCCAGCATGATCTCCATCATCGGAGAGAACATGAACATCCGCCGCTTCCGGCAGATGCACGAGGAGAATGGCTTCATTGAGTCCTATATCCATGCCGGCGGGAAGATCGGCGTTCTTGTGGACATTGAGTCCGATGTTGTGAACGATGCGGTTCATGAGATGGCAAAGAACATCGCGATGCAGGTGGCAGCGCTGAAGCCGCTCTACACCAGTGACGCTGAGGTGGATCAGGCTTATCTCGAGAAGGAGAGAGAGATCCTCGCCTCCCAGATTGCAAACGATCCGAAGATGGCCGGAAAGCCGGAGAAGGTGATTCAGGGCGCAGTTCAGGGCCGCCTTGCGAAGGAGCTGAAGGAGATCTGCCTTCTGGATCAGGCCTATGTGAAGGCGGAGGACAGCAAGCAGACCGTTGCACAGTACGCTGCCTCTGTCGCAAAGGCGAACAATGCGAAGATCACAGTCAGGGGCTTTGTCCGCTACGAGACCGGAGAGGGCCTCGAGCACAAGTCTGAGAACTTCGCTGAGGAAGTTGCAAAACAGATGAAGTAAATGTTACAGAAGCAGAGAGAGCCGGACGGAACCCCGGCTCTCTCTGCATCTGTGGGTGTCTGCGGATCGGCGAAAATATTTTGAAAATCTTAAGAAAAGCGGGATGAAGGATTGCAAGTAACATATGTTTAGAGTATGATTAGATCAACTATATATAAATAATTCCTGTTATAGGAGGTGATAGAGTGAAACGAAAATTAATGGCATTCATCATGTCGCTGATGATGCTCCTGACGGCGGTGCCGGTGAACGGACTGACGGCATGGGCGGCTGGCGACAAAGCAACTGTTAATCTAGATACTGCGACAAAAGCAAAAGCAATAGATATAAATGCAGATTCAAATGGGATTACAGTTTTTGATACTGAGATAAAAGGAACAATAGAAGTTAAAGTTTCTGTTACAGATATGCTCAGTAGTGTTATAGGTACAGTAGACGCAGCGGTAGGTTTCGGGGCGGGAGGAGCTTTCGTTACTCGAAAGGCAGCAGATTCTGTGCCCCTTGAGTTTAAATTGCCTTCGGGTTTAAAAGTAGACAGCATCACCCCTATAAAGGATTCTAAGATTTTAGTGGCGTCGGAACTAGGGAAAGAAGACGCTTACATCAAAGCTTCCACTATAACAGATAATACTGCAATCGGCTATATTAACTTTGCGGGCGGTTCGGACGCTTCCGTGTTAGATCTGAACACACTCAGTCAATACTATAAGGCTGACAAGACGCATGGAAAAGGGGATATTGGTTTCATAGTCAAGTATTCAGGGACTGTTCCGGCGGGGACAAAAGTTTCGGAGTATAAAGCAAGCATCAGCGGCACGGACAAATCTTTTAGGTTTGGAAGGTGGGTACGAACTTCTGTGGCATTCGCTCCCTCCTCTGTTCAGCGGGAGCTGCTGAATGCAGTTAAGCCCAATAGAATTCCTCTTAATGGAGATCCTCTCGAGGGTGATCTTTTGGTAAGGAAGAGCGGAGAAGAGGATTATAACACGGAGAGCGATGAGGCGTTTCCTGTAAGGCCGGGTCAAAAGCTGGATATTCAGGCGCTTCTGGATGTCTCACCTGTGCAGAAGCAGATGGAGGACATTGAAAAAGATAAATTAGCTGGTTTGACAGCGGAAGAGTTGGTGGAAGCCAGAAAAACCATGCTACTGAAAGATACAGAGAGTAGTTTTGTTACGACATTTGCGGTGCCGGAGGGACTTGCCTTCCCGAAGGAAGTAACTGCCTATAAGCTGACCAGCCAGAAAGATGGCGCAGATACTGCGAAATTTGTTCTGGAGAATCCGGTGGTCACGGATACTCAAGTCACCCTTACCATGAAGTTTGAGGGAGATAAGATCACAACTTATGCGGATCTCTATGAGGCAATTCATGATAACACTCTTCCGCAGCTGAAACTTGATGTGAGCGGAGTCGCAGTGGCAAACGATGCACAGGGGACATTGAAGCTCACTGGAGAAGTGAAGGGATCCATGAGTTCCCTTGCTACCCTAAGTGGAAACAGTTTTTATCCTGAGATCACCTGGGCCAGCGCAAAGCAGAAAGCGGGCGGAGCGGACGCTGAGAATCCAAACAATCTGGATCAGATTTCTCTCACCCTTCTGGTGGACGGAGCGCCAAATGCAGAGATTTTTGGCGATATCCTTGTGGCAAAGTATGGCAGCGAGGATTTCGATACAGAGCATGACGCGTTCTTCCCGGTGAAGGCAGGAGATAAGCTGACCTACAAGGCGACCCTCGATGTCAGCGGCATTCAGGAGCAGATGAAGAAAGTTGAGGAGCTCAAGGCCAAGGGCAAGAAGGGCGAGGAGCTGACTGCCTTCCTGAATTCCATCAAGCTGAAAGATACCGAGAGTAAGTTCACAGTTACGATTCAGTACGACGAGGGGCTTGAATTCCCCAAAGACGATAAGAAATATTCTTTTGCAGGAAGCTCTGCTTTTAAGCTCAACACCGTAGAGGTAAAACCAGAAACAGGTATAGTCACACTCACGATAGAACTGGTTGATGGCGATGCAAAGACAAGCTATGCGGCGCTCTCCAAGGCGATTCAGGAGAATACGGAGAAGATTCTGACACTCACCGTTGAGGGAGTGGAGGTCGCTGAAGATGTTCTGGAGAACCAACTGCTGAAGACCGTCGGAACAGTGAAAGGCTCTATGAAGGCAAATGCGTACAAAGGGGATGACCCATCAAATGCGCAGCCATTCAACTTTGACTGGGTTGCTAAGCAGGATACAACGATTCCTGACGAGGGTGGCAACTCTAAGGACGGAACCGATTTTAAACTGAAGGATAACAATCCATACGGAACCATTCAGCTGACCGTTGAGACCCTGAAGGTTCAGGAGGCTCCTACGCAGTACCTGCCGACAGATATCCTTGTGCAGCGAGACAGCGATACAGAGTTTGATACGGAGCACAAGGCTGTTTACCCCGTGAACCGCGGCGACCTTCTGAATTATCAGGCGATTGTGGATGTGAGCAGCATCAAGAAGCAGATGGGGGAGATTGAAGAACAGTATCACAAACTGTCCCCGGACGTTCAGCAGGAGATCAGCCTCTCTGATACGGAGAGCAGCTTTCACGTCGATGTAAAAATCGATCCGGGCCTCATCTTCCCGACAGACAGCGCGGCCTATGAGCTGAAGACAGGCAGCGGCAGCGAGGAGAGCTTTGAGATTGACGGCGCACCGACCGTTAAAAATAATAAGCTTCATATCGACATGAAGCTGAAGGACGCGAAGGGCATCAAGACCTACGCGGAGCTCGCTCGTCGCATCAAGGAAGCGACTGCAGATATTCTCACTCTCAACATCAGGGGCGTGAAGGTCGCGGAGGCTCCGGAGGCGGCTAGACAGCTGACAGTGAAGGCCACACTGGACGGTTCCATGTCCTCCACTGCGAAGTTTGGCAACAACGTGATTCCCTTCCGCTTCAGCTGGCGCGGCGTGCAGGCAGACGGCATCAATTCTGAGCTTCTCAAGGAAGACGGAACCGACTGGATTCTCAGAGATAAGTCTGACGATGAGAAGCAGTGGATATGGCTGACAGTAGCGGTTCGTGACACCACAGGCATCCTGAACATCAAGAAGGTCGTCGTCGGAAAGGACGGCGAGGAGCAGAATAATACAGATAAGTTCCCGGTGCGCGTGTGGCTTGATGCGCTTCCGGCAGGGGAAGCGGGGCGGGAGCCGCTGATTGCTTCACAGTTTAATACACTTCCGTGGACAAATGCAGGAAACAACCCGAAGCAGAACGGCGAGAACTACTATAGATATTACACAGACCTCAGCATTCCGGCGAATGATATCATCAGCATTGCCGGAATCCCGGATGGCACGGGCTACTATGTGGAGGAGCTCACCTCCAATACCAATATGCCGCGTGGCTATGTCGAGGACTATGCGGGTCTCGGCACGACGGGAAGCATCACCGGAAATGGTGCTGTCACTGCGCTGATCGTGAACTACAGAGAGGACGCAGAGCAGAGCATCATCATCAAGAAGAGCTGGCAGAAGGACGACGAGAAGAAGCGCCCGGCTTCCGTAAAGGTGAAGCTTGTGCCGCACAGAGGCTCCGCGGACGGCGAGGTCGTCGAGGAGCTTGTGCATGAGTACGAGCTCACAAAGCAGGACGGCTGGTACAAGGTCATCACAGGCAACAAGCTCTTTGCCACCATGTCCGACGCATCGAAATCTGACGCGCGGAAGCAGGCGGAGGCATTGATCGTCGGCACGAAGTCCAATGCGGCCTCGAAGGCAAACGCACAGCATCTCAAGGGGCTTACCCCGAGCGATGCACTGGTGGATGAGAACGGCAAGCTGCTGGACGGCGATATCGTGAACGATATTGTTGAGGGCATCGAGGACTTCTTTAAGAAGATCTTTGGTATTGAGGATCAGGTTGTCTGGACTGTCGAGGAGATCAAGGTTCCGGCGGGCTATGAGAGCAAGGTCTCCGATCCGATTGAGACGAAGAAGGGACTGAGCTTTGAGATCACCAATACCGGAACGAAGACAGATACCCCGGATAAGCCGGATGATCCGAAGACCCCGGATAAGCCGAACAACTCAGGCGGCAGCAGCTCGGGTGGCGGTAGCTCAAGCAGCGGCGGACATCGTCATAATGGCGGTAGCACTGTTCCGGCAGGTCCGGGACTGAATCCGATTCCGGTAACTCCTGAGCCCGCAGCTCCGGCAGCACCCACTACTGGGCGCAGCGGCAGACTGCCGAAGACCGGAGAGAGAGCCGCACCTCTCGGAGAGCTGCTTGCAGTACTTGCCCTGATGGCGGGCGCATGGGCGCTCCTTGGTGGAAAGCGGAAGGAGCAGTGAGCAGAGTTCGGCCTCGCGGCAGGAACTGAGATACACAGAAAAGCGATACAGTGAATTGCAGTACACAGCGCAGGAGAGCTCAGGCTCTCCTGCGTCGCTGTAATAGATTGAAAATTGATGGAGGCGGCAGTTGTGATGAACAGGAAATTGGTGGCATTATTCCGTGCGAGCGGCGGTATGCAGAGTCGACGGTTTGGGCTGCTGAAGCGGGGGAGGGTCAGGGACGCTTGTACCTGACCTTCTTTTCTTTCAGTCTGACGAAGGGAGCGCGGACACAAAACTTTCTCTTTTGAATGCGGAGAGTTGTGCTAAAATAAAAATTAAGATATTGGATGCCAGGCGGAGTGAGAGAGGAGCTTACGATGGTAAATTTTGAGTATCAGACACCGACCAGACTTATGTTTGGAAGAGATGCGATCAAAAAGCTGCCCGCTGTGATGGAGCGCTTCGGAAAACGCGTGCTGCTGAGCTATGGCGGCGGAAGCATCAAGAGAACAGGACTTTATGCGAAGGTGAAGGAGCTGCTTCCGGACTATGAGATCACGGAGCTCTCCGGCATCCAGCCGAATCCGAAGTACGATCCGAGCGTGCTGGACGGTGTGCGCCTTTGTAAGGAGAAGCAGATCGAGGTGATCCTTGCGGTCGGCGGGGGGAGCGTGCTGGACTGCTCAAAGGCCATTGCGGCAGGCGCATGCTATGATGGAGAGCCGTGGGATCTAATCAGCGGAAAGGTGAAGGCGAAGGCGGCACTTCCGATTGTCGATATCATCACGCTGGCGGCGACCGGCAGCGAGTACGACTGCGGAGGCGTGATCTCCCGCACGGAGACCAACGACAAGATAGGATATATGGATGCGCTTCTTTTTCCGGCGGTCTCCATTCTGGATCCGGTCTATACCTTCACAGTGTCGAGGCGGCAGACGGCGGCCGGAACCGCAGATGCGATGAATCATGTGATGGAGCAGTACTTCACCGGAGAGAGCACGCTTCTGAACGACGGCTTTATGGAGGCGACGCTGAAGAGCCTCATGGTTAATGTGCGAAAGGCGCTCGAGAATCCGGAGGACTACAATGCGCGCGCGGAGCTGATGCTTGACTGCACCTACGGCTGCAACGGCATACTGTCGCTGGGCAGCAGCTACTCCGGATGGCCATGTCACGGAATGGAGCACGCGCTCTCGGCTTATTACGACATCACCCACGGTGAGGGCCTTGCCATTATCACGCCGCGCTGGATGAAGCATATTTTGAGTGAGAAGACAGTGGAGCGCTTTGTGAAATACGGCGTAAATGTCTTTGGGATTGATCCGGGACTCGGGAAGTTTGAGATTGCGGAGCGCGCCATACAGGCGACCTATGATTTCTTTGCGTCCATCGGTATTCCGATGCATCTTAAGGAACTGGGTATTGACGAGGGACGAATCGATGAGATGGCGCGGCATGTGGCAGAGAATGAGGGGCTGGAGTATGCCTGGGCTCCGCTGAGACAGAGGGATATTGCGGATATCTTCCGGGCGTCGCTGTGAGCCGGGGGGATTGAAGCGAGGGTCATGCAGACTATTATACAGAGGCGGAAGCCGGAAGGAGACATCACCATGCTGGAAATCGGAACAAAGGCGCCGGAGTTTACGCTGCCGGATCAGAACGGAGAGCTGCACAGTCTGAGGGACTACCTGGGCAGAAAGGTTGTGCTCTACTTCTATCCGCGGGACAACACACCCGGCTGCACGAAGCAGGCCTGCAGCTTCGGGGAGCTCTATCCGCAGTTTACGGAGAAGGGAGCTGTGGTGCTGGGGGTCAGCAAGGACAGTGTGCAGTCGCACAAGAAATTTGAGGAGAAGTACGGTCTTCCCTTTACGCTGCTCTCGGATCCGGAGCTTCAGTGCATTCAGGCCTACGATGTCTGGAAGGAGAAGAAGAATTACGGGAAGGTCAGCATGGGAGTTGTTCGGACAAGCTACCTCATAGATGAGAGCGGCGTGATTGAGAAGGCCTTTGGCAAGGTGAAGGCGGCGGAGAATCCGCAGCAGATGCTGGAAACACTGTAAAATGCAAGAATCTGGGAGCTTCAGATGAGGATAATCATTTCACCTGCAAAGAAGATGAACCGGGAGGATGCACTTCCCTGGAGGACTGAGCCGTGCTTTTTAGGGCGCACGGAGGAGATAAGACAGTGCCTCAGGGAGAAGAGCTTTGAGGAGCTCCGGCAGCTCTGGGGCTGCAATGAAAAGCTTGCGGAGCTGAACTTCGAGCGTATTCAGGAGATGGAGCTTGACCGGAACTTAAGCCCTGCGATTCTCTGCTATGAGGGGCTGCAGTATCAGTACATGGCGCCGAAGGTTATGAGTGGGAAGGCGCTGGAATACCTGCAGCGCACGCTGCACATTCTGTCCGGCTTTTATGGGGTACTCAGGCCCTTTGACGGCATAGTCCCCTATCGCCTTGAGATGCAGGCGAAGCTTTCTGTCGGCGGCGCAAAGGATCTCTACGCGTACTGGGGAGCTGCACTCTGTCGTGCGCTGCTTGCGGACGGAGAGCGAGAGGTGCTGAATCTCGCGTCAAAGGAGTATTCGCGGGTGGTAGAGCCCTGGATTCCCGAGGAGGATGTCCGTTTTGTCAGCTGTATTTTTGCTGAGGAGAAGGCCGGAAGGAGGATTCAGAAGGCGACGCTTGCGAAGATGGCACGGGGGGAGATGGTTCGTTTTCTCGCAGAGCGGGAAGCGGAGTCCGTGGAGGAGGCAAAGAAGTTTACGGGGCTGGGCTTTTGTTTTGATGAGGCGGGCTCCGATGAGCGGGAATATCTGTTCTTAAAAAGGGCATGAGGCATGAAAGGATGATGGGATGGGGATGAGCAATATGGGACAGGAGCTGCGGCTCCCGGAGCAGCGAAAGGGGCGGCAGGGAGCAGGGAGGGCTGTGCGTCTTCTTCTGCTGGCACTGCTGCTTACCGCGAGCTATTCGTTGATACAGGACACGATAATGGTTCTGCTGGGGGAGCTGTTCTATGAGGAGCAGCTGGAGTGGATGGATAGACTTCCCTTCCTTCTGGACAGCCTGCTCACGCTGCCGCTCTTTTTTCTCTACGGCTGGGGCTACTGCTATTTCTTGCGTGGGCGTACAGGAGCGCCCGGGCTCTCCGCAAGGGACTTCACTCTGCGTCACTTTGGACTCTGCCTGCTGTATGCGCTGGGTGCACTGGGAATCTCAAATCTCTGGTTTGTTCTGCTGGAGCATGTGCTGCTTCCGAATGCCTTCTGGCAGGAGAGTCTGGACAGCTTCAGTGAGGCCTGGGACGGCGTTCAGCCCGGAGACTATCCCTTTATGCTTTTCTCCACCGTGCTGCTGGGCCCCGTGGTCGAGGAGATACTGTTCCGCGGGCTCATCATCAATGTGCTGGACCGGGTGAGGCGGGGGATGATGCCGGCAATCGTCTCGGGGCTGCTCTTCGGGCTCTTTCATATGGAGCCGGTGCAGGTGGTTTACACCGCGCTTCTGGGAATTGTGCTGGGGATCGTCTATGAGAGAACACGGCGGCTGGACATCACGATCACGATTCATATTTTGAATAATTTTCTTACGGAGGCTGCCGGCTGGCTGCCGACAGATGCACTGTATGAATGGCTGGTGCTGTTTGAGATGCTGCTCTGCCTGCCGCTGCTCTATTCTGTAGATACGGTGCGGCGCACAGGAAGCTTCCGTTTCCGGAGAGCCGGGGCTTCCGATACAATAGAAATCATCTGAACTCGGCCCATGAAGAGAAAATAGAAGGAGGAAGGACATGAAAAATTATAGGAAGTGGCACAAGTACAGTGCAGTCATTATGTTCATCAGCGCAGTGATCTGCATGTACACGGGACACCGCATGATGCATCCCAAAAAGAAGGTGTAATTCTGTATTATGCACTGTTTTTTCTGAAATATTTCTGGTAAAATCTTGAGTAGAACAAAAGTAGCTTTTGCCAATGAAAGGAGCAGGCATGGGACTGATTAAGGCAATAGCCGGAGCGGCGGGAGGCGTACTGGCAGACCAGTGGCGCGAATATTTCTACTGCGAAGCACTGGAGATGGATGTGCTGATGACCAAGGGTCATAAGCGCAGCGGAGCAAGATCCTCCAACACCAAGGGAAGCGACAATATTATCTCCAATGGCTCCGTTATAGCGGTGGCGGACGGACAGTGCATGATCATCGTGGATCAGGGCAAGGTCGCTGAGATCTGCGCGGAGCCCGGTGAATTTACCTACGACAGTTCCTCCGAGCCCTCAATTTTTTACGGATCCCTGAGTGAGAGCGTTGTACAGAGCTTCCAGAATATCGGCAAGCGTTTCACCTTCGGAGGGGAGCCGCCGAAGGACCAGAGGGTGTATTATCTGAACACCAAGGAGATCATGGGGAATAAATACGGGACGGCAAACCCGGTTCCCTTCCGTGTGGTAGATCAGAACATCGGATTGGATCTGGATATCGCAGTGCGCTGCTTCGGTGAGTACAGCTATAAGCTGACTGACCCTATCCTGTTCTACACGCATGTCTGTGGAAATCAGGCGCAGGAGTATCGCAGAGATCAGATTGACAGTCAGCTGAAGACAGAGCTGCTCACAGCGCTGCAGCCGGCCTTCGCAAAGATCTCTGATATGGGGATACGCTATTCGGCGGTGCCGGGGCATACCATGGAGCTCGCGGACGCATTGAATAATATTCTTTCGGAGAAATGGCGCGATCTGCGCGGCATCGAGATCATTTCCTTCGGCGTCTCCAGCATCAAGGCGAGCGAGGAAGATGAGAAGATGATCAAGGAGCTGCAGCGCAATGCGACCTTCCGCAATCCGAACATGGCGGCGGCACATCTGGTCGGCGCACAGGCGGCGGCGATGCAGGCGGCGGCGAGCAATCAGAGCGCAGGGCCGATGATGGCCTTCGCGGGTATGAATATGGCGGGAAATGCCGGCGGCATGAATGCACAGGGCCTCTTCGCCATGGGACAGCAGCAACAGATGCAACAGCAGCAGGCGCAGGCGGCGGCGCCTCAGATGCAGCCGCATTCCGCGGCGGCCGGTGCGACAGCCGGAGCGGGGACAGCGGGGCAGTGGACCTGCCCGTCCTGCGGACATCAGGCGAGCGGAAAGTTCTGCCCCGAGTGCGGCGCGAAGAAGCCGGAGCAGCCGGAGGGCTGGACCTGCCCGTCCTGCGGCAAGGTAAATCAGGGGAAGTTCTGCCAGGAGTGCGGCAGCAAGAAGCCTGCAGGCGTGCCGCAGTACAAGTGCGACAAGTGCGGCTGGCAGCCTGAGGATCCGACCAATCCTCCGAAGTTCTGCCCTGAGTGCGGAGATCCCTTTGGAGACGAGGATATTACCTGATTGGAATCTGATGTGAGGAGTATGGGAGTCACCCTGTGCTGTGCACAGGGTGACTCCTTGTCCGATGGTAAAACAGCCTGAAGGAGAGAAGCAGTGAATAGTTTGATGGTATCCCTGAATGCGGTACTGCCCTTTGTACTGTACATGAGCTTTGGTTATGGCGTGAGGAGATGCGGCATTGCATCTATGGAATTTCTGCGAAAGCTGAATGCACTGGTCTTCACCGCTTTCTTTCCGCTGATGATGTTCGATAACATCTATTCCATGAGCAGCGAGACTGTAATCAGTCCCTCCTTCATGCTGTTTTCCATACTCTCGGTGATCGTGGTGATCCTGCTCAGTACACTGATCACCGCCCGTCTGGTGCGGGACAGACAGAAGGTTCCGGTTCTGATTCAAGGTATATACCGGAGCAATATCCTGCTGTTTGCAATCCCGATCACGCGGACCATGTTCGGTGACGGACCTGTGGCGCTCGCGACAGCGCTTGTCGTGCTGATCGTACCGATCTACAATCTCTCAGCGGTGGTGCTGCTCGAATACTTCTCCGGGAGAGAGCGGAGCAGCCTTCTGGAGCTGCTCAGAAATATTGTCATGAATCCTCTGGTGCTGGGTGTGCTTGTGGGACTCGCCTTTCGTGCGCTGGGCATTCGGGTTCCGTATACTGCGATGAAAGTGGTGCGGCAGTATTCAGACATGACGACTCCGCTCGCCCTCTTTATTCTCGGCGGAACGCTGGAATTTGGAGCGATGAGAAGGAACATGCGCTATCTCATTGGAATCCTCGTGACGAAGCTTATGGTAGTTCCGGCGATCATGCTGCTGCTCGGCTGGGCCCTTGGCTTTGATGCGATGGAGCGCTTTGTCGTATTCACGCTTTACGCCACGCCGGTGGCGACGGCGACCTTTCCCATGGCCCAGGCCATGGGCGCGGATGCGGAGCTCGCAGGGGAGGAGGTCGTGTTGTCAACGACACTTTCTGTCGTGACGCTCTTTTTCTGGATTACACTCATGCAGAATATGGGAATGTTCTGAAGGAAAATGATAGTATCCTGCCGATTTTTGTGCAGAATCACGGCACCCCTATTGTGTCAGATAATATTTCGTTTTATAATACAGTTAACAAAATATACACACAAAGGAGGGCCTCACTATGAAGGATATTCAGTATTCCAAGATATACACCACAGGCTGCGGCGCCCCGCTCAAGATACGGAGCGGACATTTTGCTTCAAACCACGCGCATCTGAACTACTATATCGATGTGACGACCCTCAAGACGAGAGCGTCAGAGGCACATGAGATCGCGAATGCGCTCACGGCGATGTATCTTTACGGAACGGTGATAGATACGATTGTCTGTATGGAGGGAACAGATGTGATTGGTGCTTTTCTCTCTGAGGAGCTCACAAAATCCGGATTTCTCTCGACCAATGCGCATAAGACGATCTATGTCGTGCATCCTGAATTCAACATGAATTCGCAGCTTATATTCCGCGACAATCTGGTTTCGAAGATTGCAGGGAAGAATGTTATGATACTGATGGCGAGCGTGACGACGGGCAAGACGCTGAATAAGGTTCTGGAATGCATTCAGTACTATCAGGGAAAGCTTGCAGGTATCTCTGCGATCTTCAGCGCACTGGAGGAATATGACGGGATGCGTATTTCCGCAGTTTTCGGAAAAAGCGATCTGCCGGAATATGCCTCCTGGGACTATCGCGTCTGTCCGCTCTGCAAGGCGGGAGAGAAGCTGGATGCGCTGGTGAATGCCTATGGCTATGCTTCTCTGGGATGACACAGGATATATTTTCACGGAGAGAGCGTGTTTTTGAAGTGAGAGAAGCTGAGGCGCTGCGTCGGTGCGGGAGCTGTGCTGAGTAAGGCTGCTGAAGTGATTCATTTTTCCCTGCAAAATCTGTGAGTGGATTTTGCAGGGATTTTTGATGAGAGGTTTCCCGAACAGCTTCCTGTTCCTGGAATTTGAGCTGTCCCTGTGATAAAATGGCAAAAAATCCTGAGGGGGAATCACAGCTTGAAAGAGCCGGAGATTACAGAGATCAATCACAGAGAAATATACCGCTATCTGGGCTGTCGCGGCCGGATTCCGGAGGGAGAACTCACAGAATTGGTAGAGAGCTGTGCGGCGGAGCTTTTAAAAAGGGCGGAGCCAAGACATATACTTTGCCGCGTTCCCCTGGAATTTATCAAGCCGTCGCACATGAAGCTCGCCGGAATGGAGATTTGGAGCCGTGATCTCGGCAGGAATCTCCGTGGATGCAGAGAGGCATATCTCATGGCTGCGACATTGGGTTTTGCGCCTGAGCAGCTCATCCGGCGGGCTGAGGCGCTGGGACAGCAGAGCAGGGCGCTCATCTGTGATGCCGCGGCAAGCGCCATGATAGAGACTTATTGTGACGCGTTGAATGACGCGCTGCGGAAGGAGGTCGTGGCAGAGGGCCATGTACTGAGGCCGCGCTTTTCCCCCGGGTACGGAGACCTCTCGCTGAGCCTGCAGACGGAGTTCATGCGCGTGCTGCAGCTTAAGAGGCAGCTTGGGATTACGCTGACGGAGAGTCTTCTCATGCTGCCGTCGAAGTCTGTGACTGCGGTCATCGGAATTGCGGAGGCAGAGAAAGCGGACGGGAAAGAAGAGGGGCAGCTGCGCTGCGCGGATTGCAGTCAGGAGCATTGCATCTATTCATACAGTGAGGCGGAGAAATGAAGAGGCTATTTTCAGAGCGGCTCGGGAGAGAAAGACTATACTGGGACGGCGGAACGGGCTCTGTTCTTCAGGCCAGAGGCTTAAGGGGTGGGGAGCTTCCGGAGCGCTGGAACCTCACGAGACCGGAGGAGATCAGGGCGCTTGCGGAGGCATATTACCTTGCGGGCAGTGACATTGTGAACAGCAATACCTTTGGCGCGAACCGCCTGCATTATCCGGATCGCAAAGAGCTGCGGGAGATCGTACAGCGAGGTGTGTGTCTTGCGGCAGAGGGACGGAGACTGGCGGGAAGAAAGGACGCCTTTGTGGCGCTGGATGTGGGGCCAACGGGCAGACTGCTCTCCCCGATGGGAGATCTCGACTTTGAGGAAGCTGTGGAAATATTTGCGGAGGTGATGCACTGGGGCGAGGAGGCAGGCGCAGAGCTCATTCTGATTGAGACGATGAGTGACAGTCTGGAGGCAAAGGCTGCCGTACTTGCCGCAAAGGAACACACAGCTCTCCCGGTCTGTGTCACCATGGTTTACGATGAAAAAGGAAAGCTGCTCACCGGCGGAACGGTGCAGAGTGTGACCGCGATGCTGGAGGGATTGCGCGTCGATGCACTCGGCGTGAACTGCGGCTTCGGTCCGCGCAAGTTTGTGCCGTTGGTCAGAGAGCTCATGGAGATCAGCTCCCTTCCTGTGATTGCTAGCCCGAATGCGGGGTTGCCCGGCGTGCGGGAGGGGCAGATAGTGTATGATCTCGGCGCGGAGGAGTTTGCGGAGGAGATGTGTGCCATCGCAGAGTTGGGAGTACAGGTACTTGGTGGATGCTGCGGCACGACGCCGGAGTATATCCGGAGGGAGATTGAGAAGACACGGGGGATTCCGTTCCGGAGGCCGGAGCCAAAGCATCGCTCTGTGATATCCTCTTTCTCCCGGGTAGTGGAGATCGGAAACCGTCCGGTGATCATAGGGGAGCGCATCAATCCGACCGGGAAGCAGGAGCTAAAGGACGCGCTGCGGAGCGGTCAGCTGGAGTACCTTCTGGAGCAGGGAATCTCACAGGAGGAGGCAGGAGCGGAGGTTCTGGACGTCAACGTGGGATTACCGGATATTGATGAGCCTGCTCTGCTGGAGCGGGTTGTTGTCAGTCTTCAGTCTGTCACGGCACTGCCTCTGCAGCTGGACACAACAAATCCGGCGGCGCTGGAGCGGGGGCTCCGCTGCTACAACGGCAAGGCTCTGATTAATTCTGTCAATGGGAAGCAGGAGAGTATGGATGCAGTTTTTCCGCTGGCGGCCAAGTATGGCGGGGTGGTGGTGGCGCTCGCGCTGGATGAGGGCGGAATACCGGAGACTGCGGAAGGGAGAATCGCTGTCGCAAGAAAGATATACCGCGAGGCAAAGCGCTATGGAATCGCTGCGGAGGATATCGTGGTCGATGGTCTTGCCATGACGATATCCACGGACGGCACGGCTGCGCAGACGACGCTGGAGACTGTGCGGCGGGTGTGCGACGAGCTGGGGGGACATTCCATACTCGGGGTCTCCAATATATCCTTTGGCTTACCGCAGCGCGATATGCTGAATGCATTCTTCTTTGCCATGGCGCTGCAGAGCGGGCTCTCGCTCGCAATTGTCAATCCGAACAGCGAGGCGATGATGGCAGCCTTTCATGCACATCTGGCGCTCTCCGGAGCGGATGCGCAGTGCGCGGAGTATGTGCGTCGCTATGCCTCTGCCCCGGCACTGTTTCAGGGCGGAGAGCCGGGACAGTGTGTGTCGAGGGTACGAGGTGCAGAGAAAGGGCAGACAGAGGAAGCAGAAGAGGGAGCAGAAGAGGGAGCTGGAGTGGTTTCGACTGCGCTGGGAGAGAGCATACGAAACGGAATGAAGCGGAGGGCGGCGGAGGCCGCGGAGACTGCAATTCAAAGCGGAGCAGATCCGCTGGAGCTCGTAAACCGCGAGCTGATCCCTGCGCTTGATGCTGTGGGACGAGGCTTTGAGCGCGGTGACATTTTCCTGCCGCAGCTTCTCATGAGTGCAGAGGCGGCAAAGGCCGCCTTTCAGCCGGTAAAGGAAGCACTGCGTGGAACGGAGCGCCCCTCGAAAGGAAAGATTATTCTTGCCACAGTGAAGGGAGATATTCATGATATTGGCAAGAATATCGTAAAAGTGCTGCTGGAGAACTATGGCTACGAGGTGCTGGATCTCGGAAAGGATGTCCGGCCGGATCTGGTTGCGGAGACCACCGTCCGGGAGCAGGTGAAGCTGGTCGGGCTCAGCGCGCTGATGACGACGACAGTAGTCGGAATGGAGGAAACCATCGCGCTGCTCAGAGAGCAGAGTCCGGAGACAAAGATCGTCGTCGGCGGTGCAGTGATGACGCAGCGCTATGCGGAGCGGATCGGAGCTGACTGCTATGCGCGGGAGGCCATGGATACAGTGCGCTACGCAGATCAGATTCTCGGAAAGGAAAGTTTTGACGGAGGGTTATAAAATGTGATATGATGCTCACGTCTGTGCCAAAAGGCACAGAGAAAAAAGGGAAGAAGGGATATGAGATGAATGCACCTGCAGAAATTGCGGCAAATTATGTAAAGGTCGGAAAAGGAAAGATTGAGCTTCCGACCCTGAATATGTTTTTGCTCTCCCTGCTGGCCGGTATGTACATTGCATTTGGTGCAATTGGAAGCCAGGCAGCGGCACTCCTTGTACAGCCTGCGGCGCTTGGCAAGTTCATGGGGGCCTGGGTATTTCCGACGGGGCTTATGCTCGTGCTGCTGGCGGGGGCAGAGCTCTTTACGGGAAACTGTCTGCTGGTTATTCCTGTGCTGCAGGGCGAGGCCGGTCTCACGGGGATGCTCCGAAGCTGGGCGATTGTCTTTGTCGGAAATCTTGCAGGCGGGATGCTGATCGCGGCAGCGGCGACAAAGTCACATGTCTTTTCTCAGTGTGACGGCGCGTTTGCAGAGACCGTGGTCAGAGTCGCCGGGGCGAAGACTTCGCTCTCATTTTCCGACGCCTTTTTCAGGGGAATACTCTGTAATATCCTGGTCTGTCTCGCGGTGTGGGCTGCATTTGCCGCCAGAGAGCTGGCCGGAAAGATACTGGCGCTCTACCTTCCGATCATGGTCTTTGTGCTCTCAGGCTATGAGCACTCGATTGCAAATGCTTATTTTATTCCGGCGGGGATTTTTGCCGCGGGAGAGTACGGCATTGCCGCGGAGGGGCTTGGCTGGTACGGATTTTTTGTTCGGAATCTGCTTCCGGTGACGCTTGGCAATATTGTCGGAGGTGTGCTGATCGGCATCATTTACTGGGCAGTTTATCTGAGAGGAAAGAAGAGCTGAGTGGAAATCGCTGTGTGAATGGACAGCAGCTTTTCAAACAGTATTATGAATAAAGTAAAAAGTCCGGCAGAATTCTCTTTTGGGGATTCTGCCGGATTTTCGTACAGTGCCTTTTATTTGGTTCCGAAGATGCGGTCTCCGGCATCGCCGAGACCGGGAAGAATATAGGCGCTTTCGTTCAGCTGACGATCCAGATGTCCGACATAGATCTGAACGTCCGGATGTTCCTTTTTGAGCCGCTCAAGTCCCTCAGGAGCCGCAATGATGCACATGAATTTGATCTTTCTTCCGCCGTGCTGCTTGATGAGATTCAATGCGCCACAGGCGGAACCTCCAGTTGCGAGCATGGGGTCGGTGACAACGATTGTGCGCTCCTCAATCGGTGTTGGCAGCTTGCAGTAATACTCCACCGGATCATGGGTCTCAGGGTCGCGGTACAGTCCGATGTGTCCGACCTTCGCAGTGGGAACCAGAGCGAGGATGCCGCTTACCATGCCGAGGCCTGCCCGGAGTATGGGGACAATCGCGAGCTTCCGTCCTGCGATCACCGGGGACGGAGTGATCTCCAGTGGTGTCTCTACATCTATGTTCTCCGTTGCGAGATCGCTCAGCGCCTCATAGCCCATGAGCATTCCGATCTCTTCCACCAGCTTGCGGAACTCATTCGTTCCGGTTGTCCTGTCACGAAGACGTGTGATTTTGTGCTGTACCAGCGGATGCCTGTTAATGAATACTTCTCCCATATCCGTCCTTTCCCGACTTGATTGTCTGTGCTGTTTTCACCTTTCAGAATATTCATAAGTTCTTCCTGATTCTAGCACTTTCAAGCGCGTAATACAACGCCAAGTCAGTTGGCTTCGTCCTGGTCAAAGGCCGATTTTGCTACCATGCGATGCAGCGCAAGCACGGCTAGCAGATTTGGTATGACCATGAGACCATTGAACATATCGGACATATCCCAGACGAGATTCACCTTCAGCATGGAGCCGATCAGGATGCAGATGACGACGATGACGGCATAGAGCTTCACTGCGCCCTGTCCGAAGAGCACCTTTACATTGGCCTCTCCGAAGAAGTACCAGCTGATGATTGTGGAGAAGGCGAAGAAGAGCAGGCAGATCGCGACGAAGCCGCTGCCGAGCTTTCCGAGCCCTGTGGAGAAAGCCGCCTGTGCAAGCACAGTGCCGGTGCGTCCGCCGCTCACCGGCTCCAGTACGCCGGAGGAGAGGATGACGAGGGCCGTCATGTTCAGAACCACAAAGGTGTCGATGAAGACGCCGATCATGGCGGTCTCACCCTGATCTCCCGGTTTTTCAACCTTTGCCATTGCATGTGCGTGTGGAGTGGAACCCATGCCGGCCTCATTTGAGAAGAGTCCGCGGGCCACACCGAAGCGGACTGCAGCTTTTACAGTGAGTCCGGATGCTGCGCCGTAAACTGCTTCCGGACGGAAGGCACAGATGAAGATGGATGCGATGGCCGAGGGAAGATTGCGGTAGTTGATGAAGAGCACGGTGACACCGCCGATGAGATAGAGCAGGGCCATGACGGGGACAATTTTCTCCGTGAATGCGGCGATGCGGGAAATACCTCCGATGAAGATGAAGCCCGCAATAAAGGCGCAGAGCACGCCGACCGCGACTTTCGGAATGCCAAAGGCCTCATAGAAGGCCTCGCTGATGGAATTGGACTGCACCATGTTTCCCATGAAGCCGAGTGCCAGAATGATTGCGATTGAGAAGAAGGCACCGAGGAAGCTGCCAAAGGGGCCGCGGAAGGCTGCGTGAATGTAGTGCACCGGACCGCCGCTGATATGACCGCTTGCGTCGCGGGTGCGTGTCTTCTGCGCGAGCACCGCCTCACCGTAGATGGTCGCCATGCCGAAGAAGGCAGAGATCCACATCCAGAAGATGGCACCGGGACCGCCGGAGAAGAGCGCTGTCGCACAGCCTGCGATATTTCCTGTGCCTACCTGTGCGGCGATCGCGGTGGTGAGCGCCTGAAAAGAGCTCATTCCATCCTTATCTGCGCGGTCTCCGTTGAGGGAGAAGCCGGAAAATACGCGTTTCCAGGCGCGCCGGAAGAGACGTATCTGGACAAAGCGGGTGCGGAAGCTGTAGAAGATTCCGGTTCCGACCAGAAGGAACAGAAGCAGGTTCCGATCCCACAGGATACCGTTGATGAATGATACGATGCGACTCAGCATTTCCATAGTAACCCCCCCGTAGTAAGTGCTTTTTGGCTTTTGTCGCCCATATTAACATGTGAAGCCGTGCAGGTCAATAAAAAGTTTGCTGTATGCGGTCATTTGTCCGCAAGAGAGAGAGCTCTGCATGAAGGGGAAAATGCGCGGGCGGGCAGACTCGAGCTTTTTAAACAGCCGAAAATCTTGCGAAAAGAGTAAAGAAGTTGTCAGTTTCCTTTTAATATGGCTTTGTGCTATACTGATAACGAACATCTGGAAGGAAGGTTCATCCATGCTGAACGAAGATAAAATCCGGCTGATGAATGAGATCGCCATATATGCGAAGCGCGAGGGCAGAAGGGAAAATCCCGCGCAGAAATATTTTCGCGGAGACTATGTGGCAAAGCACGTGCTTCAGTCTTTTTTTGCCTATACGCTGAGTGCGGCACTGTTTCTCGGGGTGTTCTCTCTCTATCGGCTGGAGGCTATTCTGTCCATGGTGAATGTGATGGATGTGCTGGAAAAGCTGAAGCATATCCTGATTTTTTATGTGCTGGGGCTGTTATTGTTTGAGGCGCTGACAGTCATCATATACAGAAGAAAATACAGTGAGGCGAAGGAGAGACGTCTTAAGCACCTCACGCGTCTGAACCGTCTGAAAAAGCGCTATGAGATTCAGAATCGCCAGAGGGAGCTGATAAAGGAGGGCGGAAGAAATGCTTAAGCTTCTGGTCCTTCGGGACAGGGTCAAACAGCTGTACGGCAGATATAGCAGCGCTGTGAGTATGGCGCTGCGCTTTTTGCTGTCTCTTAGTTCCATGCTCCTCTTAAATGGTGCGCTGGGCTATATGAAGGCGCTGCGGGCGCCGTTTATTCCGCTGGCGCTTGCCTTTGTCTCCGCCTTCTGTCCCTGGGGCGGAATCTGCTGGATTCTCGCCTTCTTTCTGCTCGCGCATATCTTTGCGGTGTCTCTGGAATTTGCTCTTTTCACAGCGGCTTTTCTTCTGATTGTTGCACTGCTCTACTACGGCTTTACGCCGGGAGACAGTGTCCTTCTGATCATTACGCCGCTGTTGTTTGTGCTGAAGCTTCCCTATCTTGTTCCTATTCTGGTCGGGCTCAGCGGTGCGCTTGCAGCAGTGATTCCCATGAGCTGCGGCGTTGTGATCTACTATATTCTTCAGTATGTGCGGGGAAATGCCGGTCCGCTGACCAATGTGGACTCTGTGGATATTGCACAGAAATATGTGCAGATGCTGAACGGTGTCATCATGAACCGCGGAATGCTGCTCTTTATTATTGCTTTTGCGATGGCAGCAATTGTGGTCTGGCTGATCCATTCCCTCTCAGTCTCCAATGCCTGGGAATGGGCTGTTTTCGCGGGGATGCTGGTGCTGCTTCTGGTCTTTTTTGGCGGTGTATTTCTCTATGGCATTAAACTTGACATTCTTCCGCTCATTCTGGGCTGTGTGCTCTCAGGGGGTGCTGCGGAGCTGTACCGCTTCTTTGTGTTCAGTGTGGATTACAGCCGGACAGAGTATACGCAGTTTGAGGATGATGATTATTACTACTATGTAAAAGCGGTTCCAAAGGTCTCGGTCTCCGCGCCGGATCTGAAGATACAGAAGATCAATACGGCCAGACGGCCAAAGCGCGCCAGGGATGGCGGAAGTAAGAACAAGGGGTAAGTGATGCAGCTGATGATGGAGTATCTTAGGGCGATGCTCGGGATGGCGCCGAGAATCACGCTGACGGGTGTGATTGAGATTGCGCTGATCGCCTGGATGGCATATGAATTTTTAAACTGGATCAGAGATACAAAGGCGTGGATCCTTCTGCGCGGTCTGATCTTTATCTTTGCTTTTGTGATTTTCTGCGTGATTCTGCATCTGGACACGATACTCTGGATACTGGGGCGGGTCGCAACCATCGCTGTGACGGCGCTGATCATCGTCTTTCAGCCGGAGCTCAGAAAGGCGCTGGAACAGCTTGGCAGCAGAAATTTTCTCACCTCCTTCAATAAAATGATTGCGGATGATGCAGATGCCTCGCAGTTTTCTGAACATACCATTAATGAGCTGGTGAAGGCCTCCTATGAGTTGGGGCGCGCGAAGACAGGTGCGCTGATGGTGATAGAGCAGGAGATTTCTCTGGGGGACATCGTCAGAACCGGAATTGATATCAACGGCATTGTCTCCAGTCAGCTGCTCATCAATATTTTTGAGCACAACACGCCTCTGCATGACGGAGCGGTGATTATCCGGGGCAATACGATTGCTTCGGCGACCTGTTATCTGCCGCTCTCGGACAATCTGTCCATCTCAAAGGAACTCGGCACACGTCACCGCGCAGCCATCGGAATCAGCGAGACGACAGACTCGGTCACGATTGTGGTTTCTGAGGAGACAGGCAAGGTATCAGTGGCCCGCAATGGAAGGCTGACGGTGATCCGTGACGCAGATACGCTACGCGGCATTCTGCAGGGACTGACAGCAGAGCAGGAGCCTCAGAGGCGTTTTGGCTTCAGCTTTCTGAGAGGGAAGGGGAAGAATGAAAGAAAGAGTGGTCAATAATCTGAGTCTGAAGCTCCTTTCGGTAGGATTGGCCTTTATTATCTGGCTGGCTGTCGTCAATATCTCAAATCCGGAGGTAACGAGAACCAAGACGGTCAGTCTGAATGTTGTAAACGGAGATGTCCTGAGCAATGCAGGCAAGGCCTACGAGGTGCAGAATGGTGAGACAGTAGTGGTGAGCTATCAGGTGAGAACCAGAGACGCCTATCGTATCACCGCGGATGATTTTCGCGCGAGCATCGATCTGCGCGATCTCTATGCGGTGACCGGCTCTGTTCCGGTCACGGTAGAGGTCATGAGGAACAAGGAGCTGATCAGCGGCACACCGACTGCACGGCCGGGGGTGGTTCGGGTTCTCACGGAGGATATCCAGAATAAGAGCTTCTCGCTCACAACCGCAACCGACGGGACTCCGGCGGATGGCTTCGAGGTGGGAAGTATGACACTCACGCCTGCGACAGTTATGGTCAGCGGCCCAGTGTCACAGGTCGGCAGGATCAGCTCGGCAGGTGTCCGGGTCAGTGTTGAGGGTATCTCGGACGATCAAATGGGCCATGCAGATGTCACCTATTATGACGCAAATGGAAATGAGATTTCCTTTGCGGAGGGGGAGATCTCCGTAGAGCCGAAGGAGATCTATTATGACATTGACATGCTTCGGGGAAAGAGCCTGCCGCTCAGCTTTACAGTGAGCGGAGAGGCTGCGGAGGGCTTTCGTCTCAGTGGGACAGAGTGTAGTGTGAAGTCCGTGGCTGTTGTAGGAGAGCACAGTCTGCTGGAGAATCTCACAGAGCTGAAGGTGTCCGGCCCCATGCTCAGCATTGAGGGGGCCAGGGAAGACAAGGATGTGACGCTGGATTTGAATCATTTCCTTCCGGATGGCGTAACAGTCAGCGGCAATCCTATCATCGTGGTGACGCTGAAGGTGGAGGCTCTGAACACAAAGGCGTTTCAGCTCTCGCTCGCCAGCGGGATCGATACGCGGGGCAAAAGGGAGGATTATGTATATCAGCTGACGCCGGATCTGCTCTCTGTGGAGCTGAGTGGTCTTCCGGAGGAACTGGCAGAGGTAGACGCAGCGGATTTAAAGGCGTATATTGACCTTACAGGCTTTGGTGTTGGGCTTCATGCGGGTGAGCTGAGGCTCACCGCGCCGGAGGGAACGACAGTCGCATCTGTCACACCCTTTACCGTGGTAGTCAGTCCGGAAAATGAGGGGCCCGGTGCACAGGCTGTAACGACGAGAGCAGCGGAGGAGACGCAGGATGAGAGCTCACAGAAGGAAACTGTGGGACCCGCAGATGAGAGCGCCGGGGAGACTCCGCATGGTGAGGCTGAATCGGAGGCCGCCACTGCCGGAAAGGATCATACAGCTGCTGCGTCAGAAGTGGGCGAGAGCAGTAAAACCAAGGCAAATCAGCAGTGAAAATCGATTGCAGAACAGGGGAGGAGAGCTATGGTCAGTCAGAAGGTTACGGTGCATAATCCCAGTGGACTTCATCTGAGACCGGCAGGAAATCTGTGCAAGGAGGCTCTGAAGTACAAGTGCAGAGTGGAGCTTCTGTTTCAGGGGAACGAGGCAAATGCGAAGAGCGTATTGAGTGTACTCGGAGCCTGTGTGAAGTGCGGGGATGAGATCGAGTACCGCTGCACGGGAGAGGATGAGGATGCTGCGCTCGCAGCGATGGTTGCCCTGACGGAGAGAGGCTTCGGAGAGGCAGAGTGAGCGTATGCCAGTTTATCTCATATCGTATCTTTCCAGTTTTCTGTTTGCCCGGATAGCGCAGTATGCTTTATCCGGGTTTGTTTTAATCTTTGCTGCTCTGGTGCTCTTTCTCTCAGATATGCGGAGAGGGGGCACGCCGCTGCATCTGAGAGCGCTCTATTCTCTGGGTTTTGTCGGCGGTCAGGGGATATCCTGTCTGAAGCTATCAAAATTGCAGACCAGCTGGGAGTGGCAGACCTGGGCAGCGCTCTTTCTCGCCTATACCGTGTTCTGGTTGGCCTTTGAGCTGTGCAGGCTCAACGCGGGACATGCAGCAATCAGGCAGCGGGGACGGAGAAGCAGATCTCTGAACAGCGGGAGACTCTTTCTTGCGATTGTCGGCATCACCCTCATCTCATGGATTGCGTTTTTGCTGGAGGTCCGTCTGCTGGGCTATGCTCCGCTCCTTGTGCGCGGCGTGCCCCATGCCTATTCATATTTTCATGTGAGCGGAGTGCACTACTTCACTGTATCCTGTGTGCTTGTGCCATCCCTCGCCGTGCTGTGGTTTGAGACGGAGCGGGAGCTCAGCCAGCGAAGAACACTGGGCGTGCTGCTCTGTGTTGTCTGCTCCTTTCTCATACCTCTGCTCTGTGTGTCGAGATTTCAGCTGATCCTTGCCGCGGTGACCGCGGCCTTCACGCTGCTCACACTGGAGCGGGGACAGATTCCGCTCTGGATTGCGCTGCCGGCAGGGCTCACACTGCTTCTTCTGTATGTGCTGCTCACGCTTGCGCGGAGCCATAGCGTCAGTTATTTGAACGATATCTTTGAGATGAAGCGGTCTCTTCCCATTTTTCTGAGTCAGCCCTATATTTATATTGCAAATAACTATGACAATCTGAACTGCCTCATCCGGGATTTGCCTGCACATACGCTTGGTCTGCGCGTGCTTTTTCCGCTCTGGGCGCTGACGGGACTCAAGTTCGTGTTTCCGTCTCTTGCGAGCTTTCCGCTGTACGTGACGAAGACGGAGCTCACGACAGTCACTCTTTTTTATGACGCGTGGTACGATTTCGGCATGCTGGGTATCGTCGTGTTTGCTGCACTGCTGGGGATACTGTCCTTTTATCTGGAGGAGAGACTTTTACAGGAGCATCACCCGCTTTTTTCCGTCTTCTATGCGCAGTTTGCTCTCTATATGGCACTTTCCTTTTTTACAACCTGGTTTTCCAATCCGGCGACCTGGTTTTACTTTATCGAGACTGCAGCGGTCTATCTCTTTGTGCGCGGCAGAAGGCGCTGAGACCGGGGGTTCCGGAAGGGAGATTTTATGAGTTATATTTCTGAATCGATGTGTCAGCTCCTTCAGAGCAATTCCGTGATACGAGAGATGTTTGAGGAGGGCAATCGCCTCGCGGTGGAATACGGGAGAGAGCAGGTGTACGACTACAGCCTGGGCAACCCGAATGTACCGGCGCCGGAGGCGGTGAGGTATGCGGCGGAGGAGATACTGGAGCATGAGGATCCCCGCCTGATACACGGCTATATGAGCAATGCAGGATTTCCGGAGGTGCGAAGAGCCGTGGCGGAGTCTCTGAATGAGCGCTTTCAGACTGCATATACAGAAAAGCAGCTCATTATGACAGCTGGCGCGGCGGCGGGGCTCAACATCTTGCTGAAGGCGATTCTGAACCCCGGGGATGAGGTGATTGTATTTGCCCCCTTTTTCTCGGAATACAGGAATTATGTCGGGAACTACGGGGGAAAGCTTGTAGTGGTGCCGGCGGATACGGAGAGCTTTCAGCCGGATCTCGCGGCGTTCTCCGGAGCGCTTAGTGCACGCACAAAGGCGGTTCTCATCAATACACCGAACAATCCCGCAGGGGTTGTGTACACGGCAGAGACGCTGCGGCGCCTGAATGCACTTATAGAAGAGGGGGAGCGTCGCTTTCGCAGCGTGATTCTTACCATTTCGGACGAGCCATACCGCGAGCTGGTCTACGACGGCGCAGAGGTCCCCTGGGTTCCCGCGCTCATTCCTCACGCGGTCGTTGTGTACTCCTACTCAAAGTCTCTGTCACTTCCGGGGGAGCGTATCGGCTGGCTCCTCGTGCCGGATACGGTACCGGAGGCAGAGGCACTCGCGGAGGCTGCGACTGTCGCAAACAGAATCTGCGGCTTTGTCAATGCGCCCTCGCTGATACAGAGAGTGCTGATGCGCTGTCTGCATGAGCGCGCGGATGTCGCAGCCTACGACAGAAACAGGAAACTGCTTTACGGAGTCATGTCGGAGCTCGGCTTTTACTGTGTGCCTCCGCAGGGCGCCTTCTATCTGTTGGTGAAGGCGCCGGATGGAGATGACAGGAACTTTGCAGCGCTCTGTAAGAAATATCATGTGCTCGTGGTGCCCTGCAGCTCCTTTGCCTGTCCCGGCTATGTGCGCATGGCGTACTGTGTGTCTCACAGGATGATAGAGTGCTCGCTTCCGGCCCTGCGGGCCATTGCGGAAGAGTGTTTCGGGAGCGCGCTCAGAGCTTCCAGATCTTCTTCTTGAGCTTTTTCAAAAGACGGAAGATGAGATAGAGCAGGATCAGGACGGGAATCAGGAAGGGAAGTCCCGTGACGAGTCCCACGAAGAGATCGGTCAGTGCAGTGAAGAACGCATCTGCGTTTTGCGCGAGTCCCCGCTGTATCCGCGTGCTGACGGTGGCCTTTTCTGTGGCGCTGTAGCTCTTCACCTCGTGCAGATCCAGATAGATACTGGAGTAGTCTACCTGATTGTCGTAGAGGCGAAGCTGTGATTCGTAGGAGTTGAGCTCGTATTCGATCTCTGAGAGGCGGGTCTGTATGGCGATGATCGCATCCATGGATTCTGCATCTGCCATCAGTGCGAGCAGTCGCTCGCGCTCGGCGTTCAGCGCCTCTTTATGGCTCTCAATGTCCGTGTACTGAAGGGTGACATCCTCAACCTGCTCAGAGCGTGAGGTGACATTGCCGAGACCATCCAGCTCCGTGAGGAAGCCATCCAGCTGTGCAGAGGGAACGCGCAGAGTGAGGGAGGCGCTTCGTCCGTAGTAATTTCCGCTGCCGTAGAGTGTGTAGTCGGAATCCAGCATGGAGCTTCCGTCCACCCAGCTGCTCTCAATGTAGCCGCCGAGCGCCGCGACGCGCTTCTGTATGCTCTGGAGCAGCAGATCGAAATCTGTGCTCTCGAGATTTAAGTTCACGGTCTTTATAAGCTTTCGGCCGGCTGCGGCCTGCACTGCACTGCTGTCTGTCCCCGCGTCCCCCTCGGGGTGTGCTTCCTTCTCACCGTTTTGCGCGGCAGAGTCTGCGCTGTAGTCATATGCCGCCGCGGGGGAACCGGAGAGCGCGGTCTCCTCATAGGCTGCCTGTGCGGGATAGTCCGCAGCAGCCCCTGCGGTTTTCGCCGCTCTGGAGGAGCCGCCGCAGGCAGTCAGAAGCAGAGAGCTTCCGATAAAGAGAACTGACAGAGTCCGGATCACCGGAGAAAGGATGCTGTAAATGTGTTTTTTCATAGGGAGTCTCCTTTTCTTTCATAAGCGTATTTTGACGGTTTCGTGAGCACTGATTCAGGGGCTTCTACCTATATAGACAAGAATAGCATAGATATGGTCACATTGCATTGACAGATATTTTGAAAATTGCTATGATGGCGCAGAATCAGATGAAGAGCAGAAGGAGCAGCATGAAATTTACGAAGATGCAGGGCATAGGAAATGACTATGTCTATGTCGATTGTTTTGAGGAGAAGGTGGAATATCCGTCGGAGCTTGCGGTCCGCGTGAGTGACCGTCATTTTGGCATTGGCTCGGACGGACTGATCCTGATCTGTCCCTCGGAGCGCGCGGATCTTCGTATGCGTATGTTCAATGCAGATGGTTCGGAGGGAAAGATGTGCGGAAACGGCGCGCGCTGCGTCGGAAAGTATGCATATGACCACGGGATCTGCCGGAAGCGGGAGATGCTGCTTGAGACCGCTGCGGGGCTTCGCAGTCTGGAGATTCATACAGAGAACGGGATCTGCGAGAGTGTCACCGTGGATATGGGTGAGGCTGTTATTTCCGATTCCGTCACAGAGAAGATCCATGTAAACGGCTCCTGGCAGGAGATGATTGCAGTGCAGCTGGGCAATCCCCACGCGGTGTACTATGTGAGCTCCCGCGAGGCTCTGCTCGCACTTCCGCTGTCGGAAATCGGTCCTCTTTATGAGCATCACCCTCGTTTTCCGGAGGGAGTGAATTCTGAATTTATCTATGTGGAGGACAGGCAGCATCTTCATATGCGTGTCTGGGAGCGGGGCAGCGGAGAGACGCTCGCCTGCGGGACCGGCGCCACAGCCAGTGCCTGCGCCAGCATGCGGGCGGGGCTCTGTGACAGGCGGGTCACGGTGCATCTTCTTGGCGGAGACCTGCTAATCGAAGAAGCTGCGGACGGACATTATCTGATGACCGGACCTGCGGTAGAAGTGTTTCAGGGAGAAATCAAAGTGTAAAAATACAGCCATCCGACGCGGCAGAAGTCGCGTTTGGATGGCTGTTTTTTATCGTGACATTCAAAGGGCTTTCTGCTATAGTATTGCAGAAGTAAAAACAGGACGCTGAGAAAGGATTGCAGATGAAGGCTTATCTCTTACTGGAAGACGGCACTCTGTTCACCGGAAGAAGCATAGGGGTACAGAAGGAGCTTGTAAGTGAGGTGGTGTTCAACACCTCCATGACCGGTTATCTGGAGGTACTGACGGACCCCTCCTACGCCGGTCAGGCGGTGGTTATGACCTATCCCCTGATTGGAAATTACGGGGTATGTCGGGAGGATATGGAGTCGCAGGCCGCGTGGCCGGATGCTTTGATCGTCCGTGAGCTCTCCGAGCTTCACTCCAATTTCCGCAGCAGAGAGTCGCTCCAGAGCTTTCTGATGGAGCAGGGCATTCCGGGAATCGAGGGGATTGACACAAGGGCCCTGACTAGGCGTCTCCGGGAGCACGGCACGATGAACGGCTTTCTCACAACAAATCCGGATTTTGACAGAGAGGACGCCTTCCGGCGCATGCGGGAATACTGCGTGAGCGGTGTCGTGGCGCGCACCAGCTGCAGGGAGAAGTATGTCATGCCCGGCAATGGAAAGCGGGTCGCAGTGCTGGATCTCGGCATGAAGCGAAACATTGCGCGCTCCCTGAATCAGCGGGGCTGTGAGGTCACGGTGTGGCCGCAGCACACGAGGGCGGCGGAGATCCTCGCGACGGAGCCGGACGGGATCATGCTGACAAACGGCCCCGGCGATCCGAAGGAGAATACCGCTGTCATAGAGGAGATACGGAAGCTCTATGCCTCGGACATTCCGATTTTTGCGATCTGCCTCGGTCATCAGCTCATGGCGCTTGCGACCGGCGCAGATACCTTTAAGATGAAGTACGGTCACCGCGGAGGGAACCATCCAGTGAAGGATCTTCTGACAGGAAGGGTCTATATCTCCTCGCAGAACCACGGCTTTGCTGTGGACGAGACGAGTCTTGATCCGAAGATCGCCGTTCCGGCCTTTTGCAATGTCAACGACGGGAGCAACGAGGGCATACGCTATATCGGGAAAAAGATATTCACGGTGCAGTTTCATCCCGAGGCCTGCCCCGGACCGCAGGATTCCTCGTATCTCTTTGATCGCTTCTTAAATATGATGGAGGAGACAGATGCCTAAGAATTCCGAGATAAAAAAGGTTTTGGTGATTGGCTCCGGGCCCATAGTCATAGGACAGGCGGCGGAGTTTGACTACGCGGGCACGCAGGCCTGCCGCTCGCTGAAGGAGGAGGGCATCGAGGTGGTGCTCCTGAACTCCAATCCGGCCACCATTATGACAGATAAGGACATTGCGGATCATGTCTATATCGAGCCGCTGACAGTCGAAGTGGTGGAGAAGCTGATACTGAAGGAGCAGCCGGATTCCGTTCTGCCGACGCTCGGCGGTCAGGCGGGATTGAATCTTGCGATGGAGCTTGCGGAGCAGGGCTTTCTTGAGGAGCACGGCGTGCGTCTCATCGGAACCACTGCGCTCACGATCAAGAAGGCGGAGGACAGAGAGCTCTTCAAGGAGACCATGGAGAAGATCCATGAGCCGGTGGCCGCCTCTCTTGTCGTGGAAAATGTAGAGGACGGCATACAGTTTGCGGAGAGCATCGGTTATCCGGTTGTGCTGCGTCCGGCCTATACGCTCGGCGGAAGCGGCGGCGGCATTGCGGCGGATCGCAGAGAGCTGGTGGAGATCCTTCAGAACGGACTGCGGCTCTCCCGCGTGGGGCAGGTGCTGGTGGAGCGCTGCATCGCGGGCTGGAAGGAGATCGAATACGAGGTGATGCGGGATTCCGTGGGCAATGTGATCACCGTCTGCAACATGGAGAATATAGATCCGGTCGGTGTACACACCGGAGACTCCATCGTCGTCGCGCCCTCCCAGACACTCGGCGACAAGGAGTACCAGATGCTCCGGACCTCTGCGCTGAATATTATCACGGAGCTCGGCATCACAGGAGGCTGCAATGTACAGTACGCCCTGAACCCGGACAGCTTTGAGTACTGTGTCATTGAGGTAAACCCGCGCGTCAGCCGCTCCTCGGCGCTCGCCTCCAAGGCGACGGGTTACCCGATCGCAAAGGTCGCGGCGAAGATCGCACTCGGCTACACCCTGGACGAGATTCAGAATGCGGTCACAAAGAAGACCTATGCCTCCTTTGAGCCCATGCTGGATTACTGCGTTGTGAAGATGCCGCGCCTTCCCTTTGACAAGTTTATTACAGCAAAGCACACGCTCGGCACACAGATGAAGGCGACCGGAGAGGTCATGTCCATCTGCACGAATTTCGAGGGCGCGCTGATGAAGGCGATCCGCTCTCTGGAGCAGCATGTGGACTCTCTGATGAGCTACGACTACGCGGAGCTGGATAATGACGAGCTGCAGAGCCGCCTTAAGTGTGTCGACGACCGCCGCATCTGGGTCATTGCGGAGGCGCTGCGCCGCGGCATGTCCTATGATGAGATCAATCATCTGACGAAGATAGACCGCTGGTTTATCCATAAGCTGGATCGTCTGGTGCGCATGGAGGCGGAGCTCCGGCGCCGCCCGCTGACAGAGGAGCTGCTCCGGGAGGCAAAGCGCATGGAATTCCCGGATCACGTGATCGCGGAGCTGCGAAAGAAGAGCGAGGCAGAGATCAGAACACTCCGCGAGGAGTATGGTATCTTTCCGGGCTTCAAGATGGTGGATACCTGTGCAGCCGAATTTGCGGCGGAGACGCCCTATTACTACAGCTGCTTTGACGGGGAGAACGAGGCGGAGGAGACCAGACCTGAAAAGAAGGTGGTGGTACTCGGCTCCGGTCCGATCCGCATCGGTCAGGGCATAGAGTTCGACTTCTGTTCTGTGCACTGTACCTGGACCTTTAAAAAAGAGGGCTATGAGACCATCATCATCAACAACAACCCGGAGACCGTATCCACGGATTTTGACATTGCGGACAAGCTCTACTTTGAGCCGCTGACGCCGGAGGACGTGGAGAGCATCGTCCGCCTGGAGAAGCCGGACGGAGCGGTGGTGCAGTTTGGCGGGCAGACGGCGATCAAGCTGACCGAGGCGCTGATGAAGATGGGCGTCCCGATACTCGGCACGGCCGCAGAGGATGTCGATGCTGCGGAGGACAGAGAGCTCTTTGATGCGATACTCCAGAAGACAGAGATTCCGCGCGCGGCCGGAGGCACAGTCTATACCGCGGAGGAGGCAAAGGAGGTCGCAAACCGACTGGGCTATCCGGTGCTGGTGCGCCCGTCCTATGTACTCGGCGGCGCGGGCATGCGCATCGCAATCAGCGATCATGACATTGATGAGTACATCGGCATCATCAACCGCTACACGCAGGAGCACCCGATTCTGGTGGACAAGTACATTCAGGGCATTGAGGTGGAGGTTGATGCTGTCTGTGACGGAGAGGATATCGTGATTCCGGGTATCATGCAGCATATCGAGCGCACAGGCATTCACTCGGGAGATTCTATCAGCGTCTACCCGGCGCAGTCTCTCTCTGAGACTGTGAAGCAGAAGATGGTTGATTACTCTTGGAGACTGGCGCGCGCCCTGCATGTGAAGGGCATGATCAATATCCAGTTCATCGCAAAGGACGACGAGGTCTATGTGATCGAGGTCAATCCGCGCTCCTCCCGCACCGTGCCCTATATCTCCAAGGTGACGGGAATTCCGATCATTCCTCTGGCGACACAGGTCATCTGCGGACACAGCCTTAAGGAGCTCGGCTACACGCCGGGGCTGCAGCCGGAGGCGGATTACATCGCGATTAAGATGCCGGTCTTCTCCTTTGAGAAGATCCGCGGCGCGGAGATAAGCCTTGGGCCGGAGATGAAGTCAACAGGCGAGTGCCTGGGCATCGCAAAAAGCTTCAATGAGGCGCTGTATAAGGCCTTCCAGGGGGCGGGCGTGAAGCTCCCGAAGTATAAGAATATGATCATCACAGTCCGCGATGAGGACAAGCAGGATGTGATTCCGATTGCGCGCCGCTTTGCCGAGGTGGGCTATCGCATTTTCTCCACGCGCGGCACAGCAAAGCTTCTGAACGACAACGGCGTGAAGGCGCTCGCCGTGCGGAAGATCGAGCAGGAGCACCCGAATCTTCTGGATCTGATTCTGGGGCATGAGATTGACCTGGTCATTGACACGCCGCCGAGCGGCGCAGATCGCGCGAAGGACGGCTTCATCATCCGGAGAAATGCGATTGAGACCGGTGTCAATGTCCTGACCTCGCTCGACACCGCTGCGGCGCTGGCAACCTCGCTGGAGCAGAGGGCGGGGGAGCTCACGCTCATCGATATCGCGACTCTGTAAATTTGTTGTGAAATAAATACGAGACAGCAATGCCGCTCCGGACGGGGCGGCATTGCTGTACTCACAGGCAGCTCAACTGCTCTACAGGAAAGTATGGATTCGTGATATAGTAGAGAAAATAAAGGCATGGGGGAATTACATGCGTACAGTTATTATTTCAGATATTCACGGAGAGAGCGCGGCCTTTCAGGAGCTGCTGGAGCAGATCGGCTTTGACAGAAGAGAGAATCAGCTGATTCTGCTCGGAGACGCGCTGGACGGCGGGGCAGATGCCTGCGGAACCTATTTTAAGATACGCGCGCTGAAGGAAGAAATGGGAGAGCGCCTTGTCTATATCCGCGGCGAGCACGAGCAGATGTTTATGGATGCGGAGCTCCTGACGCGCGGCCAGCTTGCGAATGCCTTTCTGTGGCAGCAGAATGGCGGGAAGGAGACGCTCGCCGCTCTGAAGCGAAGAAAGGTGAGCGCCGGAAAAACCGCCGCGTGGCTCAGGGACAACACCCGGCTCTGGTACGAGGAGCAGGACTTTATCTGTGTGCATGGAGATATCCGGGATGAGGTGGTCTGGAACAACAGTCAGGAGACCTTTCTCTGGGGAAACGAGGGCGTCCACAGCAACAATTATGCGGGGAAGCTCGCCATTGTCGGACACACGGAGCTGGAAATGCCGGTCTATCTGGACGGCAGCGGCACGGAGAGCAGCTTTCATCCGAACTACGGGACCTGGTTTGAGCTTCCGGGGCGCGGCATGATCGCAATGGATACAGGCTGCGGCTACGGCGGGGCACTCACAGCTATGCTGATTGAACACGGCTGGATGCGCTTCGAGCGGAGCGCAGGTTGACGCCTCTCCCCAATTCTTTTATAATTCTTCAATAGCGAAAAGGATGGACAGGAGGGGGACAGTGAATAGAGGACCCTTTAAGGCTGTACTCTTTGACATGGACGGCGTGATTATTGATACGGAGCGCGTCCATCAGGAGGGCTGGCAGTACGCCTGTGATATGCAGGGATTGAAGCTTAGAAGGAGCTTTGTGGCAAAGCTCTGCGGTGCGAACAGAGAATATCAGAAGATTCTGTTTCGAGAGGAATACGGAGCCGCAGTGGACTATGCCGCAATCCGGAAACTCAGACAGGATTACTGTGCAGTACAGTTTGAGCGAGATGGAATCCCGGTGAAGACCGGATACCGGGAGCTCACGGACTGGCTCAGGGAGCGGGGGATACGCCGGGCGCTCTGCACTTCGACACAGCTGCCGGTCGCGGAGCAGGAGCTCGCAGTGGCGGGAGTGCCCTTCGATTTTGATGCGGCAGTTACCGGGATGGAGCCGGAGAGAAGCAAGCCGGAGCCGGATGTCTTCCTGCTTGGAGCCAAGAAGCTGGGGGTGCAGCCGGAGGAGTGTATCGTGCTCGAGGACAGTCCGAACGGTGTGCACGCGGGCTTTGCGGCAGGTTGCCGGGTCATCATGATTCCGGATACCTTTCCTGCGACAGAGGAGCTGCGGCACATGGCCTTTTCCGTGTGCGCCAATCTTCTTGAGGCGCGAGAGCTGCTCATCACGATCATGGGGCATATCTGACGGGATGCCGCGAAGCGGGGTGCAGCCCCGGCACACGGAAGCATTTTCCATAAATGGGGCGTGCACTGCACGCAGAACCTGATTGATAAAGTAAAAATTTGAGCTGTGTCAGGTCACGGCTTGCAGAATAAAGGAGAATAAAATGCAGTGTTATGAAGAACTGAAGGCCAGAGGGCTGATCGCGCAGGTGACGAATGAGGAGGAGGTCAGCAAGCTGGTCAACGAGGGCAGGGCGACCTTCTACATCGGCTTTGATCCGACCGCGGACAGTCTCCATGTGGGACATTTTATGGCGCTCTGCCTGATGAAGCGTCTTCAGATGGCGGGAAATAAGCCGATTGCACTCGTGGGCGGCGGAACCGGCATGATCGGGGACCCATCCGGCAGAACGGATATGCGCTCCATGATGACTGTGGAGCAGATCGATCACAACTGCGAGTGCTTTAAAAAGCAGATGTCCCGCTTCATTGAGTTCGGAGAGGGAAAGGCCATGATGGTGAATAATGCCGACTGGCTCAGAAATCTGAACTACATCGAATTTATCCGGGATATCGGGCCGCATTTTTCTGTCAATAATATGCTGCGTGCGGAGTGTTACAGGCAGCGCATGGAGAAGGGACTCTCCTTTCTGGAGTTTAACTACATGATCATGCAGGCCTTTGATTTCTACTCTCTGTATCAGAAGTACGGATGCAACATGGAGTTCGGCGGCGATGATCAGTGGAGCAATATGCTTGCCGGCACTGAGCTGATCCGCAGAAAGCTTGGAAAAGATGCGCATGCCATGACCATTACGCTCCTCCTGAATTCTGAGGGGAAGAAGATGGGGAAGACTGTCGGAGGCGCGGTCTGGCTGGATCCGAATAAGACGACACCCTACGACTTCTATCAGTACTGGAGAAATGTGGCGGATGCGGATGTGCTGAAATGCCTGCGTATGCTGACCTTCCTTCCGATCGAGGAGATTGAGGCTATGGATCACTGGGAAGGCGCGAAGCTGAATGAGGCGAAGGATATTCTCGCTTACGAGCTGACCAATCTGGTGCACGGAGAGGAAGAGGCGAAGAAGGCGAGAGAGGCGAGCCGGGCGCTCTTTGCGGGAGGTGCGGCGAGTGCCAATGTTCCCACTGTCCAGCTTACAGAGGACGATTTTAAGGACGGCCGGATTGACATACTCTCTGTTCTTGTGAAGACGGGGCTCGCTGCGAGCCGTTCAGAGGCGAGAAGAAATGTGACGCAGGGAGGTGTCAGCGTGGACGGAGAGATTGTGAAGGAGATCGAGGCGAGCTGGACGCCGGAGGATTTTTCCGGTGAAGGCAGACTTGTGAAGCGCGGCAAGAAGAGCTTTATTAAAGTGACATACTGAGAATACAACTGCCCTGTCAGAGCTGCAAACTGACAGGGCAGTGCAGGCTTCCGGGGAGAGGCTCCGGAGAAGGAGAGGCTATGAAAAAATTTACTTACTATGCGCCTACGGAGATTGTATTTGGAGCGGGAGAGGAGCAGAGAACTGCTGAGCTCGTGAAGAAGTACGGTGGAAGTCGCGTTCTCTTGATTTACGGGGGGCACTCTGCGGTGAGGAGCGGTCTGATAGACCGTCTTATGAAAAATCTTGCAGAGGCAGGGCTTGAGGTGCGGTCGACGGGCGGCGTGGTTCCGAATCCGCTGTTGTCCACGGCGCGGCGCATGGCGAAGGAGGCGCAGGAGATGAAGGTGGACTTTATCCTCGCGGTTGGCGGTGGCAGCGTGCTGGATACTGCGAAGGGCGTCGCGCATGCTGCTGCAGCTCCGGAGCACGACATCTGGGACTTCTGGAGCGGCACAAAGGTGGAGAGGAGTCTTCCGATCGGCGCAGTACTCACGATCTCGGCCGCGGGCTCAGAGACCAGCAATTCCTCCGTGCTCACCAATGATGACACGAAGCCGGGGACGAAGCGCGGCATGAACACGGACTTCAACCGCTGTAAGTTTGCAGTGATGGATCCCATGCTCACCATGACACTGCCGAGGTGGCAGATCGGCGCGGGTGTGGCGGATATCTTCATGCATACCTCCGAGCGCTACTTTGCAGCGATACTGGGGAATCATCTGACGGATGAGATCGCGGAGGGGCTGTTCCGGGATATCATCAGCTACGGCCCGAAGGGCGTTCAGAATCCGGAAGATTACGAGGCGATGAGCGAGATCATGTGGTGCGGCAGCGTCTCCCATGTAGGCCTCACGGGTCTCGGCGCAAAGGGAGATACCGCGCGGGATGGAGACTGGGCCTGTCATCAGCTCGGTATGGCGATCTCCGCGCTTACGGATGCGACGCACGGCGCGACGCTGACAGCTGTCTGGGGCAGCTGGGCAAGCTATGTGTGTCACGAAAATATGGCGCGCTTTGCACAGTTTGCACGCAAGGTTTGGAAGGTCACAGAGGCAGACGATACAAAGGCCGCCTCTCTCGGTATTGAGCGGACGGAGGAGTTCTTCCGAAGCCTCGGGATGCCGCTGACACTCACGGAGCTTCTGGGGCATACTCCTTCTGAGGAGGAGATCAGGGCGTTTGCAGAGGAGTGCAGCTACGGAAAGAAGAGAAGCATAGGCTCATTTAAGAGCCTTGATTATGATGATATCGTCCGCATCTATGACGCGGCAGTCTGAAGCGGATATCCCAAAAGGCAGGGGAGGTCAGAGATGAAATTTCGGATGATACATGAAAATTACAATGTCCAGGATCTGGAGCGTTCACTTGCATTTTATGAGAGAGCGCTGGGGCTGAAGGAGCGACGCAGAAAAAATGCGGCAGACGGCTCTTATGTGATCTGCTTTGTCGGAAATGAGGAGTCGGATTTTGAGCTGGAGCTTACCTGGCTTAAGGAGCATCCGCAGAAGTATGATATCGGGGAGGAGGAGTTCCATCTGGCTTTCCGCGTGGATGACTTCGAGGCTGCACATGCGCTGCACAGGGAGATGGACTGCATCTGCTTTGAGAATCCGGAGATGGGTATTTACTTTATTCAGGATCCGGATGGCTATTGGCTGGAAATTGTGCCGACGAGATGAGACGGGAAAAAATGACAGTTTCAGAAAACGGCCTCTGCTTTTGCAGGGGCCGGTTTTTCAGACGCTTTTGTATGATTGCTTGCTATTATTAGCTGAGATACGGACAGGCCACAGCTCTCTGAAGTTGCCGATTACAGCTCCTCCACCTCGACCACGCCGTCTGTCATGCTGATATACTCCAGCAGTCTCTCGGTATCATGATCTCGGTTCAGCTGCAGGGTAAGCACGGCGCAGAGATTGCGCTTGCCGTTTTCGCCGGTCTCACCGGAACGGCTTATCTCAATACGCTTCAGCTTCACAGCCATCTCCTGAAGATTTTTTGTGAGCAGCTCCATGGTGGAACGACCCTTGTACTCAATGTAGAGCGTGACTTCCGGAGCGTGGTCCCGCATCCAGTACTCCAGCTTTGAAAATACGATCTCTGAGAGCAGGATGAGAGCAGTGGTTATGAGCCCTCCCTCGAAGAAACCCGCGCCGAAGCAGAGTCCGATAATGCCGGATGCCCAGAGTCCGGCGGAGGTCGTGAGTCCGCGCACCTGATTTCCCTGTGTGCGGATGATTGCTCCTGCACCGATAAAGCCGATGCCTGCGACTACCTGCGCGCCGAGCCGCGCCATGTCTGTGAAGTAGTGCATGTAGATGGAGAGATACTGTCCGGTGAGCGTCGTGACGCAGGCGCCGAGTGTGATCAGAATGTGGGTGCGGAAACCGGCGGAACGGCGTTTGTATTCCCGTTCCAGCCCGACTGCGCCGCCGCAGAGTACCGAGAGTATCATGCGGAGGCAGATCGACAGAGTGGTCAGATCTCTCAGACCGGTCATAACATAATCCATGAAGGCCTCCTATATTTCTTCTATCTGTTTGACACATTCCAGCTCTGCGATCATGGAGAGCACAGAGCTGTGGTGCATTCCCCGCTTCAGCTGCAGGAGAACAATGGCATTCGGGTTCTGGCGGCGCTTCTTGTGTCCGCGCTCCAGCTCCACCTCGTATACCTTGATGCCGCTTGCACGTATGTGTCCGAGTATGGTTCGTATATCCTGGATGGTGCTGAACTCCACAAAAATATTCATATTCCGTGAGGTCTCCACGATGATGTCGGAGATGGCCGGAAGATAGCTGTTGCAGCTGAAGATCAGCAGAAAGCCGAGCGCGACGCACTCGTAAAAGCCTGCGCCGATCGCGAGTCCCATGCAGGCGGAGGCCCAGAGGCTTGCAGCAGTCGTGAGACCCTTTACTTCCTGTTTCCGGTTCACAAGTATGGTGCCGGCACCCAGAAAGCCGATGCCGTTGATGACCTGCGCACTGTAGCGGGAGACATCCAGCTTCAGGTTGAAGATCAGCGCGAGCTTTCGCCATTCGCCGTACAGGCGCAGATATTCGTACTGGCTCAGTATCATGGTCAGCGCTGCGCCGAGACAGACTATCATGTAGGTTCTGAAGCCTGCGGGATAGCGCTTGCGCTCCCGCTCAATTCCGATCAGACCGCCGAAGAGCATCGCGAGCAGCAGTCGGAAGCAGACGGAGAACAGCGTCATATCGCGGAGAAAATCCAATGCTTCAAACATCGCCCTCCCCCTTTCTTAATCTTAGCTTGTTTTAAAATGTGCTGTGGGCAGGCGTAAAGCCTTGTTTTGCCCACGAGCGAGATTGCGAGGTCGCATGTAACTTTGCGCTGTCATTATGACGTATCGTGCAATATAGCACATAAAATTTTACATTTCAAGAGAAAAAGCAAATTGATATTCTGGATAAAATCACAAAAGTATTGTCAGAAGAGAAAAGAAAAAACAAAAAAGTGCAGATAAATGCTTGCATTGGAACGAGCAGAATGCTAATATATAGCTAATTTCACAGGGAAGCTAGAGAAGAGAGCGAATTCAGGCAGAAAGAATCTGCCCTGTTTTTGCTCTGTTTTTTGCTTTGTTGGCAGGATGTGCAGTCAGGGAGGTAAGAGCAGTTATGATATACGATGTTGTGATCATCGGCGCAGGTGTCACCGGCAGCGCCGTGGCGAGAGAGCTGTCGCGCTATCAGGCCGAAATGTGCGTGCTGGAAAAAGCAGAGGATCTATGTTCCGGTACCTCAAAGGCGAACAGCGCGATCATTCATGCGGGCTTTGACGCAGCGGAGGGTTCACTCATGGCGAAGATGAATGTCCGCGGAAATGAGATGATGGATGAGCTCTCAGAAAAGCTCGACATTCCCTTTGAGAGAAATGGATCCCTTGTGGTCTGTATTCATGAGGAGGAGAAGGACGGGCTGAAGGAGCTCTATGACAGGGGAGTGGCAAATGGCGTTCCGGGGCTCAAGCTTCTGAACCGCGAGGAGGCGCTTGCCATGGAGCCGAATCTCTCAGATCATGTTGTCGCAGCGCTCTATGCGCCGACCGGCGGCATTATCTGTCCCTTCCGCCTGAATTACGCCATGGCGGAGCAGGCGAATCTGAACGGAGTTGATTTCTATTTTAATACGGCTGTCGAGGCCCTTCAGAGAGATGCAGAGGGCGTCTGGCATATCCGCACGTCGAACGGAGAGTACAGGGCACACTGTGTGGTGAATGCAGCCGGCGTCTATGCAGATCAGCTGCACAACATGGTGAGTAAGGAAAAGATACATATCACGCCGCGCCGCGGGGACTACTGCCTGCTGGACAAGGGAACAAAGGGCTTTGTAAAGCATACGATCTTCCCGCAGCCCACAAAGTTCGGAAAGGGCATCCTGGTCACGCCGACTGTACACGGCAATGTTCTGGTCGGACCGACGGCAATTGATATTCAGGATAAGGAAGCGACTGCGACGACGCAGGCAGGAATTGATGAGATGATCGCAAAGGCGTCGATGAATGTGAGAAATCTGCCGATTCGTCAGGTCATCACCTCCTTTGCGGGACTCAGAGCGCATGAGGATCACCATGAGTTTATCCTCGGCGAGGTGAAAGATGCTCCGGGCTTTGTGGACTGCGCAGGCATTGAGTCCCCGGGTCTCACCAGCAGCCCGGCGATCGGAGAGTATATCGGAGCACTGCTGAAGGAAAAGCTTCTTCTTAAGGAGAAGGCGCAGTGGACGGAGACTATAAAGGACATCCTGCATCCGGAGACGCTCTCCATGGAGGAGAGAAATGAGCTGATCCGGCGTCAGCCGGCATACGGAACGATCATCTGCCGCTGTGAGTCTATCTCTGAGGGAGAGATTCTGGAGGCGATTCACCGCCCGCTGGGGGCCCGCACTCTGGATGGAATCAAGCGGAGAACCAGAGCGGGAGCCGGCAGATGTCAGGCTGGTTTCTGCAGTCCCCGCGTCATGGAGATCCTGCATCGGGAGCTGGGCATTCCGATGGAAAAAATCTCGAAAAACAGCGGCAGATCAAACATTGTGATGGAGCGCACGAAGGGGGAGCGGGAATGAAGGCCTATGATATTGTAATTATCGGCGGCGGTCCGGCAGGACTCGCTGCTGCCGCCGCTGCGAAGAAGGCGGGCAATGACAGTATACTGATACTGGAGCGGGATCATGAGCTGGGTGGGATTCTGAACCAGTGCATTCATAACGGCTTTGGCCTTCATACCTTTAAGGAGGAACTGACCGGGCCGGAGTACGCGGCGCGCTATATTAAGGAAGTAATGGATCTTAAGATCGAGTACAGGCTGAATACCATGGTTATGGATATTTCTCCGGAGCGCGTGGTGACAGCAATGAACCGCGAGGACGGAATGTTCCAGATTCCGGCGAAGGCCGTGATTCTTGCCATGGGCTGCAGAGAGCGCTCAAGAGGAGCGCTGAACATCCCGGGTTATCGTCCGGCCGGTATCTTTTCCGCGGGAACGGCGCAGCGTCTGGTCAATATGGAGGGCTATATGCCGGGCAAGGAGGTTGTGATCCTCGGCTCCGGAGATATCGGCCTCATTATGGCGCGCAGGATGACGCTTGAGGGCGCAAAGGTCAAGGTGGTCGCAGAGCTTCTGCCTTACTCCGGCGGGCTGAAGAGAAATATTGTCCAGTGTCTGGATGACTACGGAATCCCGCTGAAGCTCTCCCACACAGTGGTGGATATTGAGGGCAAGGAGCATGTCTCGGCGGTCACGATTGCGGAGGTCGGTCCGGACAGAAAGCCAATTCCGGGGACAGAGGAGCGGTATACCTGTGACACCCTTCTGCTCTCGGTCGGGCTGATCCCGGAGAATGAGCTCTCCCGTTCCGCGGGAGTCGAGATGAGCCGTATCACGAGCGGACCTGTTGTGAACGAGAGCCTTGAGACCAGTATTCCGGGTATCTTTGCCTGTGGAAACGTTCTGCATGTGCATGATCTCGTGGACTATGTCTCGGAGGAGGCGACGCGCGCAGGAGAGAACGCGGTGCGCTTTATTGCTGATGGCTGTCGGACGGAGAAGCCTTTGCATTCTATTCAGATTGCGGCGACGGAGGGAGCGCGCTACACCGTGCCGTCCACGCTGGATCTGTCGCGCATGGAGGATATGCTTACGGTGCGTTTTCGTGTGGGCGATGTGATGAAGAATGCCTATGTGAGCGTATACTTTGATGACGAGCGGGTGATGCACAATAAAAAGAGAATTCTTGCGCCCGGAGAGATGGAGCAGGTGATTCTTCAGAAAAAAAAGCTTGCTGAATACCCAAACCTTAAGACGATCACAGTGAAGATCGAGAAGGAAGCGTGAGGAGGTCTGTCATGGAAAAGAGAGAATTGACCTGTATCAGCTGTCCTATGGGATGTCAGCTGACAGTGGAGCTGGAGAATGGGGCAGTGCAGTCCGTAAGTGGCAACAGCTGTCCGCGCGGAGACATCTACGCGAGAAAAGAGGTAGTGAATCCTACGAGAATTGTCACTTCCACGGTGATCGTGAGGGGGGGAGACAAGCCGCGCATCTCTGTAAAGACAAAGGATGATATTCCGAAGGCAAAAATCTTCGATGTCATGAGGGCGATCAATGCAGTTACAGTGAAAGCACCTGTGGAGCTCGGCGAGGTTGTGCTGCACGATGCCGCGGGGACCGGTGTGGATATCATCGCAACACGCGCGGTACAGGCGAATGATTGACTTTAAGAAAAAAAGGCTGTTTCTTCTGGATATGGATGGGACGATCTATCTGGGAGACAGGCTTTTTGAAGGAACCGCGGAGTTCCTGAAGGTAGTCCGGCGGCAGGGCGGGAAGTATCTCTTTGCCACAAATAACTCCTCCCGCAGTGTGGATGCCTATATTGAGCGGCTTCAGCGGCTGGGAATTGCCTCGGAGAGGGATGATTTTCTGACCTCTGTGGATGCACTGATTATGTTTCTTCGCAATGGCTACGAGAAGAAGCTTATTTATGCGGCCGGTACGAAAACCTTCCGGGAGCAGCTTCAGACAGCAGGCTTTCACATCACGACGGAGTGCACGGAAGCGGTGGAGCTCCTGGTAAATGGCTTTGATACAGAGCTTAGCTTTCAGAAGCTTGAGGATGCCTGCAGGCTTCTGACACGCGGTGTGGAGTGGATTGCAACCAATCCGGATTGGGTCTGCCCGACAGAGTGGGGTTCCGTTCCGGATTGCGGCTCTGTCTCGGAGATGCTCACAAGAGCGACCGGAAGAAGACCTCGCTTTATCGGAAAACCGGAGCCGGATATGGCGTTGCTCTCCATGGAACGCTATGGCTTTACGAAGGCTGAGACTGTTATGGTAGGAGATCGTATCTATACAGATATTGCCTGTGGAATCAATGCAGGGATCGACACAGCCTTTGTTCTTTCGGGAGAGGGAGTTGAGGCAGATATTGAGAAGTATCAGCTTCGGCCGACAGGGATCTACCGCGATATCGGCGAGATTCTGACGCTGATGCAGGAAGATTGACGGAGAGGTAAAAACGTAAGCAGAGTCAGGTGTAAGGGTGCAGAGCACTCTTTGTTCCTGTATATATAATTTTGCGCCAAAATCTTGAAATGTGCATTTATTACAAAGGGGTTCGCAGTTTTTGGAAGAATTAACTGATAATAATTGACAATAAAAGACCTGAGTAATATAATCTTTCTTGTTATTTATTTCAAAATTTCCGAAAACTGTCGGAAATAGAGTCGAACACAACAGCAGGAAATAAAATGTAGGAGGAGAAGTTTATGAAAAAACTGTTGGCATCGATGATGGGTATTGTGATGGGAGCATCTCTCTGTGCGTGCGGCGGAGGAGGCAGCACGGCAACGACCCAGGCTGCAGACAGCAGCGCGGCGGGCGGTGCGGAGACCACGGCTGAGGCAGCGGCTCCGGCAGATGATTATCATCTTGATATCAAGTTTTCAAATGTCTTCCAGCCGACCGAGTGGAACTACAAGGCTTCTGAGAAGCTCGCGCAGGAGATCACTGAGAAGACAGACGGCCATATTACCATAACCTATTACGGTCAGAACGAGCTCGACTGCTATGCGGACTCTGTGAACCAGGCAATCAACGGCGCACAGTGGATGGGACTTGAGGAGCCCTCTCTGTTTGCAGATCATGTCGGTGACTGCGCAGTTCTGGTGGGACCGATGCTCTACAACACCAACGAGGAATACAACGCTGTCATGGATTCCGATATCGTCGCGGATATCAAGGCGCAGCTGGCGGAGCAGAATATCCATGTGCTGGATACACACTATTCCTTCGGTTTCCGTTCTGTCGTTACCAATAAGGACATCAAGACCCCGGCGGATCTGAATGGTGTAAAGCTTCGTGCCACCTCCTCCCCGCTGTTTGCAAAGACGCTTGAGGCGATGGGAGCAACCGCAGTTCCGATGTCCTTTACGGAGTGCCTCTCCGCTATCAGCTCCGGCGTTGTCGAGGGCTTCGAGGGATCTACCTCCACGCTCTCCGGCGCAGGCGCTCCTTACGAGCTGGTCAAGAAGGTCGCGCAGACCAATCACCTCATTGCCACCAGATGGCTCTTCATGCCGGAGGATCTGTATCAGTCCATTCCGGAGGAGTACAGAAAGGTTATTGATGAAGTGGCGCTTGAGTGCGGCATGTGGGAGCAGCAGATGTGCGAGGAAGACGAGCAGACTCAGATCGAGACTCTGAAGGCAGCCGGAGTCACCTGGAACGACGTAGATCTTGAGGCTTTCCAGGAAGCCTGCGCACCGGTTTACGACTGGATCGTCGAGGAGTACGGAGCGAATCCGGAGCTTCACAAGCAGATCACTGATTTCATCGCAGAGCTTCGCGCGAAGAATTAATTACTTCAGACCGGAATCTTTCGGGATGGTTTGGGCATCCCGAAGCATGGAAGACAGGACTGTCCGGAGCACTGTTCCGGGCGGTCCTGCTTCAATCTGTGTATATCGGGGGACGAACCTTATTCTGAGGATGAGCAAATGAAAGAAAAAATTACGATCAATAAAATATTAAAAAATCTGGATGCGATTATTACCGGAGCGACGCTGACTCTCTGCGTCATTCTGGTCAATATCAATGTTATTATGCGTTACTTTCTGAATCACCCCTTGCAGTGGTGCGATGAGATCGTGACGAGTCTCTTTGTCTGGACGGTATTTATCGGAAGTGCCTATGCGCACAGAAAGCACGCCCATCTCGGCGTCGATATTCTGGTAAATATTTTTCCGCATCACATGAAGTCGACGGTGCAGTTTATCATGGATATACTGCAGATTCTGGTGCTTGTCATGCTGACAGGTATCAGTGCACAGTATGTGTATCACCTGGTCTATGTGCGCGGCGTGTACAAGCTTGCCGTCACAGATATGCTCCGGCTGCCGAAGTGGTGGACCGGGATTGCGGTACCGCTGGGCTTTGGTCTCTCCCTGATCTATGCGCTCTATTTCTTTGTAAAGGACAGACTGCATCAGGGCGGAGCAGGAAATAAAATGGAAAATGCCGGAGAAGGAGGTACAAACGGATGACACTCAGCTTTATGCAGCTGCTTCCGATCATATTGGTTTTCTTGCTGTACTTCTTCGGAATGCCTATTGTATATGCACTTTTTGGTTCCACCTTTTTCTTCTTCCTGTTTATAGATCAGTCCACACCTTCCTGGACCATACTCCAGAAGGTGATGAACTCCACGCAATCCTTCTCCATGCTGGCGATTCCTTTCTTCGTCATGTCCGGTTCCGTCATGAATTTCGGCGGTATCAGTGACAAGATGATGGATTTCTGCGAGTGTGTGACGGGACATATGCGGGGCGGTCTCGCACAGGTGAATGTGCTGCTCTCCATGCTGATGGGCGGCTGCTCCGGCTCTGCCAATGCGGACTGCGCTATGCAGTCCAAGATGCTGGTTCCGGAGATGGAGAGAAGGGGTTACTCGAAGGCCTTTTCCGCAGCGATCACAGCGGCTTCCTCCGCTGCGACTCCTGTGATCCCGCCGGGAGTGAATCTCATCATCTTCACTCTGATTGCACAGGCGTCACTGGGACGCACCTTTGCAGCGGGCTACGTGCCGGGCATCCTGATGTCCGTTGCTATGATGATCACAGTCGCGATCATCGCAAAGAAGAGAAACTATCCGACGACGAGAGATAAGTTCCCGCCGCTCACGGAGGTTTTGAAGCAGGCATTTATTTCCTTCTGGGGTCTGTTCTTCCCCTTCGGAATCATCCTCGGAATGCGCTTTGGTCTCTTCACGCCGTCCGAGGGCGGAGCAGTGGCTGTGCTGTACTGCTTCATCATCGGTAAGCTGGTCTACAAGCGGCTGAGCTTCCGGGAGCACCTCATTCCCATCATTCTGGATACGATTGCAGGTACCTCCAGCGTGGTTCTCATCATGGTCTCTGCCAATGTCTTTGGTCAGTACATGACCTGGATCAATCTGCCGAAGATTGTTGCCACCTCCGTGCTGGGGCTTACCTCGAACAAATATGTATTCCTGATGCTCTGTAACGTGGTGCTGCTGATCATGGGCATGTTCCTTGAGGGCGGGGCGGCCATGATGATCATTACCCCGCTGCTGCTTCCGGTGGCATTGAAACTCGGCGTCAATGTGTATCACTTTGGACTCGTGACCATCTGCAATATTATGATCGGAGGGCTCACGCCTCCCTTTGGCTCCATGATGTTCACGACCTGCGGTATCACAGGCTGTAAGATCAGCAATTTTATCAAGGAGGTATGGCCCTTCATTGTAGCGCTCTTCCTTGTGCTGATTCTGATCACCTTCTGCCCGATTCTGGTGACGATCGTTCCGGATCTCATCTACGGACCGGCGGCAATGTAAGAAGCTATGACCAAATATGAGTTTACGATGGAGCACAGTGCCGGAAGCTTTGAGGCGCTCGCACATATGCAGTATGACCTCTTCTGCAGAGTGAACCGTGTTGCGCGCTTCCTTGTCGGCATCGGCGCCGGTCTCATCGGAGTCATGAATATGTCCGTGTGGTGGGGAATGCTGCTGCTTGTCTACGGGGGCTATATGCTCTCGGGGCGGTACAGCAGCGCCAATCACACGGCGAGAAAGCTCTCCCGACAGCTCGAGGAGAGCGGCGCGCCCTATCCCAGGACGCGCTTTCTTTTCCATGAGCAGGCTGTTGAGATCCTCGATCTGAACGATCCTTCCGCGCCGCAGGTGTTTTTGAAGTATGCAGAGGTACAGGCGGTGGGAGAGGATTACCGCTACTTCTATCTGTTCCGTGACCGCTACGGCGGCTACATGCTTCCGAAGGAACAGCTGGGCGAGCGGGAGGAGCACTTTCGCATGGATCTTGCGGAGCGCTGCGGGAGAGGTATACAGAGCAGCTCTGCGCCCGCGCTTCGTCTGCTGCGCTGCTTCCTGACGCGGCGAGAGAAGAAAAAGAGGGACGGCAGTTTGTGAGCCGCACTTGCACAACGCGCCTGATGATGGTAAAATTTTTCGGACAGCAGGAAGTTAATTGTTTAAAGCGTGATAGCGAGCGAAAAGAAAGGAGTTGGGTATGAGACCCTATGCCGAAATGACACGGGAAGAGCTTCAGGACCTCAGAAAAGAGCTGAAGGCACAGTACAGAGAGATGCAGGCGATGGATCTGAATCTGAATATGAGCCGCGGCAAGCCCTGCATGGAGCAGCTTGATCTGTCCATGGGTATGATGGATGTTCTGAATCACGAGTCTGAGCTCAGAAGTGAGGACGGGACCGACTGCCGGAACTACGGTGTCCTCACCGGAATCCCGGAGGCACTGGAACTCATGGGAGATTTTATGGAGGTTCCCTATGATCACATCATCCTCTACGGAAACTCCAGTCTGAATGTGATGTACGACACCATATCCCGCTGCTACACACACGGAGTTATGGGACACACACCATGGTGCAAGCTGGACAAGGTAAAATTCCTCTGCATCGTTCCGGGCTATGACCGTCACTTCGCAATCACGGAGTATTTTGGCATAGAGAATGTTCCGGTCCCCATGCTGGAGACCGGTCCGGATATGGATATCGTCGAGAAGCTTGTTGCAGAGGATGATGCGATCAAGGGCATCTGGTGCGTTCCGAAATATTCCAACCCCACGGGCAACTCCTATTCTGACGAGACGGTGCGCAGGCTTGCGCGCATGAAGCCCGCGGCCAATGATTTCCGCATCTACTGGGATAATGCCTACACGATGCATCATCTCTATGATAAAGATCAGGACAATGTCATTGAGATTCTCGCAGAGTGCAAGAGAGCGGGACAGCCGGATCTGGTCTATAAATTTGCCTCAACCTCAAAGGTCAGCTTCCCGGGCTCCGGAATCGCGGCGCTTGCCTCCTCCTCCAATAATCTGGAGGATATCAAGGCGCAGCTGAAAATCCAGACCATAGGTTATGATAAGCTGAATCAGCTGCGTCATGTGCGCTTTTTCGGTGATATTCACGGCATGGTGGAGCATATGAGAAAGCACGCAGAGATACTCCGGCCAAAGTTTGAGATGGTGGAGGAAATACTGGAGAGAGAGCTCAGCGGACTGGATATCGGGAAGTGGACAAATCCAAAGGGGGGCTACTTCATTTCCTTTGATACGCTGGACGGCTGTGCAAAGCAGGTGGTTTCCCGCTGTGCGAAGGCCGGAGTGGTGATGACACCTGCGGGAGCGACCTGGCCGGGTGGCAGGGATCCGCACGATTCCAATATTCGCATCGCACCTTCCTTCCCGCCGCTGAACGACTTAAAGATCGCGACAGAGCTCTTTGCGCTCTGTGTGAAGCTGGTCAGTGTTGAGAAGTTCTTAAAGAGCAGGGAGATGGAAGAGAAGAGCGCGGGCTGATAGAAAATAAGAAACCGTTCATTCGTTGTCAAAATGAGTTCTGACAGCTGATGAACGGTTCTTTTGTCTTTTGCTGATCCTGTTAAGCTGCGCTCTGCGGTGTGGCTCCGGGGCTCAGCGACTCTGACAGCTGCGCTTCAAGGTGGCGTCCTGCGGCGCAGGTCCGATTGCCTCTTCCTCTCTCAGCAGGTCGGCGAGGGAGATATTGTCGATCACGGCATTGACCGCGTCCTCAATCTTCTGAAAGACGCTGCGGGATACGCAGCTCTCAAAAAGGTCGCAGGGGGTACTGCCCCGTTCCAGACATATCACAGGCGCCATGCTCCCCTCCGTGAGGCGGAGTATATCGCCAACGGAGTATTCCTCTGGCTTTCGGGTCAGCAGATAGCCGCCCTGCGCGCCGCGGATGCTCTTCACAAATCCGGCCTTTGTGAGCACGGAGACGATCTGCTCCAGATATTTTTCGGAGAGCTGCTGGCTCTTTGCCACATCTCCGAGTCTGGTGACGCTCTCCGGTTCTCTGGCAAATTCAAGCATCATCCGCAGCGCATAGCGGCCGCGTGTTGAAATTTTCATTATTTCCTTTCTCCAATCCGGGAGGAGAGTAGCCCCTCCGCAGTCTGAAATTTAATTCCTACTAAATTACCCGGGATTAAGAATAGCAGGAATCCGTCTGTTTGACAAGCTTAAACTATGCTATAATTAATACTCCAATATACGGTCGGAGAGAGGGATTGTCCGTTCTTTTCCGAAAACAGGAAGTATGAAAGGATGAAGGATAATATGCAGTTTTTTCTTTTATTACTGGTTTTGGTTGTAGTGCTCATCAGCTGTATACGTATTGTGCCGCAGGCACAGGCGGTTGTGATTGAGCGCTTAGGAAGGTATCATGCGACCTGGGATGCAGGGATTCATCTGCTCGTTCCAGTGCTTGACCGTCCGGCAAAGCGCGTAAATCTAAAAGAGCAGGTGGCGGACTTTCCGCCGCAGCCGGTGATTACGAAGGATAATGTTACTATGCGCATTGATTCCGTTGTGTTTTTTGTGATTACTGAACCAAAGCTCTACGCCTATGGTGTGGAAAATCCTATCGCTGCGATTGAAAATCTCACCGCAACGACGCTGAGAAATATCATCGGCTCTATGGATCTGGACACGACTCTCACCTCAAGGGAGACCATCAATACAGAGATGCGTTCGCAGCTGGATGTCGCAACAGACCCATGGGGCATTAAGGTGAACCGTGTTGAATTGAAAAATATTCTTCCTCCGGATGCCATTCGCGAGGCTATGGAGAAGCAGATGAAGGCGGAGCGCGAGAAGCGTGAGGTCATTACGCTGGCGCAGGGAAAGAAGGAATCTGCGGTTCTGACTGCGCAGGGAAATAAAGAGGCTGCAATTCTCAATGCAGAGGCAGAGAAGCAGACGGCGATTCTACACGCGGAGGCGGAGAAGGAGAGGCGCATTCAGGAGGCAGAGGGACAGGCGAGAGCCATTCGTGCGTTGAAGGAAGCAGAAGCAGAGGGAATCCGTCTTTTAAGGGAAGCGGGAGCAGATGATGCAGTGATCCGCCTGAGAAGCCTCGAGACGCTCTCCAAAATGGCGGAGGGAGAATCGACAAAGATTATTATTCCTTCGGAAATACAGGGTATGGCGGGATTGCTTGCCGGACTGAAGGAGAGCGTAGACGCTGTGCGGAAGGCATGAGGGAGAGCAGACGCACAAGCAAAAGCAGGGTGAGGAGGCAAAACGCCACCTTCAATCTGTGAGAGCTTCGGCGTCTGAGATAAGCTGGAATAAGCTGAAACGGGAGAAAAATATGAGGGACGGTTTTGTTCGGACAGCGGCAATCACTGCGAAAATTCGTGTCGCCGATCCGCTTTATAATGCGGAGGTTATTATTCAGGAGATCAAGGCGGCACAGAACTCCGGTGCGGAGCTCTGTGTGCTTCCGGAGCTCTGTATCACCGGCTATACCTGTGGGGATCTGTTCCTGCAGCAGTCGCTTCTGGACGCGGCAAAGCTGGCTCTGAAGAAGATCGTAGATGCCAGTGCGGGACAGACTGCGCTCTGCTTTGTCGGTGTACCGTGGGAGGAGGGCGGAAAGCTCTATAACTGTGCGGCGGCAGTGCAGAACGGGAGTCTCCTGGGACTCGTCACCAAGAGCTTTCTTCCAAATTACAGTGAGTTCTACGAGCTGCGCCACTTTACGGCATCCCCGGGGGAGCTCTTATTCACGGAGTTCTTCGGAGAGCGCGTGCCGCTCGGAGCGAATATTCTGTTTCGCTGCAGGGAGCTGCCGTCACTGGTTGTCGCTGCGGAGCTCTGTGAGGATCTCTGGGTTCCGAATCCGCCGTCCACAGAGCACGCGCTGTCGGGCGCTACTGTGATCGTCAACTGCTCGGCCTCCGACGAGCTCGTCGGCAAGGGCAGCTACAGGGAGATGCTGATCAGAGGGCAGTCCGCGCGCCTCGCCTGTGCCTATATCTATGCGAACGCCGGGGAGGGAGAGTCGACGCAGGACCTTGTCTTCGGCGGACACAATCTCATAGCGGAAAATGGATCTCTGCTCGCGGAGAGCAGACGCTTCCGCCCGGAGACTATATTGGCAGATATCGATACGGAGCGCCTGAAGGCAGAGAGGCGGAAGCTGACTACCTTCCACTGTGAGGAGAATTCACGCCATATCTATGTGGATTTTTCCCTTTCGGATCCGGCATGCGAGGAACAGGATAAGCTGCTGCGCTTCATAGATCCTGCGCCCTTTGTTCCGTCGGACGAGGCAGAGAAGGCGCGCCGCTGTGAGGAGATCCTCTCAATTCAGGCGCTTGGTTTAAAGAAGCGTATGGAGCATGTCAGCGGAAGGACAGTGATACTCGGAATCTCGGGCGGACTGGATTCCACGCTCGCGCTTTTGGTCTGCGCCCGCTGCTTCGATCTGCTTGGACTTCCGCGGAGTGGCATCCGCGCGGTGACCATGCCCTGCTTCGGCACGACGGACAGAACCTACCGAAACGCCTGTGAGCTGACAAGGCGGCTCGGCGCCACGCTGGAGGAGGTGCGCATTAACGCTGCGGTGCTTCAGCACTTTGAGGATATCGGACAGGATCCGGAAAAGCACGATGTCACCTATGAGAATGCACAGGCGAGAGAACGCACGCAGGTGCTGATGGATATTGCAAACCGCGAGAATGGTCTGGTTATTGGAACAGGAGATCTGTCTGAGCTTGCGCTCGGCTGGGCGACCTATAACGGAGACCACATGTCCATGTATGCGGTGAATGCTTCTGTTCCGAAGACGCTGGTGCGGCATCTGGTGCACTATTACGCGGAGAGCTGCGGCGAGGCCGCGCTGAGAGATATACTCCTCGATGTGCTGGATACGCCGGTGAGTCCGGAGCTTCTGCCGCCTGAGGGAGGAAAAATCAGCCAGAGGACGGAGGACCTTGTGGGGCCTTATGAACTGCACGACTTCTATCTGTACTATGTGCTGCGCTTTGGATTTCGGCCGGCGAAGATATACAGACTTGCGCGTCAGGCCTTTGCGGAGCAGTATGATGCGGATACGATTATGAAATGGCTCAAAACCTTCTACCGCAGATTTTTTGCGCAGCAATTCAAGCGCTCCTGTCTGCCGGATGGGCCGAAGGTCGGAACAGTGGCGGTTTCGCCGCGCGGAGATCTCAGAATGCCCTCTGATGCAGTGAGCAGGATATGGCTTTGGGAGCTTGAGGAGCTTCAGAGGGAGGAGCAGGCGCACTTATGATCAGTTCAACGTCCAACGCAAAGATACGCAGAGTGCAGGCCTTGAATAAAAAGGCGTCTTTCCGCCGGGAGAGTGGACTTTTTACTGTGGAGGGCGTCCGCATGTTTCTGGAGACCCCCGGGGAGCGCATTGAGGAGCTCTTTGTCAGCGAGCAGTTCTATGAGAGGAGCAGCGGCGCTGTGCGGGAAAAGCTCTCGCGCCTGCCCTTTCAGCTTGTGGCAGATGCCGTGTTTCCGGCGCTGAGTGATACAAGGACGCCGCAGGGGGTGCTTCTTCTGGTAAAGCAGCAACGCTGCTCTCTGGAGGAGCTGATTGAACAGAAAAATGCAAATCTTCTGGTGCTCGAGACGATCCAGGATCCCGGAAATTTCGGAACCATGCTGAGGGCCGGGGAGGGCGCGGGACTCACAGGGATACTTGCGGACAGTCACACGGTGGATCTCTATAATCCGAAGGTGATACGCTCGACGATGGGGAGCATCTTCCGCGTCCCTGTAGTATATACGGAGGATCTGCGAGGCGCCCTTTTGGAGCTGAAGCGCAGGGGAGTGCAGCTCACGGCGGCACATCTTAAGGGGGAGAAGAGCTACGATCATGTCTCTTACTGCGGCCCCAATGCTTTTCTCATCGGCAATGAGGCAGCGGGACTTAAGGAGGAGACCGCAGCGCTCGCAGATCACCTGGTTAAGATTCCCATGCTGGGCAGCGTGGAGTCGCTGAACGCAGCGGTCGCGGCCTCGATTCTGCTCTATGAGCTGGCGCGGCAGAGGAGAGAGGCTTCACTGTGAGAGGACAGAGCAATGGAATATAAAAAGAAAATTCCACGCCGGCTGAATTATCTGCTGGATATTATACATATTGTGATCGGGATCGCAGTGGTGATTCTCTCGGTGATCGCCTTCCTCTCACCGGAGGAGCATCTGGCATTTTTCCCAATGATATTCTTTCTTGCAGCGCTGCTCGCTTTGGTGAACGGCGCTGCGCGGGTGCGCATGCCGGGGCCTGACAGCCGGAGACTTGCCGGACTTGCAGCGCTTGCTGCCGGTGTTTTATTGCTGCTGATTGCTGTGATCAGTGCCATGGTTATGCTGTAAAGGAGGCAGAGGATTGCTGAAGGACGATATTTTGCGTGTGCTGAAGGAGCGCGGCAGCTATTGCTCCGGACAGGAGCTCTGTGAGCGCTTTCAGGTGACGCGCACTGCAGTGTGGAAGGCAGTCGCAAGGCTGAAGGAGGAGGGCTATCACATAGAGGCGAAGCAGAATCGCGGCTATCTGCTCATGGAAACAGAGGACGTGATGAATGAGACAGAGCTTCGCGCGGCGCTGAAGGATATCTCTTTCCTGAGGGAGAGCTGTTTCTTTCCGAGCATCGACTCCACCAATCTTGAGGTGAAGCGGAGAGCGGAGCAGGGGGCTGAGGGACCGCTGCTCATTGTGGCGGATGAACAGACTGCCGGGAGAGGCAGGCGGGGACGCAGCTGGAGCTCACCGCCCGGTAGCGGCATATGGATGTCCCTGCTCCTTCGCCCGGAGATACGCCCGGAGCACGCCTCGATGATTACGCTGGTCTGTGCGCTGGCAGTTGCCGGCGGCATACAGGACGTGACCGGTCTTCAGACAGAGATCAAGTGGCCGAATGATGTTGTGATCGGAGGCCGTAAGATCTGCGGCATACTGACAGAAATGAATACCGATATGGACGAGATCGGCTATGTGATTCCGGGTATCGGCATCAATGTGAACACAGACAGCTTTCCGGAGGAGATCCGTGCGGTGGCCAGCTCGCTGAAGCTGGAGACCGGCAGGACTGTGAGCCGCGTCGCAATCGTTGCCGCAGTGATGCGCCGCTTTGCGGAGTGCTATGCGCTCTTTGCGGAGAGCGAGGATATGCGCGGGCTGAGGGAGCTGTATGAAAGCATGCTGGTGAATCGAAACCGGGAGGTTCTGGTTCTGGATCCGCGCGGGGACTACCGCGGAACGGCGCTCGGCATCACAGAGAGCGGGGAGCTCAGAGTGCGGCTTGAGGACGGAAGTGAAGCGGAGGTGCGGAGCGGAGAAGTCAGCGTCCGAGGGATTTACGGCTACGTATAAAGCCTTTTCGTCGGAATATCAATCATATTGCTTTGCCATGCTGCTGGCATTGCCAGAGTTGGAAAATATCTGAAAAAAGAAGTCTTCTCACTTATAATGTAAGCTGACGGGAGCGAATAATTCCTGAATTCAGGCGGTCAGCCAGCTCACGGGAGACAGCTACCGTCTGGTCTATAACGGACGCGACAGCATAGAGCTCTACTGGAGAGATACCAGCTGGTACAGCGGAAACAAGCTGAAGTTCCACAAGCTCTTCGACTATACAGAGCTCTTGTCTTGCTGATTGAGAAACGAAAAGCGGAATACGAGCAGTACCGACCGCTCAGGGATCAGAAAAAAGATTTCCTCCGTGCAAAGCAGAATGCGGACATGATTTTGAAAAAGCGACAGGAAGAGAGGGAGCTGCAGGTAAAGGAAAAGCAATGGTATTTATGGTGCTATTTTTAGAAAGCATTCTTCTATCAGCTTATTAACCGAAAATGATTCTTCCTGCATTCAATCAGTCCTTCGCGCTGCATGCGTCCAATCTCTTTGGACAGACCGGTTCTCTCCACTTCCAGATAGTCCGCCATCTGCTGACGGTCGAATGGAATGTCAAACGCAGCACTGTGCTTCTGAAGCGAAACAGAGTTCAGGTAGGAGAGGATGCGGTCCCGAATGCTCTTGGGCGACGTATGAAAGCTTCGTCCGGTCAGCATCAGGTTTTTCCGGGTGGAGATGCGCAGCAGATTCCTTGTGATTTTCAGAAGCCATGGTTCATCGCTAATGGCACCATAGATGTGATTGACGGTCAAAAACAGAATGCGGCAATCTTCATTCGCCATGACATCGACTAGCAGGACTTCTCCGCTCAGAAGGGCATAAGTCTCGGCGAAAAACTGTCCCTGTCCTACATGGCTTAAGATGGTGCAGTTTCCCCAGAGGTCATTACTTTCGATCGTAACGCTTCCTGATAACACCAGCCCCATCCGATCGGTCATATCTCCCGCGTGGAGAATGGCCGATCCTTTTTTATACCTTTTTTCCTGTGCCTGAAGATAGTTCAGACAATGTTCGATCTCATTCTCTGTAAGCCCTTTAAAGATCAGACTGTTCTTTATAACGCTGCTGTCCAAAAAAATCCTCCTATTTTCAAAGCGTGGCTAAAACCACATAAATCACACGCAGATCATACTATACTGATGTCAGAAAGACAAGAGAATTCAGCTTCGCGGGAGGTAAATCATGAGCTATACAGAATGGAAAGATAAGACAGCAGATTTTAAGACAGTAGATGTGCGCGGCGTTGCAGGGAACTTCTTCCCCGGACTCAAAAAGCAGGCGATGCAGATCCCGGTTGGCTCCGCAACTGAAAGAAAAACTGCCGGAAATCAGTCCGAAGTTTAAGATGCTGTCTACCCCTATGGGGAAGATTATGCTCGGAAAGGCAGATATCGCGATGATGAGTGAAAAGAGCGGACTGGATGCAGATGAGATCATCTCCGGCATTAAGAAGCTGATCGGAGAATAAGGCATGGAAAGCGGACAGGTATTCGAAATTGTAAAAGAGAGTAAGCCGATTCTGGGCTGCACTGTTTCCGGTGTGCTGATGGATGGGGTTACCTGTTTTTCGCTGGCAGAGCATACGGATATCAGCGCGGAAAGCTATCCGGTACCGGTTCTGCACTACAACCTGATTGGGAACTCTGTGTTGGAGTATAAAACTGCGGAAGGGAAAACAATCAATATCCAAGCCGGGGACTGTATCCTGAAGGCTGCCGGAACAGATATCGGGGTAAAGGCAGATACAGACAGCGTATATCTGGAGATTGCGCTGGGAAAGGAATCAGATATGAATGAAAGCATCAAGGCAGGACAGGTTTTCCAATTGAAGGAGCTTGTGCCTTATCAGGAAGGCAAGATTGTCAACATGGACATTGCTTCCAATGAAACTATGAAGTTTGTTGTGATGGCATTTGACGAAGGAACCGGACTTTCCGAGCATGCGGCTCCGGGCGAGGCAATCGTATTTGCCCTGGATGGAGAAGCGGTAATTGGATATGAAGGGAACGAGTATCCGTTAAAGGCCGGTGAGCAGTTCAAATTCGCTAAAGGCGGCTTGCACAGCGTTAAGGCAAACGAGAGATTCAAGATGGCACTGCTTCTGGTGCTGAAATAAAACGGAGGAAAGAAAGATGAGCGAGAAGAAAATCACAGAAGATATGCTGGTGGGAGATATTGTGAACACGCACCCTGAGGTTGTGGAGACATTATTCAGTGTGGGAATGCACTGCATCGGCTGCCCGGCATCTCAGGCAGAATCACTGGCAGATGCCTGCATGGTTCATGGACTTGACCCCAAGATGGTTACAGATCGTGTCAATGAAGCCATCGCATAAGGGGGACTTTATATGAGCGCATTTTTATCATGTAAACCAAGTGGAGACGAGGGAAGATGATAAAGTCGTGTGGGAGAGGGCGCAGAACCTTCATGCGCAGTACTGGACGGCTGTCGACGGAAATCCGGAAAACTATGACATCCTGACAGGTGAATTCGTTCGCGGTCTTCTGTCAGAGACAAGACTGGTTTATCTGCAGGCAGTACCGGATCAGTTTGAAATCAGGATGACGGGAGGACAGGCGTGATGGATAAGGAACTGATGAGCAGTATCGAATCATGAAGGAAGTCATCAATGAGATCGACCGGAAGACGCTCGAGTTTGAAGCAAAACAGAAGGGAGCAGGTGTTCGGAAAAGTACCACGCTGTTCTGGATGCAATGGAAAAGAAGTATCTGCGGAACCAGACGTAAACTGCAGAATCAGGGAATAAGCTATACAAACAGGAGGTAGAAGTATGTTTTGTTATCAATGTCAGGAAACAGCAGGATGTAAGGGATGTACTGTGTCCGGTGTCTGTGGAAAGAAGCCGGATATCGCTGCGCTGCAGGATCTGCTGATCTATGTTACCAAGGGGCTTTCCGTAGTCACCACAAGGCTTCGTGCGGAAGGCACAGAGGTTGACCATGAGGTGGACTATCTCGTGACCCTCAATCTGTTCGCTACGATCACCAATGCGAACTTTGACGGGGATGCTCTGGAAAAATGCATTCGAGAGACTGTCAGCTGCCGTGACGAGCTGCTCGATAAACTGCAGGGCAAGGAAGAGCTGCCGGATGCGGCACAGTATCAGCCGGGTGACCGCGCAGAGATGCTTGCGAAAGCGGAGACGGTCGGAGTCCTCGCTACGGAAAATGAAGATGTCCGTTCTCTCCGGGAACTGATCACCTATGGCCTGAAAGGCCTTGCTGCCTACACCAAGCACGCCAATGTTCTGGATAAGGTGAATCCGGAAGTGGATGCCTTCACCCAGAGCACTCTGGCAAAGCTGCTGGATGACTCTTTAAGCGTGGACGATCTGATCGCCCTGACGCTGGAGACCGGCAAGAACGGTGTGGCAGGCATGGCTCTGCTGGATGAGGCCAATACCTCCGCGTATGGAAATCCGGAGATCACCTCCGTTGAACTTGGTGTCCGTAAGAACCCCGGCATTCTGATTTCTGGCCATGACCTGAAGGATCTGGAGATGCTGTTAGAGCAGTGCGAGGGAACAGGCGTAGATGTCTATACCCACAGCGAGATGCTGGCCTCCCACTACTATCCGGCATTCAAGAAGTATACCTGTTTTGCCGGAAACTACGGCAATGCCTGGTGGAAGCAGACAGAGGAGTTCGCTTCCTTCCATGGACCGATCCTCATGACCACCAACTGCGTGGTGCCGCGCCTCAAGGGATATGAAGGAAAACTCTTTACTACGGGCGCAACCGGCGTTCCCGGATGTCCTCATATCGATGCGGATGAGAACGGCCATAAAGACTTCTCCGTAATCATCGAGCTTGCAAAGACCTGCGAGGCTCCGGAGGAGCTGGAACAGGGCAGCATTGTCGGCGGCTTTGCGCATGAGCAGGTATTTGCTTTAGCGGACAAGGTTGTAGATGCCGTCAAATCTGGTGCCATCCGTAAGTTCGTGGTTATGGCAGGATGCGATGGCCGTCAGAAGGGCAGGGAGTATTATACGGAGTTTGCTGAAAAGCTCCCGAAGGATGTGGTGATCCTGACTGCTGGCTGCGCAAAGTACAAGTACATCAAGCTGGATCTGGGAGATATCGGCGGCATTCCGCGCGTCCTGGATGCCGGGCAGTGCAACGACTCCTACTCTCTGGCATTGATTGCGCTGGAGCTGAAAGAGGTATTCGGACTGGAGGATATCAACGATCTGCCGCTGGCTTTCAACATTGCCTGGTATGAGCAGAAGGCTGTTATCGTGCTGCTGGCACTCCTCTACCTTGGCGTAAAGAACATCCACCTGGGACCGACACTTCCAGCATTCCTTTCCCCGAATGTGGCAAAGGTGCTGGTGGAGAACTTCGGCATCGGCGGCATTTCCACTGTCGATGAAGATTTGAAGCTGCTAATCGGATAGGGGGAGGATTCACTGGGAAAGAAAATATCACAGCGGTGCCCTGCCGGAGCTGATGCGGGAGATCCCGGATACGCCGATCTACTGCACGAAGAAAAGCGAAGCAGTCATTCGCGGGCATTATCATCAGGACTGGCACTTTGTGAACGTGAAGACCGGTGATACGCTGCCGCTTGGCGAGACCACGCTCACTTTTGTGGAAGCCCCCATGCTGCACCGGCCGGACAGCATGTTCACCTATATGTCCGGGGACAACATCCTGTTCTCCAATGATACAACTGGGCAAACTCTGCATTCTTAGCCACAAGGGACATTGCAAGCTCGAATAACAAGTGCCTCAGCCTCTTACGACCACGCTTGCTGATGTTGTCTCGCCCTTCTTTGACTTAGAGAGCTCTCATCTTGCTATCTTCTCTAAACTGTTATATACTAATATCGCATATCAGTGAAAATAAATTAGCGACAGTTTTAAATATTTTGTCGATTAAATAACCTATGTGAGATTAGCACCGTATGAATATAGCAGATGGGAGTGTTTACTACGAACAGAGCGGAGTTAAAGACGGCGAAAAGCGGAGTTTCAGTAAAAATGGAGCAGAGCGCATCGGCTGAACAGACAGCGGCGGGCAAGAAGCCTGCGGCAGAGCAGAAGAAAAGCAGCAAAAAGGCAGCGGAAAAGAGCGAGAAAAAGAGCAGCGGGGAGAAGAGGCTCATCCAGGCGGAGGAGCTTCTCTCTGGTCTTCAGCAACTTGTGGCACAGGCAAAGAGCAAGGACGCAAAGCTGGATGTCGATGAGATCAATGATTATTTTGCAGATTACAATCTGAGTCCGGAGGAGATAGAGCAGATCTATGCCTATCTTGAAGCCAACAGTATAGAGGTGTTGAACGAGCAGACGGAGGAACCACCGGAGGATCTTGCAAATGCCAAGGAGGATGCGATCCTGGCAGAGGATGATCTTGAGATGGAGGACAATCTGGATGAGGAGTCCTCCGGGGAGAAGATTCCGGACGAGGATATCAACCTGAGCGCAGTCGAGCTCTTAGAGGGAGTGGGAACTGAGGATCCGGTTCGCATGTATCTAAAGGAGATCGGAACGGTGCCGCTGCTCACTGCAGAGGAAGAGCTGGAGCTCGCCAGACGGAAGCAGGAGGGCGACCAGCGCGCCAAGGAGAAGCTCATCGAGGCGAATCTTCGTCTTGTGGTGAGTATCGCGAAGCGCTATACGGGGCGCGGCATGAGTTTTCTGGATCTTGTGCAGGAGGGCAATCTGGGTCTGATCAAGGGCGTTGAAAAATTTGACTACGAGAAGGGCTTTAAGCTCAGTACCTATGCGACCTGGTGGATACGTCAGTCAGTCACGAGAGCGCTCGCGGATCAGGCGAGAACCATACGTGTGCCGGTACACATGGTGGAGACCATTAATAAGATGAGCAAGATGCAGCGGAAGCTTACACTGGAGCTGGGCTATGAACCCAGCGTGGCGGAGCTCGCTTCCGCACTCGAGATGACAGAGGAGAAGGTGATGGAGATCATGCAGATCGCCAGGGAACCAGCCTCTCTTGAGACGCCGATCGGCGAGGAAGACGATTCCAATCTCGGAGATTTTGTTGCGGACAATAACGTCCTGACGCCGGAGGACAATGTGGAGTCGGTTATGCTACGTGAGCATATTGACACACTGCTCGGAGATCTGAAAGAGAGAGAGCGTCAGGTGATTGTGCTGCGTTTTGGTCTTGAGGACGGGCATCCCCGTACTCTTGAGGAGGTCGGGAGAGAGTTTAAGGTGACGCGTGAGCGCATTCGTCAGATCGAGGCGAAGGCGCTGAGGAAGCTGAGAAATCCGGTGCGCTCAAAGCGCATCCGTGATTTCCTGTGAACCCGCTGAGGCAGAGAGCGATGAATCAGAAAAATTATCAGAGAGAGCTGGAACAGCTGATCTGTCAGAATGAGGCTTCGGGAGCTGTCCCGAAGCTTCTTCTGCATGTGTGTTGCGCGCCCTGCTCCTCGTGGTGTCTGGAATACCTGAACCCGCATTTTGATATTACAGTCTACTACTTTAATCCGAATATTGATGAGCCGGAGGAGTATCGCCGTCGCGTCGCAGAGGAGCAGCGTCTCCTGCGGGAGATGCCCCTTCAGCGACCGGTACAATTTCTTGAGGGGGGATACATCCCTGAAGCTTTTCATGAGCTGGTGCGGGGACATGAGAGGGATCCGGAGGGAGGAGAGCGCTGCGGACTGTGTTTTGAGCAGCGTCTTCGGAGCACGGCAGAAGCCGCAGTAAAGGGAGGTTTCGATTATTTTACGACAACGCTTACAATCAGTCCGCTGAAGAGCGCTGCGCGCCTGAACGAGATTGGAGAGCGCGTCGGAAAGGAGCTGGGCGTTGCCTTCCTTCCATCAGATTTCAAGAAGAAAAACGGTTACAGACGCTCCACAGAGCTCTCCAGAGAATACGGCCTTTACCGTCAGGACTACTGCGGCTGTGTCTACTCAAAGCGCGAGGCGGAGCAGAGGAGAGCAGAGAGACAGATAGAAACCACTTCGCGTACGGAATGAGATTCATTACATAAAGAAATTGTCTTAAAATGTTATTCTTCTCAGTACACGACTAACTCTTTTCAGTTGACTTCAGAAGTTATCCATTCCTCGATTTGTAAATAGGAATAGGTTTTACAGCAACAGGTGCAGTTATGAGAAATCGTAACTGTGCTTTTTGCTTTTGTGAAAATTGACTAAGCCTTGATAGGGAGCGAAGAAAACTTAATAAAAGTTCCAAAAGGAGCAATACTTGTATCCAAAGGAGCGAAGAAAGAAAGTTCAAAAAAGAAAATTGGAGAGAAATAGGGAAAGAGGCATCACTCTTTCAAGTACGAGATTAACACAAGAAGACCTCATTGTTAAAGCACTGCTTTGTCAAAACAAGTTACGGCGATTTTGAAGTCATTCTATGTAACGTGTAGTGATAAAAGTTGGATAATAGCGGATTTCTCTTGCAAAGAAATGGTACCCATGTTAGAATAAAAAGAAGGAGGATTCTAATCATGTCAGAAGAAAAACTAAAATCAAAAATTGAGCAAGCATCTGGTGTCCTAAAAGAAGGTACTGGTAAGTTGACAGGTGATAAAGAGCTAGAAGCAAAAGGATTTGTTGAAAAAACAATTGCTAAAGGCAAAGAACTTGCAGACGATGCAAAAGAAGCTGTTGAAGGTGCTGTAGATGCCGTTGAGGAAAAATTAAAATAATTGAGTGTATGTAATTTTTTCTGTAAATTGAGACTGTTTCAAAGTCTGTGTAAACTCAAAAAACTGACGCTTGATGAGTAAATAGATGTGTTGGAATTCGGTGGTTTTCCTGCCTTCATTCCTACCTGCATTGTATTTGCAGGATTTTTGTATGTCAATAGGGGGATCTGAGCGGGGGTTGTACCCCCGGTTCCCCTGCTGGATATTTCAAGGGCCGAAGAAATCCAAAGACCGATTCCTCCGGCCCTGAAATATCAGTAAATATGGCCTTCCAGCCGTTCTTCAAAATAGATTTCCAGCTGTGAATGGATCTGCCCCCAATCCTGACGGTGGCCGGTCCATTTTTTAGTGATATCGATCATTGCCAGGTACAGCATTTTCAGAAGGCTGTCATCCGATGGGAATACAGTCTTGGATTTCGTTACTTTCCGAAGCTGGCGGTTGAACCCTTCGATGGTGTTAGTCGTATAGATCAGACGGCGGACGGCTTCCGGATACTTGAAATACGTGGACAGAACTGGCCATTTCTCCTTCCAGGATTTGTAGATTTTGGGATATTTGACGTTCCATTTCTCGCCGAATTCCTCCAGATTGGCCAGGGCTGTTGTTTCATCCGGAGCGGAGTACACAGCTTTCAGATCTGCCATCCGCTTTTTTAGATCCTTGTAAGACACATATTTCGTTGAATTCCGAATCTGATGAATGATGCACTGCTGGATTTTGGTCTGTGGGAAGACTGCTTTAATAGCCTGCGGAAAACCAGTAAGCCCATCTACGCAGGCAATCAGGATATCCTGGACACCACGGTTTTTCAGGCTGTTCATGATGGAAAGCCAGAACTTTGCGCTCTCGTTTTCTCCGACATACATACCAAGAACGTCCTTTTTTCCGGACATGTCGATGCCGATCACTATGTAAACGGCACGCTTTACGATGCGTCCTTCGCTGCGGACATGATAATGAATGGCATCCAGGAAGACAACAGCGTAGATTCCTTCCAGAGGGCGCTCCTGCCATTCTTTGACGATGGGCAGGATCTTGTCTGTTACCCGGCTGATCGTACTGTCAGAGATCTCGATATCATAGAGCTCACGCATATGGCTCTCGATATCCGAGGTTGTCATCCCTTTGGCGTACATGGAGAGAATTTTTTCCTCCATGTCCTGCGTAACGGTGTTCTGATACCTTTTGACGACCTGCGGCTCGAATTCACCTTTCCGGTCTCTCGGTACCTCAATGTCCATGTCGCCATAGCTGGTGTGCATGGTCTTTGTGGAATGCCCGTTCCGACAGTTGTCTGTATCCTTGTTTTGGTAATCATACTTGGAGTAGCCGAGTTCTTCGTCCATCTCGGCATCCAGCGTTCCCTCGAGGAGAATGGACATCATGTCGCGCATGACGGAATTGATGTCTGTGCCGTTCTTGATGTCCGCGGCGTTCTCCTTGATGCAGCTGCTCATCATTTCACGGAGAGCAGCCTTCTGTGGTGTGTCTAATTTCCTTCGTGCCATAGAAAAACCTCCATACTAAGTAAGTTCATCTTACGCCAGTATGAAGGTTTACACAAACTTTGGGACAGTCCCTCATTATAGTCCAGCCCCCTCTTTAAAGGTCTTGAGGGATTGATAGGTCTGTAAACACAAAGCCGTGCCAGAAAGCACATATATTCTCTGTTAAAGCGGTATCTGATTTTTACAGTAGTTGCGTATTACGAAAGCAGGGATCAAAAAATATCTGAATATTTTGCCCCTCAGTGCATATCTGCTTCGTCAATGGATTTTGCGATCAGCTCGGCGAGCGCCACGAGCTTCTCCCGCTGATCTTCCTTCACGCGGGATTTGATGGAGATAGACTCCTCCAGCAGGCGTATGTTTTTCATGGAAGCAAAGAGCTCGCTCATCTTTTTTCCGGAGACTGGAGCCCAGGAGCCGTTCTCGATGATAGCGACAGTGCGGCTCTGAAGGTTGTGTGCCTTCAGATCAGAGATCAAGTGCTCCATTTCAGGAAAGAGGTCATTGTTGTAGGTCGTGGCGGCGAAGACGAGGTGGCTCGCGCGGAAGGCCTCGGCGACCAGATAGGAGTGATCCGTGACCGAGACATCGTACATCCGGATATTCCTTACTTTTTGCTCACCGAGTGCATTTGCCAGCACCTCGGCGGCATTCTCCGTGCCTCCGTAGACAGAGGAGTAGAAGATGACAGGCTCGTGCCCCTCGGGCTGATAGGTGGCCCACTTCGCGTATTTTTCGATGAGCCACTGAATTTTCTTCGGTACGCGCCAGATGGGACCGTGCAAGGGGCATATCATCTCAATATCAAGACCCGCGGCCTTGTTCAGGAGAGCCTGCACCTGTGCTCCGTATTTTCCGACAACATTTGCGTAGTAGCGCCGCATCTCGGAGAGCTCGAAGCTCTCGAGCTGCATCTGATCCGAGAAGATATTGCCGTTCAGTGCCCCGAAGCTTCCGAAGGCATCTGCGGAGAAAAGAATATGATTCAGCTCATCGTAGCTGACCATGACCTCAGGCCAGTGTACCATGGGAGCCATAATAAAGCGGAAGCTGTGCTTTCCGGTGGAGAGAGTGTCGCCTTCCTTCACCTGTATGACCCGGCCCTGCAGATTGAGATCAAAGAACTGGCGGATCATGGCGTGGGCCTTGGCTGTCGCGACAACCGTGACCTCCGGATGGCGCAGTACTACCTCGGAGAGCGTGGCGCTGTGATCCGGCTCCATGTGATTTATAATGAGGTAGTCGAGGGGACGCCCATTCAGAAGATGCTCGATATTTTCGATGAAGACGGAGGAGATAGATAGATCTGCTGTGTCGATGAGCAGTGTCTTCTCATCCAGAACGAGATAGGAGTTGTAGGACATTCCGGATGGAACCGGGAAACAATTTTCGAATTTGGCGAGTCTTCGGTCGCTGGAACCAAGGTACCAGATGTCGTCGATGATCTTCACTGCCTGATGCATAGAACGCTCCTTTTTCCGGGAAAAGTATTGAAAGCCTGTGTGGATTCGGTACTTTTGTTACTGTAATTATATTATATCACACAAAGCAGAATCGTGTCATACTTCCACAGAAAAGTTCAAGGGGATCGACGCGCTTGCGGAAGGCCTGGGAATGGTGTATTCTTTAACTATAAAATGATTGACATAAGAGGTATTTATTATGGAAGAATCAAAGCAGAACAGTGCACCGCAGGGAATGCGGGAGCCGCCGAAGCCAAATTTTCAGGTGGATCTGAACGGTGAGAGCAGCATAAAGCATGTTATCGGCGTTGTCAGCGGAAAGGGCGGGGTGGGAAAGTCTCTCATGACGAGTCTTCTCGCAGCAAAGACGAGGGCAAAGGGCTTTCAGGTCGGTATTCTGGATGCGGATGTGACAGGTCCTTCCATTCCGAAGTCCTTTGGCGTGAGCCAGGATGGCGTGCACTCCTATCATAATCTCATGGTTCCGGCGATCACCGCGACAGGAATCAAGATCATGAGTTCAAACCTTCTTCTGGATCACGACACAGATCCGGTGATCTGGCGCGGGCCGGTGATCGCGAACGCAGTGAAGCAGTTCTGGTCAGATGTACTGTGGGGAGAGCTTGACTATCTGTTTGTCGATATGCCTCCGGGAACGGGAGATGTTCCGCTGACTGTATTTCAGTCCCTTCCGGTGGAGGGAATCATCATCGTGACAAGTCCGCAGGAGTTGGTCTCCATGATTGTTGAGAAGGCGGTCAATATGGCTGACCAGATGAAGGTTCCGGTGATTGGTCTGATTGAAAACATGAGTTACTATGAGTGTCCGGACTGCGGAAAGCGTCACTCGATCTTCGGTGAGAGCCACATTGACGAGATCGCCGCAGCACATGGGCTGAAGACGCTTGCCAAGATTCCGATTGAGCCGGCGACGGCGAAGACCGTGGATGAGGGCAGCGTTGAGTACCTTGAGGCGCCGTGGATTCGCGCTGCGGTTGATGCCATTACAGGAGAAAAATAATTGCCATGGAGATTTCCAGCAATCCCAACAGTGAGTTAAATCGCTACATTGTCCAGATTCCGGACGTCGTGCAGGTTCCTGAGAGCATCGGGAGCTGGGCCCATCAGTTTCAGGAAGCGATGATGATGTACGGCTGCGCCATCCGGGAGGTTAAAACAAGGCTGGAAGTGCTGAACGATGAGCTCTCGGTAAGGAATCAGAGAAATCCGATTGAGATGATCAAGTCCCGCGTCAAGAAACCACTCAGTATCATTGAAAAGCTGCAGCGCCGCGGTTTCCCCGTGTCCCTTAGCTCCATGCAGGAGAATCTGGACGATGTCGCGGGAGTCCGGGTCATCTGCTCCTTCGTGGACGATATCTACGATGTGGCAGGAATGCTGATGCGGCAGGACGACGTGCGCGTCATCGCAATCAAGGATTATATCAAGAATCCGAAGGACAACGGTTACCGCTCCTATCACATGATTGTGGAGGTTCCTGTGTTCTTTTCGGATAAGAAGCGCTACATCCGCGTGGAGGTTCAGATTCGCACCATTGCGATGGATTTCTGGGCGAGTCTGGATCACGAGCTGAAGTATAAGAAGGAGATCGACGACTCGGATGAAATCAGCGAGGAGCTGAGGGCCTGCGCGGATATCATCGCGGAGACAGATGAGAAGATGCTTGCGATTCGGAAGCGTATCGAGCAGCAGGGCGGTCCGCGCAGGGAGAATAACTGGAAGCACTGAGCATCACCCGCAGAGGCAACGCGTGCTCTATACAGCTTGGCATTTTCTATAAAGCAAAAATATGCACCCCGGAGCAGCCGTATAATAAGGCCTGCTTCGGGGTGTTCTTGTCCGGAGGCGGTCATGCCGGTATGTCATCGGATATTTCAGATGGAGGAGCTGTCGCCTCAGAAGGTTATCTCATAGTAGCGAAGGCTCGTGGTGACCGTGAAGCCGTTCTTCTCATAGAGGCGTATTGCGGGGAGATTTTCTGCACTTACCTGAAGGGAAGCCTGCTTATAGCCCTGCTTTCTCAGCACGCCGAGGAGCTCCGGGAAGACCTCGCTGCCGATGCCCCTGCCTACCATATCCTTCTGCACAGCGATGCGGTGCAGGTAGCAGTGCGCATCCTTCATGGGCATGAGATAGCAGCGGAACACAGGCTTGTCACCCTCCGCCGGAAGAGCTTCATAGCAGATCACACCCTCGCCGGAGGGGGCGGAGCGGCGGAATCGGTACTTGGTGCCGGGGAGGGGCTTCTCCGAGAGATCGCAGCGCATCTCCGTCTCCTCACTGGTTTTGGAGGCGCCGATAGAGAGCAGCACAGGGAGTGCCGCTTTGCAGGCACTGTCCAGCGCGAAACGAACAGTAACCGGACCACCCGCCAGGCTCTGGCCGGGAAGAGCGAGCTGCGCCTTCTCCCAGAGCGCACGGAAGAGTCCCTGTCTGCGGCAGTCGGGATCGGTGAAGGCACTGACCTCATACAGAGTATCATCCAGCTTTGAGAGTGCCAGTACAGCGCGCGGTGCGTCTGTCTCCAGATCTCTCGCGATGAAAAATTTTGTCTTCGGTTCCAGCAGAGGGAAGGTGATGGAGAAGGGCTCCTTCTCATGGCTTCGCATAAGGATGGTCCGGATTGCCTCCTGTTCTCCGCGGTTCAGTCTGTTTTGTTCGGTAAGCTTCATATTCATAAAAAGTATCTCCGTTTTCTGAAATCATTTTCTGCAATCAGTCAATGAATCTTTATTTTTTGCGATGTTCACAGTATAGCACAGTTTTATGCCGGATAGGAAATTACGATTTCCTGATTAAAGATTGAAGACAGAGAGCGGCCGGAGCGGAGAGAAGCTGTTGCCACCCCCGCGGAAAGCCCGTATAATAAACGAAGACAGAAGGGATTCAAACAGAATAGAATGTTTGATAGCGGCGCAGAGCTGGCGCTGTTGGAAGGAGACTGTATGATTTCCAGGCTTATCGAAAAAATCAAAGAGACGAAGGCGCCGATCTGTGTGGGGCTGGATCCGATGCTTTCTTATATACCGGAGACACTGAAGGAGCGCGCTTTTGCGGAGAAGGGAGCAGACCCCGAGGGCGCGGCGGAGGCGATATGGCAGTTCAACCGGGCCCTGATTGACGCGGTTCATGATCTCATTCCTGCGGTGAAGCCGCAGATCGCAATGTATGAGCAGTTCGGGATTCCGGGGCTTCAGGCATATGAGCGAACGGTCCGCTACTGTCAGGCGAAAGGGCTGGTTGTGATAGGAGATGCAAAGCGGGGCGACATCGGCTCTACCTCTGCGGCCTATGCGACAGCACATCTCGGTGCGGCAGAGATCTGTGGGAAGGAATACCCTGCGTTTCAGACCGATATGGTGACGGTCAACCCCTATCTCGGGAGCGACGGCGTGCAGCCCTTCGTGGATGCATGTCAGCGCTATGATCGCGGTGTGTTTGTGCTGGTGAAGACCAGCAATCCCTCGAGCGGAGAGTTCCAGGACAGACTGATCGACGGCAGGCCGCTCTATGAGTGGGTTGCGGAGAAGGTCATGGAGTGGGGGAGCCCCTGCATGGAGGGCGAGTGGTCCAATGTCGGAGCGGTGGTCGGCGCAACCTATCCGGAGATGCTTGCGAGACTCAGAGAGCTCATGCCGCACACCTTCTTCCTTGTCCCGGGCTACGGGGCGCAGGGCGGCAGCGCAGAGGATCTCCGTCATGCCTTCGGTCAGGACGGTCTCGGAGCCGTTGTGAATTCCTCCCGCGGCATTATTGCGGCGTGGAAGCAGGAAAAGTATGTGGCATTTGGAGCGGGAGATTTTGCAGGAGCGGCGCGACAGGCGACGCTGGATATGATTGCCGACATCCGTTCCGTGCTCTGAGCAGGGAGCGGTGAAGATGAAAAAGCAGATGGAGAAATGTCATATTCTCTCTCAGAGGGAGCTTGGAGCCGGTATTTTTGATCTCGTACTCCGTGCGCCGGAGATTGCCGCAGAGGCAGTGCCCGGTCAGTTTGTAAATGTATATCTGAAGGATCGTGCGCGCATACTTCCGCGTCCCTTAAGCCTCTGCGCCTTTGACAGGACGCAGGGGACGATACGTCTCGTGTACCGTGTGACAGGAGAAGGGGCGGGCACAGAAGAGCTCTCCTCGTATCCCGCGGGGACTGAGCTTCCGGTGCTTGGACCGCTCGGAAACGGCTTTCCGACGGAGCTGGAATCGGTGTGTGCGGTGGGGGGCGGAATCGGTGTGCCGCCGCTCCTTGCGCTTTTAAAGGCACTTCCGGGAAGAAAAACTGCGGTGCTCGGCTACCGGACTGCGGGGCAGATGTTTTTAAAGGAAGAGTTTGACGCCGCGGCCGATGCGGTATTTGTCGCCACGGAGGACGGGAGCTTCGGCACGGCCGGAACGGTGATTGACGCGCTTAAGACACTTCCGGTGCAGCCGGAGGCGATACTGAGTTGTGGCCCGAGACCCATGCTCCGCGCGCTGAAGCAGTATGCGGCAGAGCGCGGCATAGCGCTCTGGGTCTCCATGGAGGAGCGCATGGCCTGTGGGATAGGCGCCTGTCTCGGCTGTGTGACAAAGAGCACGGAGACAGATGCACACTCTCAGGTGAAGAATAAGCGCGTGTGTAAGGACGGCCCGGTATTCCGGGCAGAGGAGGTGGTGCTGTGACAGAACCTTCCCTTTCAGTCAGTATAGCCGGAATCGAGCTCAGGAATCCGGTTCTGACAGCGAGCGGCACCTTTGGCTCAGGACAGGAATATTCTGAATTTGTGGATCTGAACCGCCTCGGGGCTGTGGTGACCAAGGGAGTTGCGGACAGACCCTGGCCGGGGAACCCCACTCCGCGCGTGTGCGAGGTCACGGGAGGCATGCTGAATGCCATCGGTCTGCAGAATCCGGGGATCGATGTCTTTCTGCGGCGCGATATTCCCTTCCTCCGGCAGTTCAATACGCGCATTGTCGTGAATGTCTGCGGGCACACGGAGGAGGAGTATCTGGCGGTTGTAGATCGGCTTTACGATGCGCCGGTTGATCTTCTGGAGATCAATATCTCCTGCCCGAATGTGAAGGAGGGCGGAATTGCCTTTGGTCAGGATCCGCGCGCGGTGGAACACATCACAGCGGCGGTGAAGCGGCATGCGAAGCAGCCCGTCATCATGAAGCTGTCCCCGAATGTCGCGGATATCACGGAGATGGCGCGCGCGGCAGAGTCCGGCGGCGCAGATGCACTCTCCATGATCAATACATTGACGGGGATGAAGATCGACATTCACAGAAGGAGTTTTGTTCTGGCGAACAAGACTGGAGGCCTGTCGGGACCCGCAGTGAAGCCGGTTGCGGTTCGCATGGTGTGGCAGTGTGCAAAGGCCGTGAAGCTGCCTATCATCGGCATGGGCGGAATTGCCTCGACGGAGGACGCGATCGAGTTTCTGCTTGCCGGAGCGAGCGCCGTCTCTGTCGGCACGGAGAATTTTGTGAATCCGCGTATTACCGAGGAAATCGTGGACGGAATCCGCAGCTATATGATAAGATACGGCGTGGAGAATATACAGGAGCTGGTCGGAGCAGTGCGCTGACAGCCTAAGGAGCAGGGGAGAAGATGGAGCGGTACAAGCAGGAATTTATAGAATTTATGATCGACTGTGAGGTCCTGAAATTCGGGGACTTTGTGACAAAGAGCGGAAGAAAGACCCCGTTTTTTGTAAATACGGGCTTTTACAGAACCGGTACGCAGCTGAAGCGCCTCGGTCAGTATTATGCGAAGGCCATTCATGAAAATTTCGGCGAGGACTTTAGTATACTCTTTGGGCCGGCCTACAAGGGGATTCCGCTCTGCGTCGCCGCCGCCATGGAGATGAGCGAGCTCTACGGTGCGGAGATCGGCTACTGCGCGAATCGGAAGGAGGCCAAGGATCACGGCGACAGAGGGATACTTCTCGGCAGTCCCATTCAGGATGGAGACAGAATTGTGATTATAGAGGATGTCACGACTGCCGGAACCTCGATCTCTGAGACCATGCCCATCATCCGCGCACAGGGCGATGCAGAGGTGCTGGGACTTGTGGTGAGTGTGGATCGCTGTGAGAGAGGGCAGGGAGAGCAGAGCGCGCTCCAGGAGATCGCGGAGCGCTATGGTATCCGCACCTGCGCGATTGTCACCATGAAGGAGGTTGTGGAGCATCTCTGCAATCAGCCGTACAGAGGACAGGTCATCATTGATGACGCGCTGAGGGAGAGAATCGAGGCGTACTACAGGCAGTACGGAGTCCGGAATGAAATCTAAATCTGAGGTCTCCGCATGAATCGCATCAGACCGCGTCACAGAGCGGCAGGAACTGTACTCTTTCTTCTCTATCTCGCATGTCTTATCTATTTTCTGTTTTTTGCGGAGGCGCTTGGCAGAAGCGGAAGCGAGCTCTACCACTATAATCTGGAGCCCTTAAAGGAGATACGCCGCTTCTGGCTCTACCGGGAAAGTCTGGGGAATGGCGCTTTTTTGCTGAATACGCTGGGAAATGTCCTCGCGTTTCTGCCCTTTGGCTTCTTCCTTCCGATAGTCAGCGGGCGCTGTCATGATTTTCTGACGCTCTTTTTTTCCGGGGCCCTGTTCTCCGGAGGAATAGAGCTCATACAGCTGCTGACCAGACTCGGGAGCTTTGATGTGGACGATATTCTGCTGAACACAGTCGGCGCCGTGCTTGGCTATCTCATCTTCCGCATGTGTATATGGAGGTTGGAGCGTGTTTAATTACAACAGAAAAAAATACCATTTTCTGCGTCCTGTGAAGAAGGAAAACGATTCTATACTGGAGCGTCCGGAATTCAGCTATCCGGAGACCCGGAGTGACAGGAAGGAAGGTCGTGCGGACGGCAGACTGGTAAACTATCTGCGAAAGCCGCGCTCGGAAATCGGGGCGACTGCTCTGACCTCTGCGGCGATTGCCGCAGGACTCACCGTGCTGGCCTTCTGGCTCATGGTGAAGACGCTGGGCAATCCGCCGCTCTATGTTTCTGCAATTGCAGGCAGCGCGGTGTTGTTTTCACTCTATGCGGGGGGCTGCGCTGTGCTTTCTGTGCTGGAGAAGGACAGAGATCATCTGTTTGCGCTGCTGGGACTTTCGATCGGAGGAATGGTGCTGATTACGTGGATCATTACGATGCTTGTGGGGGTGACGGCCTGATGGATGAAAATATGAGAGCGCTCGCCGCTGCAGAGTCAGGAGAGCTCAGGGCGGCGGAGACAGAGGCGTCGCTTTGTCGTGAAAGAATTGAATTGGCCATGGAGCGGATTCGGCTCATCCCGGAGGACAGGGGTGTACCGGATCCGTTTCACGGCTTTTTTTGTGATGTCGCGCAGTATCTTTTACAGTTTGCCGCCCTGCGTGAGAGTCTTCACAGCGGATGCTACAGGACGAAGAGTCTTGCAGAGATGCAGGCGATCCAGAGCGGACTCTATCGGGATATGCTGCCGGAGAACTATCCGTCCTCATGGCTGAATCCCGCCTGTGCCGCTCTGCGCTGCCGGAGTGCAGAGGAGGATGCGCAGCGGGGGGATCCAGAGGGGACGAGGCGTCAGGAAGCCATGGAGAATGCGACCCGGCTGGGACAGCTGCTCTCCGCGCTCTACGCGGAGCTATATGCGCTCCTTCCCCTCTGCTATGCGGACAGGGAAGCGGATATGGCGCCGATCCTTGAACTGTTTCTGCAGTGCTACGGCCTGTTCACTGCAGGTGAGATCCCGAAGAGCGAGACGCTTCGCAATGTCCTCTACTGGTATGCCTTTGACTATCTGGATGTGACGGTGCCGGAGCGGACAGAGGCGCTGCTGGAGCCGGAGGAATCTGTTCAGGCCTCCCTCTATCACGGTTTTTCGAGGGAGGATCTGCGCTACCTGTTTTTTTCGGGGGATTATGTGTCGGAGAGCTGCTTAAAAACAGCAGAATTTCTGAATTCTCTTCCGGAGGAGGAGCTGCAGCTAGCGGCAGAAACCTTTACGGAGGGCTTTGCTGAGGGCTTCCGTGCCATGGGACGTGCACTTCAGAACAAGAGCACGGTCGCGATCCGCTATCTTCGCGGTTTTGAGCGGTTGGTGGAGCGGGAGGCAGAGCTCTTTGCCGCGCAGGGACTTCGCACCATACTTCCGCCTCCGGCTTCCCGCCTCACAGAGCGCATTCCCGGGCGGGGCGCGCGCATGCAGTCTTTAAGTCCAAACCGGCAGTTTGATTATGATCATCGCTTTGATGCGGCGATCTTCTGGGACAAGGCATTTACAGACAGGAAGCTCACAGAGCTCCGCGCGGCCTATGAGGCGCGGCGCGAGGCGGCGGGACGCTATGCAGGCCCTGCAGTGATGGAATATTTCGGGGAGGAGAGCTTTGAGCCTCTGCGCTGCACAGATGCCCTTGCCTTTACCGAGAAGCAGAGAAGGCTCCTGAATCTCTATATGGCGGAGCTCTCTGAAATCACAGAACAGTATATGCCGGGCGATGAGACGAGCTTTACGATCATCGCCTGGCCGCTCCCGGAGATTGGGGAGTTCTTTCCCGCGCTCTTCCGGGACATTGTCCGCATCAACACGCTGGACAATGCCCACTGGAGAATTCTGCAGCAGCAGCTCATTGATCTTCTGGATCGCTGCGATTATGCAGAGATCGTCGGAACGGGGAGAAATGAGACCTCGCTTCGGATTGCCCTCAGAGAGCTTCGGGATCCGGAGAAAGAGACGCGCTTTGAGAACTGTGTGTCCGATGTCAATATTCCGGCAGGAGAGGTTTTTACCTCTCCGGTGCTGAAGGGCACGGAGGGACTTCTGCATGTATCAGAGGTCTATATAGACGGATTGCTGTTTAAAGATCTCAGAATCAGGGTTGCAGACGGACAAACGACGGAGCTCTCCTGTGGAAATTTCTCCGATCCGGAGGAAAACCGCCGCTTTGTGGTGGAGAATATTATGGGGAATCATGCCTCTCTGCCCATGGGGGAATTTGCGATCGGAACCAACACGCTGGCCGCAGCGGTTGCGGCGCGCTATGGGATAGAGCGACAGATGCCCATCCTCATCGCGGAGAAGACAGGACCTCACTTTGCCTTCGGAGACACCTGTTACAGTCACGAGGAAGATACCATGACCTATAATCCGGACGGGAAGGCCATCATTGCCCGCGACAATGAGATCTCGGCGCGGCGGCATGATTGCCCGGCGGAGGCTTATTTCAATCATCACAAGGATATCACCATTCCCTATGCGGAGATCGGGCGCCTGTCCGCCGTGATGCGGGATGGCGGGAGAGTCGACATAATCTGCGACGGGCGCTTTGTGCTGCCGGGGCTCTCTGAGCTGAATGAGCCGCTTCGGGAGCTGCTTTATGGCGGGCAGAGGGACTGACAGATACAGAGTCAGCAGATACGGATACGGAACGCAGAGGAAGCTGCAGGCGGGATGGTCCCGGCTGAAGATTCAAATGAAGGAGGAAGAAGCATGGCGAAGGTCGGAATTGTTATGGGTAGTGATTCAGATATGCCTGTGATGGCACAGGCGGCGGATTTCTTAAAGAAGATGGGCATTGATTTTGAGATGACGATTATTTCTGCGCATCGCGAGCCGGAGGTGTTTTTTGACTGGGCGCGCAGTGCGAGAGCGCGCGGCTACAGAGTGATCATCGCGGGAGCGGGAAAGGCGGCGCATCTTCCCGGCATGTGTGCGGCACTCTTCAGCCTTCCGGTGATCGGTATTCCGATGAAGACCTCAGATCTCGGCGGGGTGGATTCTCTCTATTCCATCGTGCAGATGCCGAGCGGAATTCCCTGTGCGACAGTTGCGATCAATGGCGGAAAGAACGCAGGCATACTCGCGGCGAAGATACTGGCTGTTGCGGATGAGGCACTGGAGCAGAAGCTCTGCGCTTATGCGGAGGAGCTGAAGAACGAGGTGGTGCAGAAGGACGCGCGACTTCAGGAAATCGGTTACGAGGCATATCTCAACAAGTAAACGACAGGAGGCATTATGGACTACAGAAATTCCGGTGTTAATATTGAGGCGGGCTACGAGTCTGTTGAGCTGATGAAGAAATATGTGAAACGCACCATGCGCCCCGAGGTGCTGGGCGGGCTCGGCGGCTTCTCCGGCGCCTTCTCCATGGAGGCAATTAAGGGAATGGAGGAGCCGGTGCTGCTCTCCGGAACGGACGGTGTCGGCACAAAGCTGAAGATCGCCTTCCTGATGGACAGGCACGATACGATCGGCATTGACTGTGTCGCGATGTGTGTGAATGACGTCGCCTGTGCGGGCGGAGAGCCGCTGTTTTTCCTGGATTACATCGCCTGTGGGAAGAACTATCCGGAGAAGATCGCAACCATTGTATCCGGTGTTGCGGAGGGCTGTCTTCAGTCGGGCTGTGCGCTGATCGGTGGTGAGACTGCGGAGCATCCGGGACTGATGCCAGAGGAGGAATATGATCTCGCCGGTTTTTCTGTCGGTGTCTGCGACAAAAAGGATCTCATCACAGGCGAGCTTCTGAAGCCGGGCGATGTGCTGATCGGGCTTGCATCCACAGGAATACATTCCAATGGCTTCTCTCTGGTGAGAAAGATCTTTGACATGACAGAGGAGAGCATGAATACGTACTATGAGGAGCTCGGCGCAACGCTCGGCGAGGTGCTGCTCGCTCCCACCCGCATTTATGTGAAGGCACTGAAGGCTGCAAAGGAGGCCGGCGTGCGCATCCATGCGTGCAGTCATATCACGGGCGGCGGGTTTTATGAGAACGTGCCGCGTATGCTGAGGGACGGCGTGCGCGCTGTGATCCGCAAGGACTCCTATGCGCTGCCTCCGATCTTTCAGCTCATGCAGAAAAAGGGCGAGGTCGAGGAGAAGGTCATGTACAACACCTACAATATGGGAGTCGGTATGATCGTCGCGGTGGATTCTGCGGATGTAGAGCGGACCATGAAGGCCTTCCGCACTGCGGGAGACAGCTGCTTTGTGATCGGTGCTGTCGAGGCGGGAGAGAAGGGAGTCGAGCTGTGCTGAGAGTCGGCGTACTGGTGAGCGGCGGCGGCACGAATTTGCAGGCGATCATTGATGCGAAGCGCGCAGGACGCCTGCAAAACGTGGAGCTCTCCTACGTGCTCTCCAATAATGTAAACGCGCATGCACTGGAGCGCGCACGGAAGGCAGGAATAGAGGCGGAGTGTCTCTCGCCGTCGGAATTTCCGGACCGGGAGAGCTTCAACCATGCGCTGCTTCGGCGGCTTCAGGAGAAGCGGCTCGGGTTGCTGGTGCTGGCTGGGTATCTCGTGCAGATTCCGGCGGAGCTCATACGGGCCTTTCCCGGACGCATCATCAACATCCACCCGTCTCTCATTCCAAGCTTCTGCGGGAAGGGCTGCTACGGGCTCAGGGTACATGAGGAGGCGCTGCGGCGCGGTGTGAAAATCACCGGGGCGACGGTTCATATCGTGAATGAGGAGCTGGATGGCGGCCCCATCCTGCTGCAGAAGGCCGTTGCGGTGCGAGACGGAGATACCCCGGAGATCCTGCAGCGACGCGTCATGGAGGAGGCGGAGTGGATTCTGCTTCCGCAGGCCATTGAGGAGATTGCGGACGGAAGGCTGGCAGTCAGGACGGACGAAGAAGAGCTGCGCACAGAAAATGCGGAATGAGCAGCCGGAAGGAGATCAGATGAAGATACTGGTAGTCGGCGGAGGCGGGAGAGAGCATGTGATCTGCTGGAAGCTCGCACAGAGCCCGCGGGTGGAGAAGCTCTACTGCGCGCCGGGCAATGCGGGCATCGCGGAGGTCGCGGAGTGCGTGCCGATCGGCGTCATGGAGTTTCAGCGCATCGCGGATTTTGCCGAGGCGCATCAGATCGATCTGACGGTCGTCGGTATGGACGACCCGCTGATCGGGGGGCTGGTGGATGTGCTTGAGGCGCGTGGGCTCCGGGCCTTTGGTCCGCGGAAGAATGCCGCGATACTGGAGGGCTCCAAGGCGTTTTCAAAGGAGCTGATGAAGAAGTATGATATTCCGACTGCGGAATATGAGACCTTTACCGATGCGGAGGCCGCACTGCGCTATGTGGAGCACTGCCGGATTCCGGTGGTTCTGAAGGCGGACGGGCCGGCGCTCGGGAAGGGCGTGCTCATCTGCATGACGCGGGAGGAGGCTGTGGAGGGAGTACGCCGCCTCATGGTGGAGAAGGCCTTCGGAGATTCCGGAGATACCGTGGTGGTGGAGGAGTTTATGACCGGCCGGGAGGTGAGCGTGCTCTCCTTTGTGGACGGAAAAACCATACGTACCATGGCAAGCGCACAGGATCACAAGAGAGCGAAGGACGGAGATCTGGGTCTGAACACCGGAGGCATGGGGAACTTCTCTCCCAGTCCTTTCTATACGGAGGAGGTCGATGCCTTCTGCCGGAAGCATGTATACCAGAAGACGGTGGATGCGATGGCAGCGGAGGGGCGTGAATTCAAGGGCGTGATCTTTTTCGGCCTCATGCTGACGGAGGACGGACCGAAGGTGCTGGAGTACAATGCGCGTTTCGGAGATCCTGAGGCACAGGTGGTGCTGCCGCGCATGGAGAATGATCTGGTGGAGGTCTTTGAGGCCTGTATCGACGGAACGCTCGATCAGGTGGAGCTGAAATTCAGGAAAGAGGCTTGCGTCTGCGTGGTGCTTGCAAGCGACGGCTATCCGCTCGCCTATGAGAAGGGCATCCCCATGTACGGTTTTGAGAAGTTCCGCGGCAGGGAGGACTACTTCTGCTTCCACGCGGGGACCAGCTTGGATGAGAGCGGACAGATCGTGACAAACGGCGGAAGAGTGCTCGGGATCACAGCGCTTGGGAAGAGCCTCAAGGAGGCGAGACGCAAGGCCTATGAGGCGACGGAGTGGATCAGCTTCCGCAATAAATACATGCGTCACGATATCGCGAAGGCAGTGGAGGAGCTGAATTAAGCTGGATTCAAGAAATTTCTTTTCAGACTTTGGAGGAGGATATGGATCAGAGACAGCTGAAGTATCTTACACTTTTGTCGGAGAAATTTCCGACCATACAGGCGGTATGCACAGAGATCATAAACCTTGCGGCGATTATGAATCTGCCGAAGGGCACAGAGCACTTTATGAGCGACATCCATGGTGAGTATCACGCCTTCCTGCACATTATGAACAACTGCTCCGGCGTCATACGGGAGAAGATCGAGATGATCTTTGAGGGAAGACTCTCCGAGTCAGAGCAGAGGGCGCTGCGCACCCTGATTTACTACCCGAAGGAGAAGCTGAGGCGGCTTCGGGCGGAGGGAAAGATCACGCCGAAGTGGTATCGGGAGACCCTGCGGGAAATGATAGAGATCGCGCGGGTGCTCTCCTCCAAGTACACCCGCTCCAAGGTGAGAAAAGCGATGCCGAAGGAATTCGGCTATATCATCGACGAGCTTCTGCACGCACAGCCGGATGAGGACAATAACCGTCAGGGCTATCATGAGAGAATTCTTGATACCATCGTCGGTATTCAGAACGGCGATGAGTTTATCATCGCGCTCGCCGCACTGATCAAGCGCCTCGCGGTGGATCATTTGCATATTGTGGGAGATGTCTTTGACCGCGGCGAGGATCCGGACAAGATCATTGAGCTTCTCATGAACTACCACTCTCTGGATTTTCAGTGGGGCAATCACGATATCCTGTGGATGGGGGCAGCCTGCGGAAGCGATGCCTGCATCGCGAATGTGATACGAAACAATGTGCGCTATGACAACATACGCGTGCTGGAGAGCGGCTACGGAATACCGCTCCGCGGGCTTCAGAACTTCGCGGAAAAATATTATGAGGGAAGCTCTAAGAAGGCGATGGTGAAGGCCATCAATGTGATACTCATGAAGCTTGAGGGACAGGTCATACTGCGGCACCCGGAGTATGAGATGAATGACAGGCTTTTGCTGGACAAAATAGACCGCGAGCATAAGAGCATCACCCTCGGGGCGCACTGCTATGCGATGAATACGCTGGAATTCCCCACAGTTGACTGGGAGCACCCCTATCAGCTGAGCGAGGAGGAGCAGGAAGTTGTGAATGATTTTCACACGGCCTTCATGAGCAGTCCGCGTTTAAAGCGCCACATAGAGTTTCTCTACTCGGTGGGAAGCATCTATCTGAAGATGAATGACAACCTTCTCTTTCACGGCTGTGTGCCTCTGAATGAGGAGGGACAGATGGATGAGATGAATTTCTTCGGTCAGTATTACCGGGGAAAGGCCTATTTTGACTGCTGCGAGAGAGTGGCGCGTCAGGCCTACCACACAGGGGAGCAAAAGCATCTTGATTTCATGTGGTACCTCTGGGGCGGGCCGAAGTCGCCGATGTGCGGGCGCGTGGTGAAGACCTTTGAGCGCAGTTATATTGATGACAAGGCGGCGTGGAAGGAGCCGCAGGATCCCTACTACGACTATTTGGATTCCGAGAATACCAGCCGCATGATACTCAGGGATTTCGGCCTGAAGTCGGATCTCTCCCACATCATCAACGGGCACACGCCGGTACATGCCTCTTCGGGAGAGAATCCCATCAAGGCGGAGGGCAAACTCATCGTGATCGACGGGGGGTTCTCCAAGGCCTATCACAAGACCACGGGTATCGCGGGCTACACGCTGATCTACAATTCACACGGCATGCGGATCAAGGCGCACGCGCCGTTTGAGAGTGTGGAGAAGGTGCTGAGCGAGAATGCGGACATCGAGTCCCGCGCAAATCAGTTTGAGATCGAGCCTTACCGGGTCATGGTCGGGGATACAGATATCGGAAAGAATATCGCGCAGCAGATCGAGGACCTGAACGAGCTTCTGGATGCCTACCGCGACGGAAGCATCGCGGAGGGCGTGGAGAAGTAAGAGAAAAGAGATGCAGCATAAGACAGGGCAGGAGATGGGGTAAAATATTTGTGCCAAACTAACTGAATAGATAAAAAATGAGCCTATGGGGGTAGTATACCCTTTTGCGCTTATACACACAATGAATTTGATAAAAATGCAAATTCCGCTGTGTATAAGCAAGGCTCTTGCTATCTCAGTTAGTTTGGCGACTATCGGGGTTTGCGTTTTTGTGCGTCTGCTTCGGTAGGCGCACTTTTTATTTATGTAAAAGAAAAAGAAAAATATATGTGTGCAATACAAATTCGCAAAATTTACAATGCCTATTGTAAGAAATGGGTCAACCCCAACAAAGGAGAAGAAGCGTATGAAAAAAACAGATACGAAAAAGAAACTTTCGTTGCCTATGATTATTGTGGTTATTGCGAGCGTAATACTACTTATAGTCGCTGTATTCATAGTTCAACAAGTTAAAAAAGAACCATCAGATAAGGTTGAAGTAATTACTGTATCCACATTGGAAAAGATTATCAATGTTAGTGAGCTATCCACATTTACGGCTGTTTACAATGGCATCGCACAAGTGATGAACGAGAAAAATCCCGAAGAAACTGATTACTATGTTTCTTACGAAGCAAGGGTTGACGCAGGTATTGATTTTGAAAAAATTGTTGTAGAAATTGATGATGAGGCAAAAGAAATCTACATATCAATTCCCGAAGTGTATATTACCGAAGTGAATGTTGATATATCTTCGCTGGATTTCATATTCTGCAATGAAAAAGCCAATACATCAACCGTTAGTCAACAAGCATTTAAGGTGTGCGAAGCAGATGTTAAGAACGAAAGTGAGCAACAAAGTGCTATCTATGAACTGGCGAAGCAAAATGCCATCAATGTCTTGACAGCATTGACAAAACCAATCATAGAGCAGTTAGATGCTGAATACACGCTTGTGATAGAGTAAGGAGGCGCTGTAATAATGAAAAGATTTTTGAGTGTATTTTTAACTGTAATAATTTCGGCAATGTGTGTATCTTGTGCTTCTCCTGCTGAAAAAGAAACTTTGAATATGGAGCCAGAAGTTTCGCAAATGAAAGCCATTTGCGAACTGGCTGTTATGGAGTGCTACTATCATAATGTTGCCAAATATTACGAAGAAGATGCTTCAGGAGTGTTATGGTGGAAAAAAGATAAGCAATTTTGGATTGAGTATAGCGGAGTTGTAAAGCTTGGTGTAGATATAACATCAGTAAACATAGAAGTTAATGATACACAGGTTAGTATAACACTTCCAGCCGCAAAGGTTCTTGGCTGTAAAGTAGATTCAGCCTCGCTGACAGAAGATTCGTTTATTGTAGCTAAAAACTCTGCCGATGTTGATGCTTCAGATGAAGTTAAGGCATTTGATGAAGCACAAAGCAAACTTCAAGAAAATGCCGCCAGTGATACAGCATTGTTAGCGAGTGCGCAACAACAAGCACAAGATTTGTTGGAAGATTACATAACCAACATCGGAAATGCTGTCGGTAAAGAATATACAATAAAGTGGATTTACACTGATGCAACAGACAATCCGTTGGAAGCAACTACCACCGAAGCTTCGACAACTGAGAACAGGGATGAATAATATGTTGCTTGCTTTTGATGTAATATAAGACTATGTGTTTTTACAGAGTTTTAGATTTAGCGTAATAACGGTCGAAGTGTGTACTACAGAAAGCGGGGGCGAGTTCAGAACTCGCCCCGTTTAAATGCCTGCATCAGCTCATTTGCGACGCTGGTCATATTCGGATTGTCCGGTACATCCTCGCGGGAGTAGAAGGCGGCCTCGCAGAGCTCGTCCTCCTGGAGGGTGATGTGGTCGGAGCCGTCCAGCTCCGCGGTGAAGCCGATCATCAGCGAGTCGCTGAAGGACCAGGGCTGCGTCCGGAAGGGACGGATATTTTTGACACGGAGCCCGGTCTCCTCAAGAACCTCCCGGTGCACCGTGTCCTCCGGCGTCTCGCCGACCTCAACGAAGCCGGCGACCAGCGCCTTGCGGCGGTAGTCGCTGGCGTTTCTCGTATAGCGTGTGAGCAGAAGCTTATCTCCATTGGTCACCGCGACGATGATGGCGGGCGAGATCTTCGGGTATTCGATGAGTCCGCAGTGCTTGCAGACCATGGCGCGCTCTACCTCCGAATGAACCATAGGAGAGCCGCAGCGCCCGCAGTATTTTCTGCTGTCATAAAAGCGCCAGAACTGCGTCGCCGTGATGGCGGCGAAGGCCTCATGCTGCGGCGAGAAGCTTCGGAGCTCCGCGGCGGACATAAAGCGATAGCCCTCAGAGAGCAGACCTCCGGGGATCGTAGAGCGGGAGACCAGAAAGTAGAGCTGTTCGTCGATTGCAAAGAGGTAGCGCGCCTGTATCGTGAGCGCAGAAAAATCGACTCCCGCGGCAGTGAAATCGGAAAAGCGGGGAAGCCGCTCGGCCTCCCCCTCTTTTTTCACCAGTATGCCCTCATTTCCGCAGATCATCAATGATGAGCTCTCTGCAGGCTTTCGGTCCGTTCTGTATTCTACATGGTATTTTTTAGGAGCGATATCCTGAATCATAGTAAATTTGCACCCCGAATTAGGATTGTAAACCGAACTGGTACTGCTCCAGAAGATCATTTTTCAGATTCCAGAGCTTCTTTGAGAGATCCACATAGGTCTGATGCGGATACTCAAAGCGCTTTGATTCCTCCCAGAGGGTCTCCAGCTCTGCCTTGCAGAATTTCTGAATTTCCATGACCTTTGGGGATTGGTAGATGCACTCACCGTTTTTGAATATCGGTACCAGTATCTCCTTCATGCTGTAATTGCCGCCCTTCAGCAGGGTCTTTTTCCAGGTCTCGATCGGGTCAAAGAGCATCAGGGGCTCGGACGGATCAAACGTTTCGTCGATCAGTGCGATGAGATCGGCGACGATCATTCCCTGACTGTCGTAGATGCGGTAGATGGTCTTGTCTCCGGGGTTTGTGATCTTCTCCGCATTCTCGGAGATCTTGATCTTCGGTATGAACCGGCCGCTTTTCCTGTCCTGAATGGCGGCGAGCTTATAGACACCGCCGAAGGCGGGGCAGTCCTTGCTGGTGATGAGATTGGTACCGACTCCCCAGGAATTGATGGTCGCGCCCTGCGATTTCAGAGATTCGATCAGCCCCTCATCCAGATCGTTGGAGGCGGAGATGATTGCGTCCGTAAAGCCCTCCGCATCGAGTGCAGCCTTTACCTTCTTGGAGAGGTACGCGAGGTCGCCGCTGTCCATGCGTATGCCGTAGCGCTTCGACAGCGCACCGGCCTCACGCATCTCCTTGAATACGGTAATTGCGTTGACCAGTCCGCTGTCCAGCGTGTCGTAGGTGTCGATCAGGAGAATGCAGGCGTCAGGATAGAGCTTTGCGTAGGCGCGGAAGGCGGTCAGCTCATCCGGGAAGCTCATGATCCAGGAGTGCGCGTGCGTTCCGCTGACGGGGACGTCAAACATCTTTCCGCAGAGCACATTTGAGGTGCCGACGCAACCCGCAATCATGGCAGCCCGCGCCCCGTAGATGCCCGCGTCTGGTCCCTGTGCCCTGCGGCAGCCGAACTCCATGACGCCGTCGCCCTTGGCTGCCCGCACGATGCGTGCTGCCTTGGTGGCGATGAGGCACTGATGGTTCAGAATGTTCAGCACTGCGGTTTCAATAAGCTGTGCCTGCATGATGGGGGCGATCACCTTGATCAGCGGCTCTCTCGGAAAGATCACGCTGCCCTCCGGAATGGCGTAGATATCTCCGGTAAAGCGGAAGTCCTTTAAATAGTCGAGGAAATCCGCCTCAAAGATGCCGAGACCTGCGAGATAGGAGATATCCTCCTCTTCAAAGTGCAGATTTTTGATGTAATCAATCACCTGATCCAGACCCGCACAGATAGAGTAACCGTTCCCTTCGGGATTGTTGCGGTAGAAGGCATCAAAAATAACGGTTTCATTGACCTCAGAGTTCTTGAAGTAACCCTGCATCATTGTGAGCTCATACAGGTCTGTAAGCAGTGTAAGATTTCTCATCACCTTGTCCTTTTCAATTTGTGCTTTTTATGCTTTCTTTTTTCCTTGGTTTGCGACAGCTTCCATTTTTGCCTTCAGCGCTTCCTGATCGCCGAGGTAGTAGTGGCGAATCGCGTTGAAATTGTCATCAAATTCATAGACAAGTGGAGTACCGGTGGGAATATTGATGCCGATGATCTCTTCCTCGGAGACGTTGTCGAAGTACTTCACCAGTGCGCGCAGAGAGTTGCCGTGAGCGGCGATGATGACGCGCTTTCCCGCCTGCATCTCAGGCCGGATGACCTCGTTGAAGTAGGGCACTGCGCGCGCGATGGTGGTCTCCAGGCTCTCGTTGTCAGGAAGAAGGGCGCTGTCCACATCTCTGTAGGCCGGGCATTTCTTTGCACTGCGTTCGTCCGCGGGATCCAGCACCGGCGGCTTGATTGCAAAGGAGCGTCTCCATATCTTGACCTGATCCTCGCCGTACTTCTCTGCGGTCTCGGATTTATTGAGGCCCTGCAGCGCGCCGTAGTGGCGCTCGTTCAGCTTCCAGCTCTTTACAACCGGGAGCCATGCGCGGTCCATCTCATCAAGAATATGATTCAGCGTGTGAATGGCTCTCTTTAAATAAGAAGTAAAGCAGATGTCGAAATCATAGCCCTCTGCCTTCAGGAGCTGCCCGGCAGCTCTGGCCTCCTCATGGCCCTTTTCGCTTAAGTCTACATCCATCCAGCCGGTAAAGAGATTCAGCTTGTTCCATTCACTCTCTCCGTGCCTCACAAGTACGAGTTTCATCATAGGGATGTTTCTCCTTTCCTATTGGGTGATGCCATTATGGTCTGATTTATGACAGAGAAAAGCGGAGGCAAAGCCTTAGCGCAGCACTGTCTACGACACTATAGCATAAATAATAAAGAAAAGACAGATTTTTGCACGGGAAAGGCAGACCGTTGACATCGCGTTTTCCTTCCTCTATAATGAGGAAATGCCAGAGATTCAGGCTGTGTTCTCGGAGGAAACAGCTCTGGGCTGTGGCGCTGTCTTAATACGGGGCGATGACGAAGAGAGTAGGTTGCTTTGAAAGCGGGAGAGAGCCGGGGATGGTGGAAGCCCGGCGCGAGTAGAGGCCTCTGAAAATCACTTCTGAGCCGCAGCTCAGAACAGGAAGTGCGGAGATATGCGCATGGCCGGAGTAAGAGCTGCCGTCCTTCCCACGTTACAGGGAACACATATGTCAGTATGCAGGTGGTACAGCGAGGCTTTGAGGCTTTCGTCCTGAGGGACGGAAGCCTCTTTTACTTTATTATGTACGGCCGCAAAACAGCAAAGGAGAGAAGCCATGTACAAGAAGGTTCCTACAGACCTGAATTTTGTCACCAGAGAAGGTGAGGTTGAGAAATTCTGGGAGGAGAACAGAATTTTTGAAAAATCTGTGGAGCAGCGCGAGGGCTGTCCTACCTATATGTTCTATGACGGTCCGCCGACCGCAAACGGCAAGCCTCACATCGGCCATGTCGAGACCCGCGTGATCAAGGATATGATTCCGCGCTATCATGCGATGAAGGGGCAGCTTGTTCCGAGAAAGGCCGGCTGGGACACGCATGGTCTGCCCGTCGAGCTGGAGGTGGAGAAGGAGATCGGCATCGAGGGCAAGGAGGGCATCGAGGCGTACGGTGTCGAGCCCTTTATTGACAAGTGCAAGGAATCTGTCTGGAAATACAAGGGCATGTGGGAGGAGTTCTCCGGAAAGGTCGGTTTCTGGGCGGACATGGAGAATCCCTATGTCACCTACTATGATGATTATATCGAGTCCGAGTGGTGGGCGCTTCAGCAGATCTGGAACAAGGGACTGCTCTACAAGGGCTTTAAGGTTGTTCCCTACTGCCCGAGCTGCGGGACGCCGCTCTCCTCGCATGAGGTTGCCCAGGGCTATAAGACGCTGAAGGAGCGCTCCGCGATCGTCCGCTTTAAAGTGAAGAATGAGGATGCCTGGTTTCTCGCCTGGACCACAACACCCTGGACCCTGCCCTCCAACATTGCGCTCTGCGTGAATCCGGGAGAGGATTATGTGAAGGTAAAGGCGGCAGACGGCTATACTTATTATCTCGCAAAGGCTCTGCTTGAGCCGGTGCTCGGCGGGCTGAAGACAGAGGAGCAGCCGGCCTATGAGATTCTTAAGGAGTATAAGGGGCGCGAGCTGGAATACAAGGAGTATGAGCCGCTCTATCAGTGTGCGGCGGATGCGGCGGCGAAGCAGCACAAGAAGTGCTTTTTCGTCTACTGCGATGACTATGTCACCATGACGGACGGTACCGGTATTGTCCATATAGCGCCCGCCTTCGGTGAGGACGATGCCCGCGTCGCGAGAGGATATGACGCGCCCTTTGTCCAGATGGTGGATGATCACGGAAGGATGCGCCCGGAGAGTGGAAAGTTCGCCGGAATGCGCTGCAAGCCGACGGAGAAGGAGCTGAAGGAGGGTGCGGTGAGCGCCGATCCGGCCGTGCTTCAGGATCTTGAGGAGAGGGGCATACTTTTCGCAGCGCCGAAGATGGAGCATGACTATCCGCACTGCTGGCGCTGTGATACGCCGCTCATCTACTATGCGCGGGAGTCCTGGTTTGTGAAGATGACCGCTGTGCGTGATGATCTGGTTCGCAACAACAGGATGATCAACTGGATTCCGCAGAATATGGGAGAGGGGCGCTTTGGAAACTGGCTTGAGAATATTCAGGACTGGGCCATTTCCAGAAATCGCTACTGGGGAACACCCTTAAATATCTGGGAGTGCCCGGACTGCGGAAAGCAGCTCTCTGTCGGCTCGAAGAAGGAGCTCGCGGAGCTCTCCGGCAATCCGGAGGCCCTGAAGACAGAGCTGCATCGCCCCTATGTGGATCGCTACACCATCAAATGCCCGGACTGCGGCGGTGAAATGCACCGCGTTCCGGAAGTGATCGACTGCTGGTTTGACTCCGGTGCCTGCCCCTACGCAGAGCTCCACTATCCCTTTGAGAACAAGGAGCTCTTTGAGCAGCAGTTCCCGGCCTCCTTTATCTCCGAGGCGGTGGATCAGACGAGAGGGTGGTTCTACTCCCTGCACGCGGAGGCGACGCTGCTCTTCAACAGCCCCGCTTTCAAAAATGTTATCGTCATGGGACTGGTGCTCGATGAGAACGGCAATAAGATGTCAAAGTCCAAGGGGAATGCTGTCGATCCCATGGATGCAATGCGCACCTACGGCGCAGATGCAATCCGCTGGTACTTCTATACGGCCAGTGCGCCGTGGCTCCCGAAGCGCTTCTCGGGCGAGGCGGTGAAGGAGGGACAGAGAAAGTTCATGGGAACGCTCTGGAACACCTATGCCTTCTACACGCTCTATGCGGATATCGACAGCTTTGATCCGACGAAGTACAGTCTGGACTATGAAAAACTGCCGGTTATGGATCGCTGGCTGCTCTCCAAGATGAACAGCATGGTGAGGAAGGCGGATGAGAATCTGGCACAGTACAGAATTCCGGAGGCAGCCGCGGTGCTGCAGAGCTTTGTGGATGATATGTCCAACTGGTATGTGCGCCGCTGCCGCGACCGCTTCTGGGCAAAGGGCATGGAGCAGGACAAGATCAACGCCTACATGACCCTCTACACAGCGATCATCACCCTCTGCAAGGCGGCCGCTCCCATGATTCCGTTCATGACGGAGCAGATCTATCAGAATCTGGTGCGCACGGTCGATTCCACCGCCCCGGAGAGCATTCATCTCTGCGACTATCCGGAGGTCAATGAGGCATGGATTGATGCTGCGCTCGAGAAGTGCATGGACGAGGCACTGAAGATTGTCGTGATGGGCCGTGCCGCGAGAAATGCCTCCGGCTTAAAGAACCGTCAGCCGCTCGCCTCCATGTATGTGAAGGCGCCGGAGAGTCTCAATGCGTTCTACACGGAGATCATTGAGGAGGAGCTGAATGTAAAGCGGGTGGAGTTCACGGAGGATGCCGACCGCTTCATCAGCTATACCTTCAAGCCGCAGCTTAAGACAGTGGGGCCGAAGTACGGAAAGCTGCTCGGAAAGATCCGCAGCGCGCTCTCTGAGCTGGACGGTCAGAGGGCCATGCAGGAGCTGAAGGAGCAGGGGGCGCTGCACTTTGACTTTGACGGCACGGCGGTGGAGCTCACGGAGGCAGATCTGCTCATTGACTCCGGAAAGTCCGAGCGCTATGTGACCGAGGCAGATAACACCGTCACAGTCGTTCTGGACACGCAGCTCTCCGAGGCGCTCATCGAGGAGGGCTATGTCAGGGAGCTCATCAGCAAGGTGCAGACCATGCGAAAGGAAGCCGGCTTTGAGGTGACTGATCACATCACCCTCTATGAGAATGGAAATGAGAAGATTGCGGCGATCATGCGCGGAAATGAGGCTCTGATTCAGAAAAATGTTCTCGCTGACGCACTGGTTTATGGCGCGACAGAGGGCTATGAGAAGCAGTGGAATCTGAACGGCGAGACAGTGACGCTTGCAGTGAAGCGGTTCGGCTGAAATAGTTCAGCTGGAATTCACGCAGTACGGTATTGAAACGGAGGTTTGATTTGGCAGGAAAAAAGACGATTGATAAGGAAACACTGAAGGAGCAGATCCGGAGCAATCTCCGGCTGCTCTACCGCAAGGATATCTCGGAGGCGACGCCGCAGATGGTATATCAGGCGGTGGCATATTCCGTGAAGGATACAGTGATTAATAACTGGATTGAGACACAGAAGGTCTTTGAGGAGACGCAGGCCAAAAAGCTCTACTATCTCTCCATGGAGTTCCTGGTGGGGCGCGCGCTTGGCAACACGATACAGGCGCTCGCTGAGGAGAAGGAGGTGCAGGAGGCGCTTTCGGAGCTGGGCTTCGACCTGGTCTCCATCGAGGATGAGGAGAGAGATCCGGCGCTTGGAAACGGCGGTCTGGGAAGGCTTGCCGCCTGCTTTCTCGACTCACTCTCGACGCTGGGTTATCCGGCCTATGGCTGCGGCATCCGCTATCACTATGGCATGTTCCGTCAGAAGATTGAGAACGGCTATCAGGTGGAGATCCCGGATGAATGGCTGAAGTACGGCTATCCCTTTGAGATCAAGCGGGAGGAGTATGCCTGCGAGGTGAAATTCGGCGGTTACGTCACGACGCGCATAGAGGAGGGACAGCCCCGCTTCTATCAGGAGGGCTATCAGTCCGTGCTGGCCATTCCATATGATCTTCCGGTGGTCGGCTATGGCAACAATATGGTCAATACGCTGCGCATCTGGGATGCGGAGGCGATGACAAGCTTCCGTCTCGATTCCTTCGACAAGGGAGATTATCAGAGGGCGGTGGAGGAGCAGAACCTCGCACGGACCATCAGTGAGGTGCTCTACCCGAACGACAACCACTACTCCGGAAAGGAGCTGCGCTTAAAGCAGCAGTATTTCTTCATCTCTGCGAGCATCCAGACTGCGATACGGAAATTTAAGCAGAATCACGATGATATTCATGAGCTTCCGAAGTATACCGTGTTTCAGATGAACGACACACACCCGACTGTCGCAGTTCCCGAGCTTATGCGCATACTGCTCGATGAGGAGAGTCTCGGCTGGGAGGAGGCGTGGGATATCACCACGCATTGCTGCGCCTACACGAATCACACCATTATGACCGAGGCGCTTGAGAAGTGGCCGATCGAGCTCTTCTCAAGGCTGCTCCCGCGCATCTATCAGATCGTTGAGGAGATCAACCGCCGCTTCATCCTTGACATTCAGGCGAAGTTCCCCGGCGATCAGGAGAAGATCAACCGCATGGCGATAGTCTATGACGGACAAGTGCGCATGGCCTACATGGCCTGCTGCGCAGCCTTCTCCATCAACGGCGTCGCGAAGATTCACACGGAGATTCTGAAGAAGCAGACGCTGAAGGATTTCTACGAGCTGTTTCCGGAGAAGTTCAACAACAAGACAAACGGGATCACCCAGCGCCGCTTCCTGCTGCACGGCAATCCGCTGCTCTCAGAGTGGATTACAAAGAAAATCGGGGATGAGTGGGTCGTCGATCTGCCGGAGCTGAAGCGTCTGAAGGTCTTTGTGGACGATGCGCAGTGCCGTCAGGAATTTATGAATATCAAATACCGCAACAAGCTCCGCCTCGCGAAGTACATCAAGCAGCACAATGGCATTGATGTGGACCCTCGCTCCATCTTTGACGTGCAGGTGAAGCGTCTTCATGAGTACAAGAGACAGCTGATGAACATACTCCACGTGATGTATCTCTACAATCAGCTGAAGGACAATCCGAATCTCGATATGGTGCCGCGCACCTTTATCTTTGGCGCCAAGGCAGCGGCGGGCTATCACAGAGCGAAGCTCACAATCAAGCTGATCAATGCGGTGGCGGAGGTAATCAACCGCGATCACTCCATCAACGGGAAGATCAGGGTCATCTTTATCGAGGATTACTGTGTCTCCAACGCGGAGCTCATTTTTGCGGCGGCGGATGTCAGCGAGCAGATCTCGACTGCCAGCAAGGAGGCCTCCGGCACGAGCAATATGAAGTTTATGCTGAACGGCGCACCGACGCTCGGAACCATGGATGGCGCGAATATCGAGATCGTGGGAGAGGTCGGAGAGGAGAATGCCTTCATCTTCGGAATGTCCGCGGAGGAAGTGATTCATTACGAGAATCACGGCGGCTACAATCCTATGGAGATCTTCAACGGGGATCAGGAAATACGCCGCGTGCTGATGCAGCTGATCAACGGCTTCTACTCCCCGGACGACCCGGAGCGCTTCCGGGATATCTACAACTCCCTGCTGAACACAAAGAGCTCCGACCGGGCGGATACCTATTTCATTCTGAAGGACTTCCGCTCCTATGCGGAGGCCCAGCGCAGGGTGGATGCTGCCTACCGCGATGAGGAGAGCTGGGCGAGGATGTGCATGCTGAACACGGCGAATGCCGGAAAATTCTCCTCCGACAGAACCATAGAGGAGTATGTGCGGGACATCTGGAAGCTTGAAAAGGTTCAGGTAAAGCCGGGAAAGAGATGACACGGGTGATGTCGGCACATCGCCGCAGCCTATGAAAGGAAACGGATGGAATATACAGCGGCAGTGATCACGGTGAGTGACAAGGGCGCACGCGGGGAGAGAACGGATACGAGCGGTCCGGCGCTTGCAGCGCTTCTTCAGCAGGATGGCTTTCAGCTTGTTTATACTGCAATTACGGCGGATGAACGCACCGGGATTGTAAGAGAGCTGCTCCATGCGGCGGATGTGCTGCACGCAGGTCTTATTCTGACGACGGGAGGCACGGGCTTCTCTCCGCGGGATATCACCCCGGAGGCGACGCTCTCTGTTCTGGAGAGGGAGACCAGAGGCATACCGGAGCTCATGCGCGCGGAGAGTATGAAGCTCACTCCGCGCGCATGCCTCTCCAGAGCGGTTGCGGGCATCCGCGGAAGATCACTGATCGTGAATCTTCCGGGGAGCGAGAAGGCTGCCCGGGAGAATCTCCTCGCAGTGCTTCCTTCACTGCGGCACGGCATGGAGATGCTCCTCTCCGCGGGTTCCGCAGATTGCGCGGCACAGGAAGCCACCATACGCGCCGTGTGCATCAGTGAGAGAAAGGGAACGGTCAAGAAGCCGGTGGAGGAGATACAGCTCGTGCCGGAGCTTGGCATTCCGGGAGATGCGCACGCCGGAAACTGGCATCGTCAGGTCAGTATCCTGAATGCAGAGAGCGTTGCGGCTATGCAGGAGAGAGTGAAGATACAGCTCACGCCGGGCATTTTTGCGGAGAATATACTTGCGGAGGGGCTGCGCTTCAATCAGCTGCCGGTCGGCAGCAGACTGATGATAGGCACGGCGCTCTGCGAGCTCACGCAGATCGGAAAGGAGTGCCACAGCGACTGTGCCATCCGCGCACAGACAGGGGACTGTGTGATGCCGCAGGAGGGCGTCTTTGTGAAGGTGCTGCGCTACGGAAAGGTCAGAGCCGGGGATAAGATACGTCTTGTCTGATATCGGTGTGAGAGCGTTTTAATACGGAGTGTTCTGAATATCTTTATTTGATCTTGAAATAGAGTGTGGTATAATTGCGTTATGGATTTGAAAACAAAACGAAATCCAGTATCGGCAAATAAACGAAACGGGGAAGAAAAATGAAAAATGTAAGCTTTGACTGGAAGAGTGGCCTGCTGACGGGGATTCTGGTATTTGGTGCGGTGCTTTTGGCCTCCTGCGGTTCTGCAGGAAAGTCCGGGAGCAGTGCGGCATCTGCGGAGGCGGAGACGGAGGAAAGTGCTGCAGAGAGTACAGCAGCAGTGCAGACAGAGCTCTATGTATTTGCGGCAGCCTCCATGACAGAGACCATGGATCAGATCATTCAGCTCTACGAGGCAAAGCATCCGGATACGCATCTGGTCGCGACCTATGATTCCTCCGGAACGCTGCTGAAGCAGATTCAGGAGGGGGCAGAATGCGACCTCTTCGTATCGGCCGCGCAGAAGCAGATGAATGCACTTGAGGAGGCGGGAAGCCTGCTTGAAGGCAGCAGAGTGGATCTTCTGGAGAATAAGGTCACACTGGCCGTTCCGGAGGGCAATCCCAGTGCGGTGGAGAGCTTTGACGCGCTCGCAGAGCGGCTGAAGGCCGGAGATATCCTGCTCGGCATGGGAAACAGCGACGTTCCGGTGGGGCAGTACACGCAGAAAATTTTTGCTTACTACGGGCTTGACGAGGAGGCGCTCGCGAGCTCCGGCGTGCTGACCTATGGCTCCAATGTGAAGGAGGTCACGACGCAGGTGAAGGAGGCCGCCGTGGACTGCGGAGTGATTTATGCGACGGACGCACACTCCGCGGGGCTCACAGTGGTGGACAGCGCGACGAAGGAGATGTGCGGCCAGGTGATATATCCGGCAGCGGTGCTGAAGGAGAGCGCCCACGCGGAGGCGGCGCAGGAATTTCTGGCCTTTCTTAAGACGCATGAGGCGGCGGAGATTTTTGAGGGAGTCGGCTTTACGGCGCTCTGAGCGATCAGCCGGAGGTATTGAGTTTTATCGCAGCTATATACTATAATAGAAATAATAACAGAGGGCTCTCGCATGGCAGGCTGTGCGGAAGCCCTCTTTTGCGAAGGAGAGAAGAGGATGGGAGAGCTGACACATTTTAATGCGCACGGAGACGCACATATGGTAAATGTCGAGGAGAAGGACGATACCCGCCGTGTCGCGCGCGCCTGCGGCACGATCTATGTCGGAGCAGAGGTGTTTCGGGCGATTGCAGACGGAACTGCAAGGAAGGGGGATGTGCTCGGTGTTGCGCGGGTTGCGGGCATCATGGGGGCAAAGCGCACCAGCGAGCTTATTCCGCTCTGCCATATTGTTCCGCTCACAGGCTGTACTCTGGATTTTCACCTGAATGAGGCCGATTACGCGGTGACTGCGATCTGTGAGGCCTCCTGCGTCGGCAAGACCGGTGTTGAGATGGAGGCGCTGACCGCTGTCCAGATTGCGCTGCTCACAATCTATGATATGTGCAAAGCGATGAATCGGGAGATGATGATCTCGGAGTGCTTTCTGCTTGAGAAGGACGGGGGGAAGAGCGGGCACTTCGTGCGCTGAGGACGGAAAAAATATAAGCACAGAGGATTCAAAAATATAATACACACTATATCCGCTGCACATATAGGAAGAAGCGAAACAGATTTGTGAGCTGAACAGTAAGGATCTTTTTGCGCTTATCCGGAGCTGTCCCCGCCTTGCTTTTGTGTAAAAATCTCCCGAAAGTATCCCGGGTACCATAGATTTGTACCGTCATGTGCTGATAAGCTACCTGTAAGATACCGGCATGACGGAATATGGCGGGCCGGGTATCGGAAGCTTGCATGGAAAAGGAGGAGAGACGATGAAGATACGCAGAGGCTTGTTGGTGACGGCAGCGCTGGCTGTATTCTCACTCACGGCAGCATTGCCCGCATATGCAAAGGGCTGGGTCAGGGGAGCAGCATGGGACAGCTGGTGGTATGACCTTGGGGATTCGCACTGGCTCGCAGACGGCTGGTACTGGATCGACAGCAACGGGGACGGACTTGCGGAGTGCTACTGCTTCGGCAGGGATGGGTATCTTCTGGTGGATTGCGTGACAGAAGAAGGGTATATGCTGAACAGAGACGGGATGTGGGTTGAGAACGGCGTCGTGCAGCGCAGAGGGATCGCGCCGGGAGGGGTTCAGCTCGCGGGCGAGCTGGCGGAGAGAATATCTCAGATGCCGCTGGGGACATACGCACATTCCAGGGTGACTTTTTCGAATGGAGACTCCGATCCGACGCCGAACGGTATGCTGGTGGACATTGTCTCGGCAAAAGATGATGAGGTGAGCCTTATCATGCGGGAGCTTCAGGGAGACAGTCCTGAGCATATGGAGTGGCTGCGTATGCCCTTTAGGTTTATAAAAACCGGAAATGGTTATTTTGAGGCGGATAATTTCGGAAATCTGATGCGGGCGTATTTTTATCCGAGTGCGCGGCTCATCCGTATTGAGAATCTGTTTGAGGGGGAGCTCTGCTGGACAGATTACTATTCACTGCAGCTCTCTGACTGAACAGCAGAAGAGGTTTTGCTCACCGGGAAACTGAAAGATTCCTGCCGCACAAAAAGAGAGTCAGCACTGCTGACTCTCTGATGGAATCGGGGCGACAGGATTTGAACCTGCGGCCTCACGGCCCCCAGCCGTGCGCTCTAGCCAAACTGAGCCACGCCCCGAAACGCAAGCACTATTATAGCAGAAGTCGCAGGAAAAGCAAATCATTTTTCTGCATTGATTGAAAGAAATCCAGATAAAAATAATTGAATCCAGATAAAAAGTGATAGAAAAACAACTAAAAAGTAGTATAATAAAATATAATTATACTTGAAAAAAGTAATTGGAGGCATAGAAAAATGGGTTTATTCGGACTGTTTGGAGGAAAAAAAGAAGTTGAATTAGATAAAGCAAAAAGCGATGAAAACAAGGCATTAATGAGAGAAATCTTTGATAGGAAAGTAGATAATGGCTCAGAATATAGAATAATCTATGCTTATTCAGAAGATATAGGTGGAGCTAATTTTGCGGTACTTCGTACTGTTTCCTATAAGTACAGAAGTTTTATACTTGGCTATAAAAAAAGCGATTTAAGTTTAGTTTTTCTTGAGGTAAGCCCTGATTTAACTCAGGTTGGTGAAGCACTTCTTTATAGACCACAAGATGTAAAGAAAACTAATTTCACCAAGATGGTAGGTTCCTATTATCTACAATACGGAAACTCATTCAAGAAAGAATTTTTCAACTTTTTTGTTCCTAAGACTATTGACGATATAGTAAATCACGATTGGTATGACGAAGAAACATTCACTTATATTGACCAAAGAGAAGAACATAGTGGTTGGGTAGATTTTTGGAATGAATTTTGCAAATAAAAGGTAAAGTATAATGAGTATGTTACCAAATTATATTTTGTCTTTTATATTTGCAGTATTTCTCATATATAGCTACATAAATATAAAAGTTAAAAAAGCTAAAGTTAGTAATGGATGTCTTTATGGAATAGGCATAGTTGTTGCAGTATTGCTACTTGAAATGTCTATTTACGGTATAATATTTAATATCCCATTAGGGCAAGTGCAGATGCTAATAGAAAATAGCTTCAAATGAAAAATAGATATATGAAACAGTAAATCAAATTCGGTTTACTGTTTTTTCTTTGCTCAAAAATAAAAAGAAAGGAAAAGAGAAAATGAAAAACATAGAAGAAAAAATGATAAGGTAAAATAAGTTTCCCAATGAGGATGATAGAAGCTCCTAGTGTCTGATGATCCCGGACAGCACGGATATCGGACTTGTGGCGGAGCTTGAGAGCGCAGAGGGGCTGGCAGTGGTGATCGAGAATCCGGATGCCTATACCCGCTGGCTCGCAATGCCGCTTCAGGAGGTGGATCTCACGGTCTACGGCAGAGACATGGAGTTTGCTCCTGAGGGTACGCCTCTGCTTATCTTTGCTCTGGAGGACAACACAGAGCTCTCCTTCGATGCGGTGGCGATGCTGGATGCAGGAAGTTTTGAGACGCAGTCCAGCTTTTACAGCGTTTTGCTGAATGCTTACGAGAGCGTTCTGGTTTACGCCGTGCAGCCGGAGGGGATTCCCTCGCAGGCTGCCACGCTGAAGTGTGGGGCGCAGTGCGGTCAGTATCTCTTTCAGACGCATGGGATGGATGCCTCGGGTGAGGAGCGTGTGCTCACGGTAAAGGGAGGAAGTGATGATGCCGGGAGCTAAGCCTGGAAAAAATTTAAGTGGGTGAAGTCTGCACTTCTGTGGTATGCTACCCTCAGGTGGGAAATCTTTCCGCCTGAGGGTATTGTGTCTGCGGGACGGCAGCATCACCCGCGTACAGGGCGGCAGCGGCTCTACACAGAATACAGCTGCGGGCAGTTTGGGAGAAATCATGAGAAAGATTGTAAGCTTTGATTTTGACAAGACACTGTTTGATCACGGCACGCGCGCGGTGCCGGAGAGTGCGCTCAGGGCGCTCCGGGCGCTCCGGGAGAGCGGCCATATCGTGGTGCTCGCGACTGGCAGGGATATGGACACCTACTTCAGCCGGGAATATCTCTCCCTGGTGCAGCCGGATGCGCGGGTGGACCAGAACGGCGCAAAGGTTGTTGCGGACGGGAAGCTCCTCTTTGAGCACTGCATGGACAAGCGTCTCCTGCAACGCATGATGGACTATGCACAGGCGCATCACGTGGGGCTCGGAACGACCATTGACGATGAGGATTTCTTTGTGAATCCGGAGAGGGTGGAGGAGGCGGAGCTGCGTCGCTTCGGCGACTGCGGCAGAAAGTTTCGGGATGCGGAGCAGCTCATGCTGCTGCCCGTGCGCACGGTGAGCTTTATCGGCTCAACTGCGGAGGCAGAGGAGATGGAGCGGCACTTTCCGGAGGTCACGCTCCGGATGTTTTCCGTGGATTACGGCGCGGACGTGATAGAGAAAAGCTGTAGTAAAGCAGCCGGGCTTCGACGGCTCTGTGCCTATTATGGCATTGATATGCGGGACAGCTATGCCTTCGGCGACGGGATGAACGATTTTGAGATCATTCAGGCGGCGGAGGTCGGCATTGCGATGGGCAATGCGAAGGCTGAGCTGAAACAGGTGGCAGATTACGTGACAGATGCGATTGATGAGGACGGAATCTGGAACGCGTGCAGACATTTTTCGCTGATTTCGGCGATGAGCTGATATATCTGAAGAGAGGAGAATATATGAGAGAGGCATTAACGGCGCTGCGAAGAGAGATGAAAAAGCAGGGAATCAGCTTTTGGATCTCGCCCTGTCAGGATGCACACGGAAGTGAATATATCAGCGCGCACGATGAGTGTGTGCGCTTTCTGAGCGGTTTTACGGGGGACTCCTGTACCCTTTTAGTGAGCGCGGCGGGAGCATGGCTCTGGACGGACGGCCGGTATTTTGTGCAGGCGGAGCAGGAGCTGAAGGGCAGCGGTGTGAAGCTCATGAAGATGGGGGAGCCGGAGGTTCCGACGCTGGAAGCCTTTCTGCGGAATATGCTGAAGGAGGGCGAGGTGCTCGGCTTCTGTGCGGAGCTCATATCCGCGAAGCAGGGAAGGCGCTACCTGCAGATCGCAGAGGAGCGGGGCGCGACACTCCGCACGGACAGGGATCTTCCGGGACGTGTCTGGAAGGAGCGGCCGGCGAGGAGCAAGGAGCCGATCTGGGTGCATGCGGAGCGCTACGCAGGCGAGAGCGCGGCGGAGAAGCTGAAGCTTGTCCGGGAGGAGATGCGTGAGCAGGGGGCGACCGTCTTTATCACCTCCGCGCTCGGAGAAAGTGCGTGGCTCACAAACCTGCGCGGCAGTGACATCGCCTGCAATCCGGTGTTTCTCTCCTATCTCGTCGTGAAGCCGCACTCTGCGGCGATCTATCTTCAGAAGGAGGCGCTGACTCCGGAGGCAGAAGCTTATCTCCACAGTCAGAAGATCACAGTGAAGCGCTATGATCGCTTTTTAAAGAGTATCTCCCTCTTGAAAAATGAGCGCCTTCTGATGGACAGTGCCGTGGCGAGCTATGCGATGCTGGAGGCGCTGGATCAGAGCAATGAGCTGCTGGACGGACTGAGCCCTATCTATGTGCTGAAGTCTGTGAAAAACAGCACGGAGATCGAGGGGATGAAGGCCTGCCATATCCGGGACGGCGTGTATCTGACCCGTTTTCTCTACTGGGTGAAGAAGCATATCCGGGAGGCAGGGGAGCGCTGCTGGACAGAGACAGAGCTCTCGGATCGTCTGGATGCGCTGAGAGCGGAGGATCCGGACTATGTATCCCTGAGCTTTCCCACCATCTCCGCCTACGGGGCCAATGCTGCTATGTGCCACTACAGTGCGACGCCGGAGAGCGCTGCGGCAGTGGAGCCGCGCGGGCTCTATCTGGTTGATTCCGGTGCGCAGTACCTTGATGGCACGACAGATGTCACGAGAACAGTGGCAGTTGGAGAGACGACAGAGGAGGAGCGGCAGGACTATACCCTCGCGGTGATCGGTATGCTGAACCTGATGGGGGCGGTGTTCCCCTACGGCACGCGAGGCATGAACCTCGATACCTACGCCAGGCAGGCGATGTGGGCGCGGGGCAGAGATTTCAATCATGGCACAGGCCACGGAGTGGGCCATCTGAACAACGTGCATGAGATGCCGGTCTCAGTGCGCTTCCGTCCGCATCCGGATCCGCGGCGAGACCTCCCCTTTGTTCCGGGGATGGTGACGAGCGATGAGCCGGGGATATACATTGAAGGAAGCCACGGCGTGCGCTCGGAGAATCTGATACTCTGTGTTCCGCACCCGGACTATGAGGGCTTTTATACCTTTGAAGCGCTGACCATGGCGCCGCTTGATCCGGAGCCGCTGGAGCTCTCCCTCATGAAAAAAGCGGATATCAGGCGTTTTAATCGCTACCAGCAGCTGGTTTATGAGACCCTTGCGCCTCTGCTCGGAGAAGAGGAGAGGGCATGGCTCGCACAGCTGACAGCAAAAATTAAAAAAGATAAGAAAGATAAGCATAAAAAGCATGAGAAGAACGGAAAAATCTGAAGTGAACTGCCCCTACAGGAAGAAATGCGGAGGCTGTCAGTACAGCGAGCAGCTTTCAAGGAAGGAGAGGCGCGTGCGCGCACTGCTCGCGGGCTTCGGTGAGATACGCCCCATTGTCGGTGCCTCGGAGCCACTGCATTACAGAAATAAGGTGACGGCTTCCTTTGGGTTTCGTAACGGGAAGCTCATCTCCGGCGTGTATGAGCGCGCCACTCACCGCGTCGTGAATATAGACCGCTGTTTCATACAGGATGAGCGGGCGGATCGCATCATCCATGTGATACGGGAGCTGTGCATCTCCTTTCGCATAAAGGCCTACGACGAGGACAGCGGTTTCGGCCTGCTGCGTCACGTTATGGTGCGCACGGCACACGCAACTGCTGAGGTGATGGTAATCCTGGTGACGGCATCTCCGATCCTTCCGGGCAGTCGCAACTTTGTGGAGGCGCTCAGAAAGAAATGTCCGGAGATTACGACAATCATTCAGAGCATCAACACGCAGAGGACCAGCATGGTGCTCGGGCAGAGAGAGAAGCTTCTCTATGGCAGAGGGTATATAGAGGATGTGCTCTGCGGCCTGCGTTTTCGCATATCCTCCGGTTCCTTCTATCAGGTGAATCCCGCACAGACAGAGCGGATCTATGAGAAGGCCATAGAGCTCGCGGGACTGAGCGGCAGAGAGACGCTGCTTGACGCGTACTGCGGCGTGGGAACCATAGGGCTCATCGCGAGCAGGCGGGCAAAGGAAGTGATCGGTGTCGAGCTGAATGCGGAGGCGGTGCGCGACGCAGAGGCGAATGCGCGGCGAAACGGCATAGAGAATATCAGCTTTTACGCGAACGACGCAGGAGCGTTTCTGGATGATCTGTCCCGCTCCGATAAGAAGCTTGATGTGATACTCATGGATCCGCCCCGTACTGGCAGCACGGTGGAATTTATCGAGAGCGCCTGCCGCGCGAAGCCGGAGCGCATCGTCTATGTCTCCTGCAATCCTGAGACGCTTGCGCGTGATCTGAAGGAATTCAAGCGCAGAAATTATAAGACGCGGGAGATCATTCCCTTTGATAATTTTCCTTTGACGGTGCATGTGGAGTGCATAGCGTTGATACAAAGAGCGAAATCGTGAAAATCCTGCATTTTAAGCAGTTTTACAAGCATTATGTATTTGTAAAAGACGGAGAGGGAGGACGAAAAAAAGTCTTAAAAAATTATATTGATGTGAATGTTTGCATTGATATGGTGTGTGGAGATACAAAGAATGCTTTAGAAAGTGAGGACTACTAAATGATGAGATGGATAATAAAAATAATCTTGTTTCCAATTAGCTTGGTGTTAAGTATCCTCACAGCATTTCTGACATTTCTACTTGGTATCGGAACAGCCCTACTATATTTGCTGATGATGTTTTGCATATTTGGAGCAATTGCATCTTTTCTGCAAAAAGAAGTCACCATCGGAATAGAAGCATTGATTCTTGGATTCTTAGTTAGTCCATACGGAATACCGATGGTTGGAGCAACAGTTATAGCTTTTTTACAAGGTATCAATGAAGCAATAAAATCAATCTAAAAAATTTCATAAAAATGGTTACCAAAGGCGATAGAAGAAAAAACTATCGTCTTTTTCTTTGCAAATTTTTAAGGAGGGAGGTGATCTTGAAGAAGTGAAAGGGCTTATTGGAAATATAAAATCTATCGAATTTTCTGTAGTAGAGGAACTTCCAACTAGTGGTGATAAGGCAACTATCTATCTCATTTCTAATGATAAAGGAGCATTTACAGTAAATATTTGTGCATTTCTTATGTTTATCAAATAAACACTTTGCCGAACAGACGTCATGGTAGACCTTCCAAGGCCCGCTTAAGAGATAATTTTTGCCCTTGTTCTCGAAGAAAGAAATCACATCTTCCGAAGGATATCCGAGGAAAAAGCCAATTTCATGCGGAAAATCATCGTTGTTAACATATGACTTAAGACTGGATTTTAGCGATCTAAGAAGTCCCCCGATTGAAGAAACATCATAGTGCAGCTCTTCAAGCAAGCATAGCACATTCGAATTGCTGAGAATTTTTCTCAAACTCGACGGCCTGAAAATGTACAACAAAACAAAGGACTTAAAGGAGATAAGCGGCAAGATGTAAATTCCCTTGTTGTTAAGTTTTTTACTCATTGCACGAATGCTCGCATTAAATCCATTGAGATCAGACAATCTTACGCGGATTAAACTCCCTGTTTTCAGCCCCGCAAGGGTGGGAGCACAATGCTTAATTATTTGATACTAAGACATCTTTATCTCCTAGGCTTGAACAGGTTTATCAAGAATGTTCTTAAGTGCAGAAAGTGAACTTGAGTGGCATCTCTCAATTGCTAGATTTGAAGCCTTTGCCTCACTGGTTGCAACTGTTTTGGACATAAGGATGAGGAGAGCACTGCCCGCAATAACCGTTGGAGTGATAATTGCCGGTATATTGGTATCTGTCGTAACGTACGGAGGAGTTGCGGTATTTTCATAATATCAAAAAGGTTAACAAATGCCTGAAGCTGTGGTATGATATTCGAAGTTATAAGATAAAACAGAAAATTTTTAAAACGCAGTTAATGTAAAGAAATATGCGGGGAAGGAAAAAATGAATTTATTCAGGGAGAATGTTGATGTCTTCAAGAAAATTTCAGTTGGGCTGCTTCCATTTATGATTATGCTGTCATTGATGGCACCTGTCGTAAATGCAAATGCATTCCAGCCTAATCCTGATACAACAAAAGATGCTGAGGTAAAGGCAAATGAAGCTTCAAATTCTAATGCTGAAACCCAGCCTAATCCTGATACAACAAAAGAGGCTGAGGTAAAGACAAATGAAGCTTCAAATTCTAATGCCGAAACGCCTAAGACAATTGATGAACAGGGCGATGGTCTAGAGATCGGATCGGAGATTGTTAACGAGGCGGTTACGCGGGGGGCTATACCGGCACCGACAATTAACAAAGTCTTTTACGGTGACACGACTATTTCCGGAGCTAAATTGCATAGAGATAGAGTTGGCGGCAAGCCAGTAAGGGCAACGGTATATGTAACATTAAAGGGTGAAGATGATACTGTAAAAGCCACTCTTTCTGTTACACCTACAAGTGGAACAAAATGGTCAGTAAAATTACCTGAAGGAAAAAAAGTTGAACAAGGCGATACAGTTACCGTCTACCAGCAACTAGGTGAAGATAAATCACCGGAGGTAACTGAAAATGCACAACCATCTAAGGCATCTACAGTTACTCTTACAATGCCGACAGGCAAAATTTGGATAGAGCAAACAAGTTCTAACATAGTTAATGAAGACGAACAAGCAGAAGCTGTTAGGATGTTTAATGACGCAAATACTGAAATAGCCGGCGATATTAAATCAGTTAAGTTTTCTATTGACGGTATTGCACATGCTTATTATGAAGTAACCTATACAGACGAATCAACATCAGGTAAAGTAGAAGCTACAAATTTACAAATAAAACAAGTAACAGAATATTCGAGAGGAGCTATTCTTGGCAGAATTACAATTGCAGACAATGTAATTAAGGGAAAATTAGAAGGAGAGGGACCATTTGACGGCATAAAAGTACAATTAATCCTTAATGTTAAAAAGGAGAAATCAGGAGGCTTTTGTACTGACAAAGGATGTATAATTGACAAAGACTCATCTAACCCGCTAGCTGCAACTTTACAAAAGGATGGAACTTTCTCCTATACTTTACAAGAAAGAGAAAGTTTAGAACTCGACCAAATAGTTGGCGTTTCTGTAAAAGAACCCCATAAATTTGTATCTTGTTCTACAACAACTGTAAAACCAGTAATACCTGAAAAAACAAACGTTAAAGACCCAAGAAAAATAACTGATGATGACAAGGGAAAACTTATTAACGCCATTAAAACAGCATATACAGTAAATGGAGAATCTAAATTACCAAACGGAACTGGAGACTGGGATGGAGTTCCGGCAGTTATTCAAATTGATGGCGGCGGAAATGTTAAGATATTTAGCGGTAATGATGTAAAGGGTACTTGGGACCCGAACAATGATTATAAATTTGTTCCAGAAAAAAATGCAGATGGCTCAGTCAAGTTAAATGATGGAGCTCAACCAAAAATAACAATCCAAGCCAAAGACCTTTTAAAAAATATCAAACCAGAAGCACCAACTTTTGCCTTAAGTGAAGATAAGAAAAACATCACAATCACTCCAGATGAAAAAGATACAGATGCTAAGATTATTGCTGTTTCTTATAAAGGTAAAGGCGGTAAAGATCAAACAACTACAGCAACAAAAGCTGATGATGGAACTTGGTCAATTACTGAAGGCGAAGGTTCCGTTGATACGAATGGCGTTATAACTCTTTCTAAAGACAAGGTAAAAGGCGGAACACAAGTAACGGCTACAGTAACAGACAAGGGTGGAATTGCAGAAGGCGATACAGATCCGCTTACTTCAGATCCGGGAACTTTACCTATGGAAGAGGAAGAAACAATAGCTAAAAAAGTTAAAGCCCTTGGCGGCCTTGACCCGGTTGCTCTCAAAAAATGGGTCGGAGATACGGTTGACTGGAAGAAAGGCGTCAAGGCAAAAGATTCTGCAACAGATAAAGATAAAATTAAAGAATACCTTAACGAAGCGTCAGTAAGCGATGCAAGTGAACCAAAGACAAGGACGACTGAAAACTCCGGCGACTTTGAGGGTAAGGTTAAAGTAACATTTAGTGATGGTTCTGAAATTGTTGTAGAAAAACAAATGCTATACGTCAGCGATCTTGTTAGCTCATCTAATAAGGAAAATTTACCTGACGATGCACTAGTTGTTGAATTTAAACTAGGCGAAGGCATAAAGGTTGAGGATAAAGATCCGAACACGGGAGAAGTTACAAAGACCACTAAGGGTGGTAAAGATAGTCCGGTACTTTATAAAGAATATAAGGTAAAACCGGGCACCGACCTCTCAACTTATATACATCCGACTCTGAAAAAAACTATCTTCGATCTTATCGACGAAAAGGCTGACAAAGGGTACACCGAACCTGTATGGAAGGGTCAAGATGCTAACAATGCCAAGAATTTTGTGGCAGCATCTAACAACAATGTCTTTACCGCTACGGCGACTAAGACATTTAAAGTAACGGTCAAGCCGAATGGCGGCACCGGAGATGAAAAAGTTGAAATCAAGAAGAAAGACGAAATTTTCAAACTTCCTGCAGCAAATACTTTTACACCTCCGAACGAAAATCAAGAATTCTCCGGATGGAAAATTGGCGATGACACTAATCTCAAGCAGCCGGAAACGGAAATTACGATTACCGGCGACACAGAAATTAATGCCATCTGGAAACCCATCGAATTTAAGGTAGAATTTAAGGTAGACTTCAAGGCTGGAGAAGGCGCATCCGGTTCGATGGAAGATAAAACTGTTACAAAAGGCAGTGAATACGAACTTCCGACACCGACCTTTACAGCACCGAAAGACAAAGTGTTTGCCGGCTGGAAAGTTGGGGATAAAGAGGGCGTAAAACAAGCCAAAGAAAGAATAACAATTACCGGAAACGTAACCCTTACGGCTACATGGAAAGGTAATACAGTCGACATTACCTTTGATGGCGCCGGTGGTGGCGGCAGCATGGAAAAGGCATCCGTCACCAAAGGAAGTGAATACACCCTTCCGGACAACGGCTTTACCGCCCCGGAAAACAAAAAATTTGACGGCTGGATGGTAGGCACGAAAAAGAAATCCGTCGGCGACAAAATCACCGTCAACGACAACACAATCGTAAAAGCTATTTGGAAAGATATTATGATTAAAATCATATATGATCCTAATGGTGGAAACTGGAATAATGACAGTGCAAATCGGACAATAGAAGTCAAAAAGGGAACTACAATTACGATTATGAATGCTCCTGTAAAGGATGGATTCAAATTCAAGTATTGGAAGGGTTCAGAGTATCGGCCAGGAGATACCTATACGGCGCTTGAAGATCATACTTTCATAGCTGCATGGGAAGAGAATAAAAAACCAGGCACTTCTGATGTCAATCCTAGTGAACCAGGATCAAAGGATAAAAATGGGACACAGTCTCGTGGAACTTCAAGTTCGAACTCAAAAAATAACAGAACACCAAACGTCAATCCTAGTGAACCAGGATCAAAGGATAAAAATGGGACACAGTCTCGTGGAACTTCAAGTTTGAACTCAAAAAATAACGGAACACCAAACGTCAATCCTAGTGAACCAGGATCAAAGGATGAAAATGGGACACAGTCTCGTGGAACTTCAAGTTTGAACTCAAAAAATAACAGAACACCAAACGTCAACCCTAGTGAACCAGGATCAAAGGATAAAAATGGAATACAGCCTCGTGGAACTTCAAGTTTGAACTCAAAAAATAATAGAATACCAAACACTGGTGATAACGGAATGAATATCCTCTATGCTTTTGGACTTGCATTCGCAGCATGCGGTGTACTAGTTATAAATAGAATCTATAGAAAAGAAAAATAAGATCTATTAAACAAAAGCAAACCGTATATTCAAAAACAAAAATAACCGCTCTTATGCAAAAGCATAGGAGCGGTTTTCTGCACTATATCTAGGGTATCCAATAAGTTTTTGGGGTTCCCCGAGAACTTTTGGGGTGTACTTTAGGGGGGCAACTGAAAAACTCCAATAACTTCTTGACACTAGGCTGCTGAAAGTTTTCGGTTTTATGAATACTGGTTAGCCAAGGATATAAGAAAGAAGAAAGCGAGCGATAAATAAGAATACATAAAAAACAGATGTGGCAATCTGTTCTGTGATACAAGTAGTGATAAGGAAAAGTCATTCTACAAAGTTTAAGCTCATTGAGGAAATAGATAATTTAGATGTTGATGATAAGCACTACAAACGAAGAAAACAGGACTTAGATGATAGACTTTATCGTATGTACAATAAAATTGAAGAATTAGAATCATTGTTAATTGATGCAAAAGCAAAGAAACAAACTATAGAAGCTGAGAAACTGACTGGCGATAATATATATAAGGTTTTGATTTATTTTGACAAACTTTATAAAGTCATGAACGATGTTGAACGCAGACAGTTAATAGAAGCACTCATTTCAGAAATTCAAATTTATGAAGAGAAGCAGCCAAATGGACAATGACTAAAATCCATTACTTTTAAGCTACCTATCATTGATGAGGATCTAAATATAAGTTTGGACAATGATAAGCAAGTTGAGACGGTAGTATTGATGTCAAGGGTCGAAGGAAAATAGGCTCGAAAGCCCTTGATTTCAAGCCATTCTTGGGATTTGGCGTCAGAGGCAAGAGCCTGAGCAGACTGCTCTATGAGAACTTATCGACCGCTCCGGTTCGGAGCCGATTTCGATGTTTTTACATAGTTTAGGCTGTGGATTAGATGTCAAGAATTGAGTTAGTGGATTAGATGTTTTTTTCGCTGAGTGAGCGGATTAGATGCTTTTATGAAAATGATAGCATCACAGTACTTGTTTTTGACAAGATTGGCCATATATGATATATTAATAATCCGGGAATGAAGTTCTCCCTTGGGTAACCTAAACCGCTTATTAAGCTGATGACTTCTGCATAATCGTGCAGGGCTATCAGCTTTTTTGCACAGAAAATCGGAGGACTTTTTTATGAATATTTTTTTATGCCTTGCGCTTATCCTTGTTGTGGGAGGTGCTGCGGGATTTCTATTGAATCGTTTACGACTTCCTGCGTTACTTGGTTATCTGGTGCTTGGAATTATAATCGGCTACACTAGAGTGTTAAATCCTCAGCTGGCACAGATATCAGGAGAACTCAGGAAAATAGCACTTATCATTATTCTTCTTAAAGCCGGACTTTCCCTTGAAATTGATGATTTAAAAAAGGTTGGAAGACCAGCTGTTCTTTTATCGGTGCTGCCTTGCAGCATAGAAATGACGGCGGTTGGTATTGCGGGACACTTTTTACTCAGCTTGTCATTTGTTGAGTCTTTTTTATTGGGAGCTGTTTTAGGTGCAGTGTCACCTGCTGTTGTTGTTCCCAGAACAACAAAGATGCTCGATGAAGGAATAGGCACAAAACACGGTATACCGCAGATGATAACAGCCGGAAGTTCTATGGACGATATCGTCATGATCGTTTTTTATACTTCTTTCTTGTCAGTTGAAGGAGGAGGTAACGTAAGTGCAAAAGCTTTTATAAATATTCCTGTATCTATTATTACCGGAATAGCCGTAGGAATAATAGCAGGATTGATATTTTCATATGTGTTTAAAAGGTTCCATTTACGTGATTCTTTAAAGCTTTCATATGTTCTTGGCACATGTTTTGTTTTTGTTTGGCTTGAAACAGTGGCATCTGAATATATCGGCTATTCAGGATTACTTTCTGTGATAGCGATGGGAATCGTAATACTAAGTAAGAGAAGAGAACAGGCAGTACGTCTTAAACAAAAATGCGATCGGCTCTGGGTTGTCAGTGAAATGTTTTTATTTACCCTTGTGGGTGCTTCTATACAGATAGAATATGCACTCAAGGTTTTAGGATTTGCATTGCTGACGATTATGATAGGACTTGTTTTCAGAAGTATAGGCGTTAGATGTGCTATTGCGGGAACAAGGCTTAATGCGAAAGAAAAATTATTTGTTAATATATCGTATCTTCCGAAAGCAACGGTTCAAGCTGCAATAGGCGGAGGGCTTCTCGATTTAGGATATCATTTGAATGATCCGGCAATTATATCCGCAGGAACTACAGTATTATCTGTGGCAGTTGTAGCTATTTTATTTACAGCTCCGCTTGGTGCTTATCTTATGGATTTTACCAGAGATAAGCTTTTTGGGGAAAAAGAGTAATGGAAAAAATTATTTTAAAAGGACAAAGAACCTTTGTTATTCCGGTTGTTTTTGGAATTAATCGTGTAAAAATCAAAGTGATCAAAGGTAAACTAAGAATCAACCATGGAATGTTTACACCTGATGGCGGAACATGGCTGTGTTCGCGGAACACAGTACGTTTCAGATGCCTTCAAGGAAGCAACAGTTGATTTCATAAACAGTTACTCCAAAAAGGGATATCCCTGGGATAACGCATGCATAGAGTCCTTCCATGCGCCAATCAAAAGAGAATGGCTCAATCGCTTTGTGATTCTTGATTATCAGCGTGCTTACCGTCTTGTATTCGAATATATAGAGACGTTCTACAACACGGTAAGGATTCATAGCCACTGTAATTATCTATCGCCGGATCAGTATGAAGAGGAATTCCTGGAGAAACTGGAGAAATCACTCAAAATTGCGGGCTGAATATCATTACATAGGAGCAAGGCCATTTTTAACTTGTACTTTTTCTTGACATAGGACCAAAGTTTTTACATTCGATGTGGGATATTACAAGATTATGTGTTCTTCTATCTCTGTCGAAATTGTAGAAAGAGAGTGATTTATGGGGGAATATTTTGATTGGGTTAATGTAGACAAACGTGAATTCATCTGCCCTAATGATTTTGATTATGGAAATAAATTCCATGAAACTATGCATAAGGACAGCGTCCCGCTTCATGCCTTGCATGTGCTCTTGGCAGAAAACTGGAAGGGCAATCATGTAATCTGGCTGGGAGATGAATGTGCGATACCGGAAGACTCCTCTAATATTGTGTTCAAAAAGCTTTATGATCAAAGCGTGGAGTGTGGGGAGAGAGGCAACGCAATTGACATGTATTTTGAAACCTATAAAAATGTGTCGAGCCTCTTTAAAGAAGCTGAAAAAGAAGTCCGGCAAGAGATCGGGTTTTATTTGGAAGATTTGAAATCGGGTAACAGAAGCGATGTACACAATGAGTATGGTGTGGATCCGGAGCATCCTTTTGACGGGCTTTTTCAGAAAAGCGCAAGACGCTTCAAATACACCGTGAATCATACGAAGAAGGTTTATTATTCGCTTGATGAGACTGACATCCTGTTTCAGGACAATACAAAAAACGACTTCTCAGATCCATTGCCGCTCCTAATGGGATATGGAAGAGTGGCAGACCCGGGCGAGTGGCTCGGAGATATCATTGGCGTCTCAGATATCAGGCCAGAGGGGTATTCTCTTTTGCCGAAGCTGTATGTGGATTGGTGACCTAAAAAAACGTCTTATTGCATGTGTAAATCAGGATTTGTGAGGGCAAAATGAATCTGAAGATATATGACAATACGTGTGTCAGAATCGTCGATACAGATGGAAATGCTTTTGATGGACTCCCACAGCTCGTGAGCATGGAGGTTACACCCTGGTAGAATATAATCACAGAAAAATGAATATTCGAAGAGCAAAGGAAAAAGACATAGAAAAAATTCTTGAATTGCTGATTCAGGTAAATATGGTTCATCATCATGCAAGACCGGATTTATTTAAGGGGCCGGCTACCAAATATACAGAAGAACAGCTGAAAAAAATGCTGGCTGCTGATGAAGATCCGGTATTTGTGGCTGTGGACGATTCAGATCTTGTACTGGGATATGCATTTTGCCGGACAGAGCAGATCATAGACAGTAAACTGCGGACAGATGTCAGAACACTCTATCTGGATGATCTGTGTGTCGATGAAAACAGCAGAGGTCTTCATGTAGGTGGCGCTCTCTACAGATATGTTCTTGCCTTTGCCCGTGCGCATGGATATTATAATCTGACCCTTCATGTATGGGCGGGAAATGATGCCGCCGAAAAATTTTATGCCTCGCAGGGAATGAAGGCGCAGTTCACCTGCTTGGAACAGATTCTCTGACAGATATCAGCCGAGGTAGAGTAAAAATGGTAAGTGTGAAGACAGCAGAACAGGACAGGACAACAATCTTTCAGAATCCCGGAGCAGTACCGTTTCTGGCGCTGATTGCAGTGTGTGTCTGGGGAGCCGCATATCCTTTTATAAAGCTGGGATTGCTTGGTTTTGGCATAGCTTCAGCGGATACTGCAGCAAAAACTCTCTTTGCAGGCCTGCGCTTCACGATTGCAGGGGGAGTGCTGCTGATGATTGCCGCTGTGAGAGGCCTACGTCTTGGTATGAGCCGGGCAGTTGCCCCCTGGGTGCTTCTGTATGCGCTGGTGAATACTGCCCTGCACTACTTTTTCTTTTATATCGGTGTATCCAACAGCGCAGGCTCCCGGGCGGCTGTGCTGAATTCTCTTGGAACCTTTATGCTGGTATTTCTTTCCTGTGCCATATTTCCCGAGGAGCATCTGACACGGGCCAGAGTGCTGGGCTGTATCGTTGGCTTCAGTGGCCTGCTCTGTCTGAATCTGGATTTTGGGGGCGGCGGTTCCTTCACACTCTCCGGAGACGGAATGATTGTGCTGAACGCAGTCTGCTCAGCCTTTGGCGGGATATTGACCCGGATCGTCGGCAAAAAGACACAGGTCTTCGTTATGACGGGTTATGGTTTGCTGCTCGGCGGGCTTATGCTGGTCGCTGCGGGTCTCGGAATGGGCGGCCATATTCGGAGTGTCACAGCGGAGGGGGTTTTTGACCTGCTCATACTGGTGCTTATCTCAGCAGTAGGCTTCTCTGTGTATAATCAGCTTCTGCAGTATCACCCGGTCGGAAGGGTGGCGATATTCTCCTCTCTGATTCCGGTGTTTGGCATTGTGTTTTCCTGTCTTCTGTTGCGGGAAGCCTTCACCTTGAGATACGTATTCGCGGCGCTGCTTGTGACCTCCGGAATTTTTATTATTAACAGAGAAAAGTAAATTATGAGTGGGTAGCGGTGCTTGCCGGCGTTTCACGGGAGAGAAGATTCTGGAATCTGGATTGATCGGATGGTAGCCTCAGGATACCATCCGATGTTGTGTTTTCCCCATAGAATCGTAAAAAATAGACAAAAAGTATACCTGGTACCATAGCTTTCTTGGATCACCCCCGTTAAACTGGAGGCAACAATATGGCAGAACGGTTGGATAATCAATTGCTGTTTTGCTGCAGTTGTTACAAAATCCAGAATATCTGGTACAGGAAGGAGTATGGATATGAAGAAGAGTATGACAGGTCAGAGGATTTTATCGGTACTGCTGGTGGCATTGCTGCTGCTCACCCTGATCGGCTGTGGCAAGGGCGGCGGGGCAAGCAAGGAGGACTTCAGCAAAGGATTTGTGAAGACCTGGAATGCGGTGGAGATCACCTCCGGGAATTCCGATTCCGCGGTGAGCCGGGATCTCATGAAGGAGATGAATGAGCTTGGCATGTATATGACACTGGAGCTGAAGGGTGACGGAAGCTTCATCATGGATATGATGGGAGATAAAGAGGAAGGCAAGTGGGAGACCAAAAGTGCGACAGAGGCAAAGCTTCACGACACAGAGAGCGGTGATTCTGTGGATCTCAAGCTCGAGGGCTCGACGCTGACTATGGATCTCGATGGTGATAAGGTGATATTTGAGGAGTTCACCGGAGAGAAGCCCACTGAGGCGGCAGAGGAGAGCGAAGAGGAGCAGGAGGCTGAGGCAGATACTGCGGAAGCCGGTGCGGCGGCAGCATTTACCGGGGATGTGGGACGCTTCAATTATCTGGATGAGCTTTTCATTGACTATCCCGCAGATACTTTCTTTCAGGATGAGAGCGCCATTCTTGATACAATCAAGGCGAAGGATGAGAGTGTTGCGATCGGCATCGTTCCGCAGATCAGTGAGCAGGATCATGAACGGTCCATGGAGTACTTTGACAGCTATGCAGAGTATGAGGACTATACCACGGAGGACACCACCATTGCCGGCTACGAGGCGCGTATCATCAGCTACAGGGACGACTGGGGGGATTATAATGCTGAAGTCCATGTATACTTTGGCGGGGAGATCAATCGTCTCTACGGTGTGAACTTCGCCATTACTGCGGATCACTCCATGAAGGACGGACTGGATCCGGTCGTGCTGGAAATCCTGAACACCATTCAGGTTGTGGAGTAAGCGACGGAGCGATACTCTCTAAGAAGAGCTTAGAATAAAATAAGCCCTGCAATATAGCCTGGCTGCGCGATCATGCAGCCGGGCTTTTAGCTGTCTGAAATAGCTGTATAAAGGCCTGTCAATTTTGCGAGAAACGCCCTTCGTGTAAGCTGGGAGCATCGTTTCAAAAAGAGTTTATTTATGTTACAATGCTAGCACCAAAGATCACGACAGATTGTGAGGGAGTAGATCCGCATGGGCTCTGCCCTCACAGTGGTATTTTGGGTTCTATTATGGAGGTGAAGCATTGAGGAATATCTGGACGGGTGTGCTGCTGCTTTCTGCGCTGCTATGCGTATGGTTCTCAGGCTGCGGACACAGGAAAGGCGAGACAAAAGAGGCAGAGGGGGAGATGGGGTACACGAAGATATCACAGAAGGAAGCAAAGGAGCTTATGGACAGCGGGGAGGAGATCGTCATTCTCGACGTCCGCACAGAGGAGGAGTACGCCATGGGGCATATTCCTCGGGCTATATGCATTTCCCACGAGAGCATTGATGAGAGCGTGGAGCAGAAGCTTCCGGATAAGGAGATGAAGATACTGGTTTACTGCCGGAGCGGGCACCGCAGCGCGATTGCGGCGGAGAAGCTTGCGGAGCTGGGGTACAGGAAGGTACTGGATTTTGGCGGTATCATGAGCTGGAGCTACGAGGTGGTGAAGGACTGAAGCTTTTGGGTTTTTTGTTGTAATATATAAAAATGAGTTTGAGGGTATAAACAGGGAGCAGATGGAGGATGTCATATGAATATCGTGTGTCTTGATCTTGAGGGAGTTTTGGTACCTGAAATCTGGATTGCCTTTGCGGAGGCCAGCGGCATTCCTGAACTGAAGCGCACCACGCGCGATGAGCCGGACTATGATAAGCTGATGCGCTGGAGACTTGGCATACTGAAGGAGCATGGTCTGGGGCTTAAGGAGATACAGGAGACGATCGCGAAGATCGATCCGCTTCCGGGTGCGAGGGAGTTTCTGGATGAGCTTCGCTCCATAACCCAGGTCATCATCATCAGTGATACCTTTACGCAGTTTGCAACTCCGCTCATGAAGAAACTTGGCTGGCCGACGATATTCTGCAATTCACTCGAGGTTGCGGAGAGCGGTGAGATCACCGGTTTCCGCATGAGAATTGAGAACTCTAAGCTCACGACAGTGAAGGCTCTGCAGTCCATCGGTTATGAGACCATCGCCAGTGGAGACAGCTACAATGATCTGGGGATGATTCAGGCAAGCAAGGCGGGCTTTTTGTTCCGCAGCACGGAGCAGATCAAGAAGGATCATCCGGAGCTTCCGGCATATGAGAGCTATGCAGAGCTCATGGAGGGAATTCGAAGGGCGCTGTGAGGCGCCTTTTGAATTAAAAAAGAAGTCCTGTAAAATCAGGACTTCTATCTGTTTAAGAGAGCAAGTGACGGGAATCGAACCCGCGTCCCAAGCTTGGGAAGCTTGTGTTCTACCATTGAACCACACCTGCAACGTTGATATTATATCCGAAAATTCCGGGTTTGTAAAGCAAAAGTGATGGCGAGATGAGAGCATATATAAAAACAGTCCAACGCGTATTCTGCCGGGAAAGGGGTATCAGTGTTAGAAAGAAGCAGGAGAAAAACAGGAGCAGAGTATAGCTGACCGGGATTATAGAAATCTTCTTAACAGCATGATCTTGTGCTTGAATTATGTGCTGCGGCATGATAACATAAGCCTTGTCAGAGCGACAGACATATGGGGGTATAGCTCAGCTGGGAGAGCGCTTGAATGGCATTCAAGAGGTCATGGGTTCGAATCCCACTATCTCCATCTCGATAAAACCTCGCAAATACGTTGTTTCCCACGTGGAAATGCGGTTTGCGGGGCTTTTTATTGCCCAAAAACGGAGCGCAGAAACCGGAAAAAGGTACACGGAAACGGTGCATTTGTCACACGTGTGACACACTTATTTTTTGGAAGTAAGAATTGATCTTGTCTGTCTGCTTTTGCGTCTCTGTGTCAATGGTATTTCGATAAACGCGCTTCATCACATTATCGGAAGACCATCCGCCGCGCTGCATAATGTATTGATCGGGAATGCCGATCGCGTGCATAATGCTTGCCGAGTAATGCCGGAGATCATGAAAGCGGAAATGTGGACAGCCTGATTTTTTTTGTGCCCTCACAAATGAATTCGTTATGGAATGGATGGTACCTTTTATAATTTTGCCTTCTATTCCTTTTAATTTTTCTATTACGAATTCCGGCATTTCAACCGTTCTGTAGCTTCCATAAGTTTTTGGAGTTTTGATAACCATTTCATTATTTTGGTTGACCACTAACGCTTTGTTTATTCGGATGGAGTTGCCGACTATGTCTGTACTTTCTAGGGCGCAGATTTCAGATCGTCTTAATGTTCCGAATGCTGCTAAGAGAATAGCAATTTCTAAGTCGCGATTTTTTACCACGCTTAAAAGTTTTTTTATATCCTCATCTGAGGGACAATAGAGCTCCGGCTTTTTCTGCGCGGGAAGGGTGGCAGAAAGCTCTGCCGCCGGTTCAAAAAGCTGTATGGAAGCCTTCAAAAGTGCATAAGCGTTTCGCACTGTTTTAGGGGAAAGCTCTTGTGCTGTCATGTCACTTATCCATAGCTGTATATCTTTGGTGCTTACTTTTGATATATCTGCCTTGCTGATGGCAGAGGGGGTAATGCGGGCCGCCAAAAGGCTTTCATAGCCGTTTATAGTTGAGGGGGATAAAACCTCTGCTTTGGCGTCTATGTATCGTCTGACGGCCTCCTGCACTGTCAGAGCCGAGGGATTCTCTTCATCCGGGCGGTTGATAATCCACTGGGAGTATTTATATTCAGCTTCTGCACGCGTCGCACCGGTAAAAGACTTCATGATTCGTTTCCCTTCCGGAGTCTTTCCTACCTGTTTTTGAATGCGGATACTTCCTGATGGCAACCTACCTTTTACTTTTCTTGGCATGATTTACCTCCTTTTTGGGTATAAAAAGAACACCCTTTTGACAGGATGCCCCGAAGATGATACTATGAGCTTGTTCAAGGCTGATCATCTTCGGATTATCAGTTTTCATTCCGCTTC